>CACOVB010000021.1 GCA_902630555.1 uncultured SAR116 cluster alpha proteobacterium
GGTTTGTTCTTGATAAATGATTTATAAACAAAATAAAAACTTATTCCAACCATTACCAATGCTATTATAAATCTTGTAGTACTTTCCATAAAGAATAATGGCACAGCCAGAGCAAATACTGAAGCTGGAACGTAAACATTTGAAAATTTAGAGCCTTTTTCTGCATCTTGATAAAATGGAAAGATAACTGAAATTACTGCCATTATAAGGAAAAATAGTGACCAAGGTCTTAAAAAAAACAATAACAAATCATCACTTATACCTGTAGCTCTTGCTAAATTTAGCTCAGCTAACTTTCCTAAAACCACTCCCAAGATCATTGGAGCTAGAGGAAAACCTAATTTCTTCATGAAGTAACCAATCACTCCAAAAAAGAACATGACCCAAATATCAAAAACAACATTGTGTAACGCAAAAACACCGATAGCACAATATGCCAAAATTACTGACGCTAATACATACATTGGTATTTTTGTTACTAATAAAAATATTCTTAATGAAAAAGCTTGGAGACCAACCATGAAAAAATGAGCTACAAAAAAAGCTATGAATACTCCATATGCTAAAAGAGGCTCATCTTGTATAAAAGTTGGGCCCGGTATAATATTATGTATCATCAAAGCACCAAGCATTACAGCTGTAACAATATCACCAGGTATCCCGAGGGCCATCATCATAATAAGTGCTCCACCTGCAGTTGCATTATTAGCCGCTTCAGGTGCTACAATGCCATCATATTCACCTTTTCCAAAATTAGCTCTATTTTTAGATGCTTTTTTTGCTTGGTCGTAAGCTAATATATTTGAAATAGAACCTCCTGCGGCAGGTAAAATACCAGTAAAGATTCCAATAAAACTTGACCTAAACAAATTTATCCATCTTTTAAGAATAATTGCAATTGCTTGCCTATGCTCAACTCTCACTAATGTTCCAGATTTTTCCATTAGTGGACTCTTTGCTCTTTTATCGTCCTCTACATCAGTTAAAAGTTGAGAAAAAGCAAATAAACCAATTAACACTGGCAAAAATGCAAATCCCTGTTTAAATTCATCAAACCCAAATGTAAAACGGGCTACACCATTAATTTCATCTTCTCCAACTGTTGCAGCAAATAATCCTAATAATCCTGCAATTAGTCCTTTAACAATATTTCCACCGGACAAGCTTACAGTAATCGTTAATGCAAAAATGATTAAAGAAAAATAATCCCAAGGCCCAAATTCTAATCCTAAAAATGCCAATTGAGGTGCTAAGGCTACCAATATAACAGCACTTATCATTCCTCCAAAAAAAGAAGACCATAAACCTAATCCCAAGGCTAATCCTGGCTTTCCTGATCTAACCAAGGGGAACCCATCAAATGTTGTGGCTACCGATGAAGGGGTGCCAGGAATTCCAGTTAACATACATGACATTAACCCTCCAGAAAAACCTCCTACAAAAACGCCCAACATTGTAGCTAAGCCTTGAATAGCAGTCATTCCAAAAGTAAATGGAAGTGTTAAAATTACACCCATTGCAATTGTAAAGCCTGGAATTGCACCTGCTAGTATACCAGCTAAGGTGCCAACTAACATCAATCCTAACGTTACTGGATCAAAAACTATACTTGCAAATGCTTGTAGAATTACATCTATCATATTTTTACCAAATTCTTATAAGTTCCCCTTCCGGAAGAATAACCTTCAAACCAAAAGTAAAAATGGACCACATGACACCTATCGTAACAACTGAAATGATTAAATGATTAGTTAATTTTTTTACAGAAAACCCACCTAAAAAAGTTAACAAACCGAATACAAATAAGATGCCTCCTATAAGCATTCCTAAATATTCTAAAAATGTTAGAAAAAAAATAAACATGCCAAAACAAATTAAAGCATTTTTAAATTGCATATAATTAATTTTTGAAAGCGATCCTGCTTTAATACTATCAACTTTATTTGCAAAGGACTTTACTAACATTACAAGCGACATGATAGATAAGAGCCACAAAATTATCCTAGGCCAATAACTCGCTTTCATGCCTTGGTATCCTGGATCCTCAATATAATAACTGCTATTAATCATTATTCCACAGAAGATCAAAAGAAATATTGAAACGATTGTATCTTTGTTAATTTTCATTACTCATTGTGAAAGAAAAAAGAAGAGATAATCAAATTATCTCTTCTTTGAAGTTAAACTTAGTCTTTTCTTTTGTATACACCAACCTGCTTAGCTATTGGTTTCCAGTAATTATAAGTTGCTTGAAAATGCTTTTTGTAATCTTCTGGCCCCTTATAATTAATTAAGATACCTTTTTTATGCATTGCAGCTTTGAAATCTTTATCCATAGCTGCACCCTCAAACATTTTAGCGTAATGTTTAATTATTTCAGGTGATGTACCTTTAGGAGCGACTACACCTCTTTCAACTGCAAAAATAACATTGGCACCCTGTTCTTTAGCGGTTTTAATATCTGGTATTTGATCAAGCCTTGCATCATTAGTTACACCAAGCGCTTTTAACTTTCCTGCTTTAATAAACTTAATAGCCGCAGCCAAGTTATTAGACCACTAGTTTCTTTATTTAAATTTATGCCTTCATAAAGTTTTTGAGCTACTCTCATTGTTTTATAAGCACTAAAACCAAGTTTTCTAGATGCTTCTTGCTGCAGTGTCGAAGTTGTGAAAGGAGGTATAGGATTTCTCTTAACTCTTTTCTTTTCAATATTTGATATATAAAAATTATGTTTTTTTATTTCATCTAATATTTTTTTTGAATGTTCCTCATTTGGTATATCAAATTTTTTAAGTTTTTTTTGGTCAAATTCAATTAGTCTAGAAGAAAATTTTTCACTACTTGAATTTTCAAAAATTCCTGAAATAGTCCAATATTCTTCAATAATAAATTTTTCAATTTCTAATTCTCTTTCACAAACTAATCTAAGAGCTACTGACTGAACTCTGCCCGCTGATCTGGAACCTGGAAGTTTCCTCCATAAAATTGGAGATATTCTGAAACCAATTAAATGATCTAATGCTCTTCTAGCCAGGTATGCATCAACTAATTCAGAGTTTATGTCTCTAGGATGTTCCATAGCGTTTATTACAGATGACTTAGTAATTTCATTAAAAACAACCCTTTGAACTTGTTTGCTTTTTAATGCTTTTTTTTCATTTAAGATCTCATTGATATGCCAACTGATTGCTTCACCTTCTCTATCGGGGTCAGTTGCTAAAATTAGAGTTTCTGCATCTTTTAAATCTTTTATTATTCCATTAATCACCTTTTTTTTATCTAAAGGTTGATCCCAGGACATCTGAAAATCTTTTTCTGGTTCAACTGCACCATCTTTTCTTGGAAGATCTCTAACATGTCCAATAGATGCTACAACTTTATAGTTATTACCAAGATATTTATTTATTGTTTGAGCTTTTGCAGGTGATTCAACAATAACTAACTTCATTTAAACTCCATAATTCTTTGCCAATTACCATTGGTTTAAAAATATATCAATATTAATTTAAATTTTTTTTTCTTCTTTTTTCAAAAGTCTAATTATATTTTCCCTATGTGTAAAAAAAACAAATATAGTTAAAATAATTGATAAATATAACAAATTTACTTTTTCATATTTAAAAAAAATTAAAATTGGGAAACTTGTCGATGAAATTAGTGCAGATAAAGAACTTATTTTAAAAATTAAAAATACTAAAATCCAAATAGTTAATAAACATAAACCTATAAAAATATCTATTGATAATATGACACCTAAGGAAGTTGCAATTCCTTTTCCACCTCTAAACTTAAGCCAAATTGGGAAACAATGTCCTAAAACAAAAAAATAACCAAATACTAAAATCAAAAATATTTTATCAACAATTATAAGATTAAAAAAATCATTGATTATTGGATATGGATATAATTTAAAAAGAATAAATAATGGAATAAAACTTTTTGATAAATCTAGTATTAAAGTTAAAAGTGCTAATGTTTTATTTCCTGTTCTTAAAACATTAGTAGCTCCTATATTTCCACTTCCAATATTCCTTAAATCATTGTTATCAAATAATTTAGTAAGAATTAGACCAAATGGAATGGATCCAATTAAATAACAAATAATGAAAATTAGAAATAGAATAAAATATTCAGTCATATTAGTTTATAACAAATCAAGGTTATCAAAAACGATTTCACCATTCATCATGGACATATAATTTTTCCCTTGAACAGGCCTGCCGTGAAATGGTGTTGGAGAAGTTTGCAAGAGATCTTTGTTAATTAAATATTGTTCATTAGGATCAAATATAATGAAGTTAGCCTTTTCGTTTGATTTGATTTTAGAAATTTCGACTTTTAATAATTTTGATGGATTCAAAGTTATTTTTTTTAAAATATTCATTATTGAGACATCTGATTTATTAAGCAAATTTAATGTTAGTGGAAGTAATGTTTCAATTCCAGATGCACCTGTAGAAGCTGAAGTAAAAGGAAGAATTTTTGTATCATTCGACATTGGTTTATGATCTGATGTAATTACATCAATTGTATCATCAAAAATAGCATTTTGAATTGCAATTCTGTCTTCCTCGTTTCTAAGAGGAGGGGATAATTTAAAAGATGTGTCATAAGTTGATAATTCTAATTCATTTAAACTAAAATATGGTGGTGATGTATCACATGTTATTTTGATACCATTTAATTTAGCTCTCTTTATAACTTCAACTGTTTCTTTAGTAGAAACATTTGACACATGATAATGTACACCTGTGAGTTCTGCTAATCTTAAATCTCTTTCGACTATCATTACTTCAGCACATGAAGGAATTCCAACTAACCCTAATCTCGTTGAAACTTCTCCTTCATTCATTTCACCTTGAATTGTTGTGGAGTTACTAGCTGTTAGACCAGCTAGAGATCTATCTTCCGGATTTTGAAGAATAGGTTTTTCAAGCATTTTTGCATAACTCATAACTCTTCTCATCACAAGAGAGTCTTGTATACAATTAGGCGCATCTGTAAATCCAATTGCGCCGACTTCAGCCATTAAACCTAATTCTGCGATTTCATTCCCTTTTAATTCCTTAGTTGCCCCTCCATAGGGATAAAAAAATTTATCATTATTAAAGTTTGTTTTTTCAATTAAATGTTCGATCATAACAGGGTTATCAAGAAGCGGTTTTTGGAATGGCAAAATTCCCATTTTCAACACTCCTGATTTAACTGCTGCATTTTTTAAAATTGAAACATTTTCATTATTCGTTTCATTTAAATAAACTCTTAAGTCAAAAATGCCAGAGGATAAAATTTTATCTTTGCAATTGACAGACCTGAAATCCTTTTCATTAAATGGAATATTTTTTTTACTATTTTCAAAATATGAAATGATTCCATTTTTTACAGTAATATTCATCTCTTGATCTAAATTTTGAGATGCATCGATTACTCTAATATTTTTTAATAGAATTGGCTTATTATTTTTGTGCATTATAAACTGCTTCAATAGTTGCCATGCGGATAGCGACACCAATTTCAACTTGTGTCTTTATTAAACTTCTATCTTCGTTATCTGCAAGAGATGATGCTATTTCAACTCCTCTATTCATTGGTCCAGGGTGCATAATAACTGCATCATGATGTGCCATTCTAAGTTTTTCTTCATCAAGACCATAAAATCTGTAATACTCTCTTTTTGAGGGAGATTCGGTTCCTGACATTCTCTCATTTTGTAACCTTAGTAACATAATTGCGTTAACATTATTAATCCCGTCTTTTAAACTATTAAAACAATTTACACCAAGGTTCTCTAAACTTTTTGGCATTAAGGTAGGTGGTGCTATACATCTTACTTCAACACCAAGAGTTGTGAGTAGATGTATATTAGATCTTGCAACTCTACTATTAAGTATATCACCGCAAATAGCTATTTTTAAGCCTTCTATTCTGCCTAATCTTCTTCTTATAGTTAGCGCATCTAGAAGAGCTTGTGTTGGATGCTCGTGTCTGCCATCTCCAGCGTTAACAATACTACAATTTAAGTAATCAGAAAAAAGTTTTGGGGCACCACTTTCTGGATGTCTAACTATTAACAAATTAGGTTTCATCGCACTTAAGGTGTTTGCTGTATCAAGAAGACTTTCACCTTTTTTTATTGAAGATTTGTCAACTGAGATGTTAATTACTTCTGCACCTAGACGTCTTCCTGCTAATTCAAAAGATACTCTAGTCCTTGTCGAATTTTCAAAAAAGACATTAAGAATAACATAACCATTGAGAGTCTTTATTATTTTTAAAGGATCTAAATCTGCGAAATAATCTGCTCTATCCAACAAAGAGTTTATTTCTAACTTATTCATACCTTCTATGGATAAGAGGTTTTTAGAATTGAGAATTGCTATCGGAGGAGGTTTTTTATTAATTTTATGAATCTTATTCATTAAAAATTAGTTAGTACTATCTTTTTTTTAAAAAGTCTAGTGCAGATTGTAAAATCCAACATGCTGCATGTTTATCAATGTTGGAAGATCTTTTTTTTCTACTTACATCCTGAGATATAAAAATTTTTTCAATAGCTTGTGATGACATTCTCTCATCCTGAAAGAGCAGAGGTATATCATGAAATATTAAAAAATTTCTAAAAAATGTCTCTACAGATTGACAACGTGGCCCTTTAGTTCCATTCATATTTAATGGCAACCCGACAACAATTCCACCAATATCCTTTTCTTTAATTATTTTAAGTATTTCATTAAAATCTATGTTTTGTTTTTTTCTTACAATTGTTGTTAATGGTGTAGCTATGAAAAGCTCTTTATTAGATATTGCTATGCCTATTAATTTAGATCCATGATCAATTCCTAACAAATTTTTATGATGATTTGTCTTTATTAAAAAATCTTCATGCTTGCAGATAGGCATAACAGATGGTATCAAAAAATAAAAATTTTAAAATCATAAAAATGTATGAGTAATAACAGTAAAATCGACCTGGATACATTAAAAAAACTTGGAAAATTATCAAGAATTCCAATTGATGAAGCAGGATCAAATAAGCTAATAGAAGATTTAAATAAAATTATAGGTTTTATTGAACAACTTAATGAGGTTGACACTGAAAGTGTTAATCCACTTAGTTCAGTTACAGGACATAATTTGCCAATTAGAGAAGATGTAGTGAATGATGGAAATAAAAATAATGATGTTTTAGAAAATGCTCCTGAAAAGAAAAGTGGATATTTTGTAGTTCCGAAGGTTATTGAATAGATGAGTAATTTATTGCAATTTAGTATAAGTGAAGTCCTATCTCTATTAGAGAAAAAAGAATTTTCAACTAAGGAATTAGTAGAAACTTATATTAATGCTATCGAAAAAACTAAAGATTTGAATATGTACCTAACCACATGTTTTGATCAAGCTTTCGAACAAGCAAAAATTTCTGATCAAAATTATTTAAATGGGAGCCAGAGGTTTTTGGAGGGAATTCCCTTAGGAGTAAAAGATATGTTTTGCACTAAGGGTATAGAAACTACTGCATCTTCAAAAATTTTAAAAAAATTCATTCCAACTTATGAAAGTACTGTAACTCAGAATCTTTGGAAAGAAGGTGCTATTAATTTAGGAAAGCTTTCATGCGATGAATTTGCAATGGGCTCAAGTAACGAAACTGCGGCTAAAGGGGAGGTTATTAATCCATGGAATTTCGAAGAAAAAAGAACTCCAGGAGGATCATCCGGAGGATCTGCGGCGGCGGTTGCTGCTAAAGCTGCTTTAGCAGCTACTGGAACAGATACAGGTGGTTCAATAAGACAGCCTGCAGCATTTTGTGGAGTTGTAGGCCTAAAGCCAACTTATGGAAGATGTTCAAGATGGGGGATTGTTGCTTTTGCTTCATCACTTGATCAAGCGGGTCCAATAACTAGGAATGTTTCTGATGCCGCATTAATGCTTCAAGTTATGAGTGGTTACGACCCTAAAGACTCAACTTCATCAAATAAAGATGTCCCTAATTTTTATAATGATCTAGGTAAGAGTATCAAAGGTATTAAAATTGGTATACCAGAAGAATATAACAGTGATGGGATTTCATCTGACATATTAAACGCAAAAGATATGACTATAAATTTCTTAAAAGAAAATGGAGCTGAAATTATACCTGTAAAACTTCCTTTAACTAAATACTCTTTACCTGTTTACTACATTGTTGCGCCAGCTGAGGCTTCAAGCAATTTGGCGAGGTACGATGGAGTAAGATATGGAGCTAGAATTGATGGGAATAGCTTAGATGAAATGTATGAAAATACAAGAAATTTAGGATTTGGTGACGAAGTTAAAAGAAGAATTATGATTGGAACTTATGTGTTGTCTTCAGGTTATTACGATGCCTATTACTTAAAGGCTCAAAAAGTAAGAAGATTAATTAAAAATGAATTCGATGAAATTTTTAAACAAGTTGATTATCTTGTAACACCAACAACACCGACTACGGCTTTTAAACTTGGCAGTACGCAAGATTTGTTGACTATGTACCTAAATGACGTATTCACTGTGCCAGCTTCTTTAGCTGGAATACCTGGAATTTCATTGCCGATTAAACTTGATAAAAATAAATTACCTGTTGGAATTCAGATATTAGGAAAAGATTTTGATGAACAAGGTCTTTTGAATGTTGCTCAGGTGATAGAATCTTGTGCATCTTTTAAAGATACTCCAAATGGAGTTGCGTCATGACAAATGCTGGTCAAAACTCAAATTATATATCTGGGAAAACTGGTGATTGGGAAATTGTAATAGGTCTAGAAATACATGCTCAAGTATTAAGTAGTTCTAAGCTTTTTTCTGGAGCATCTACTGAATTTGGTAAAGACCCAAATCATAATGTATCTTTAGTAGATGCCGCGATGCCAGGAATGTTGCCTGTAATTAATGAAACATGCATAAAGCAGGCAATAAAATCAGGAATAGCTCTAAATGCTGAGATAAATAAGTACTCTGTTTTTGATAGAAAAAATTATTTTTATGCTGACTTGCCTCAAGGTTATCAAATCAGTCAATATAAATATCCAATTGTAGGTGAGGGTAGTTTAAAAATTACAGATGCCAATGGTGAAGATAAAATTATAGGAATTGAAAGAATTCATCTCGAACAAGATGCAGGTAAATCGTTGCATGACCAACATCCTAGCAAATCTTTTATAGATTTAAATAGAACAGGAGTGGCGTTAATGGAAATTGTTTCTAAACCAGATTTAAGATCGCCTGAAGAAGCTGCCTCATATGTAAAAAAAATTAGAACAGTATTAAGATATATTGAAACGTGTGACGGTAATATGGAACAAGGATCTTTAAGAGCTGATTGCAATGTATCAGTGAGAAAACCAAACGGTGATTTAGGAACAAGATGTGAAATTAAAAATTTAAATTCAATCAAATTTATTTCTCAAGCAATTCAATATGAAGCAGAACGGCAGGTTGAAATATTAGAAAATGGCGGCGTAATTGATCAAGAAACAAGGTTATTTGACACCTCAACTGGTGAAACTAGATCGATGAGAAGTAAAGAAGATGCTCATGATTACAGATATTTCCCTGACCCAGATCTTTTGCCATTGGAACTTAGTGATAGTCAGATTAGTGAGATCAGAAGTGACATGCCTGAATTACCAGATCAATTGGTAGAAAGATTGATTTCTGAATATGGCATAACAAAATATGACGCTAATGTTATTGCAGAAGAAAAAGAATATGTGCACTATTATGAAAATTCAGCAAAAAATCGAGATGGTAAACTAGTCGTTAATTGGATGACCTCAGAGCTCTTCGGGTTGTTAAAGAAAAATAATATTCAATTTAATCAAAATCCAATATCTCCAAACTATCTAAATGAACTTGTAGAATTAATTGAAAATAAAACAATATCTGGAAAAATTGCTAAAGATGTATTTGAAATAATGTTCGCTACATCTAAGTCACCAAAAATGATTGTTAAAGAAAAGGGTTTAGAACAAGTTACAGATGATAGTGCTATTGAATTTTTTGTTGATCAAGTAATCAATGAAAATAAAGATAAAGTAAAAGAATATTTAAGCGGAAAAGATAAACTATTTGGTTTTTTTGTTGGACAAGTTATGAAAGTTTCTCAAGGCAAAGCAAACCCAGGTTTAGTTAATAAAATTTTGAAATCAAAATTAAAGTAGATTTTTATTTCCAGTTTGAAACAAATATAGCAATAATTATTAGCCCTATAGCAACAAATATTCTAGAACTTATTATTTCATTTAATATAAAATGACCCAGTATAGTTGCACTAATAGGGTTGAACCCAAGTGTTATAGAGGCCTGTGTCGGTGAAATCATTTGTAAAGCCTTCCCCCATAAATACATCATTAAAATACCACCAGGTATAATTAACATTAATAGGTATAAATAATTTATATCAGTCAGAAATAGAACATTTGATATTTTTTCTCCAACTACAAGACAAATTAACATCGTTAATACAGATCCTGAAAACAATGTAAAAATTAACACATTTACATTCCCATATTTTTTTAAAAACTTTCCTGAAAAAACTGTAAAAACTGATGCAGAAATCACACCAATTGTCATTAAAATGTCTCCTTTGATGGGGTGTGGTGCTGTTGGATCTATAAATTCACTTAAACAAAAATAAACTCCTGAAAAGGCAATGATAACAGAAATCAATTTTGAAAGTGAAAAAGATTCTATTTTAAAAAGACAGGCAATAATTATGGTAAAAATAGGCATTGTTGCATATAAAAGTCCTGCTCTAGATGATGTAGTAATTTCCAAACCAAGAGCCATAAATACAGGGAAAAGTGTGAACATAAATATCCCAATTAAAGCCATGTATATAAGATCATTTTTTTGAAAGATTATTTTTTTAAAACTAATAAAAAAAAAAATTAAAAATAAAAGACCAGTAAGCCCATATCTAACAAAACTTATGACTAACGGATCAAGAGAAGTTACTAAAGCTCTTGTAAATACAAAAGTTGTTCCTCCAAGCATCGCTGAAAGAGATGAACAAACACAACCTATAAAAAAATAAAAATAAGTGTTTTTTTGATTGCTTGGCATGAATTAATTTTTATTTTAAAGTATGAATTGAAAGTTATTGATACATGAAAATTAGCAGATTTGGAAGAACAGAATTTAAGATTTCACAGCTCACATTCGGCGGTGGCTGGGTAGGGGGTATATTAATTGATCCTGATAAAGAAATAATGCACAAAGCGCTTTCGTTGGCATCAGAAAAAGGTATTAATTGGATTGATACAGCTGAATCTTATAGCGAAGGAAAATCTGAAAAAAATATAGGTGATCTTTTGCCATTATTTTCTAAAGATAAATTTCAAATTTCTACAAAGGCTAGATTAGACCCTAACAGTAGTGAAAGCATTGTATCCCAGATAGACCGAAAAATTGATGCATCTTTAGAAAGGCTTCAAAGAAATTTTGTGGAGTTATATCAACTTCATAATCGTATACAAAGTATTGGTGATAAAGATAATTTTTCTGCAAAAGATATATTAAAAAAAGGTGGTGTAGCTGATGCTATGGAAAAGCTTAAATCTGATGGAAGAATAAAATCTATTGGAATAACGGCTTTAGGTGATATTGATGCCATTAATGAAGTTGTGTTAAGTGATTGTTTTGATGTTGCACAGATTTACTATAATTTATTAAATCCAAGTGCTTCTTTCAGTTCGCCAGGAAAATGGAATGATCATGATTTTTCAAATTTAATAAATAATTGTATATCGAAAGATATGGGCCTAATGAATATTAGAATTTATGCTGCTGGTTATTTAGCTACTGATAAAAGACATGGAAGAGAAATACCTGTTACATTTGGAATTAATGAAACAGAATTAAATAAAAGAGTTGAAAAAATCAACTTAATTATGAGAGATATTCAAGGAACTAAAGCTCAAAAAGCATTAAGATATGGGTTATCAAATGATAATATGTCTACTATAGTAATTGGACTTGCGGAAATTTCGCATCTTGAGGAAGCATTAGAAGGATATGAGCTCGGTAGTCTTGATGAAGAAATTTTGAGAAAAATTGAAGAATTACAAAAGAATAATTTTATTAACTGAGGGTTTGCAATGAAAATTTTAATATTAGGTGTTGGTGGGTTAGGTGGTTTTTTTGGTGCACATTTGCAGAAAACAAATTGTGATGTGACATTTCTAGTAAGAGAAAATACTAAAAAATTGGTTTCAGAACGTGGAATTAAAATACAAAGTGATTTTGGAAATTTTAAAATAAATCCAGTTTTAATAACAAAAAAGGATCTTAAGATAAATTACGATGTAGTTATCATTTCATGCAAAGCATATGATTTAGATGAAGCAATTGCTGATTTGAAACCTAGCCAAAAAAATGCTGTTATAATTCCTCTTTTAAATGGTCAGGCACATATCAATAAATTAGAAAAAGCATTTAAAAAAGAAAATGTTTTTGGTGGTGTCGCTCACGTTAGTTCAAATACTAATGCTCCTGGTGAAATAAAACATGTTGGTAAAATAAAACGATTAAGCTTTGGCCCTCGTTATACGGGAAATGAAGAAATTGCAAATAATTTCTATCAGTTATGCCGTAAAGCAGATTTTCAAACAATTTTGAGTGAAGATATAAACCAGGACATTTGGGAAAAATGGATTTTCCTTGCAACTATTGCGGGTGCAACTACTTTATTTCAGACAAGTATAGATAATATAAATACAAAATCTAATGGAAAAATCTTTATTCAAAATCTTTGGAATGAATGCATTAATATATCAAAAGAAAATGGATATGAATTGAGAACTGAATCTAAAAATTTGCATGAAGACCTTTTGTTCAAGTCTGATTACCCATTTAAGGCATCTATGCTTGTAGATATGGAAAAAAAATTAATGACAGAACACGAGCATATATTTTTTGAATTTATAAAACTTGGAAAGAAGAAAAAGTTAAATACAAGTTTGTTAGAAACTTGTCATTTGAATATGAGTATTTACGAAGACAATTTAAATAAAATAGGTTAAACAAATTTTAATATTCGTTATTTTTTTTATTTTTCATAGCTGATCTATACAATTCTATGATTTCAGTTCTGCTTTTTTGATTAATTTTATTTTCATCTACATTAGTATTTATTTTAGGAGAAAATATAGAAATCTTGTAAAGTAAAGAAATAAGTGAAATTGGGTCCATTATTTAAATTTGCAAGCATTGTGCCAATTTATTTTAGGTGCCAACCTTTAATGAACTTATCATACCCCTTAAAGTTGCTACTACACTCAATGCTGTGATTTTACCTGTTCCTGGATTTTCAACTGATTGAATATTTTCAATTTCTATTTTAAAATTTGAGCTATCAGATTTCACCAGAATTGTATGAGTGTTTTTAGTTAAAGTTGGGTCTGCCCAAATTTCAAGTTGAGTTTTTTTAGCACCCACTCCAGCTAGACCAACTGCTGCAGCTACGTTGACGTTAGCGGGAAAAGCTTTAGCTCCTTCAAATGCATTATCTGAAAATATAAGTTTTGGTTCATTTAAGTTTTCTAATTTAATTTTATTTTCTACAACAAATTTAGCTTTAATTAATGCATTGGGAGGTTTTCTTGTTATCATTTTAACATAATCAACATTTCCTTCTGAAACAGCACTTAGCCCGTCTAATCCAATAATAGCTCCAGATGCTAAAAATATTTGGGTGGAATGTTCTCTAGCTTTATTGACTATTTCTAGATTTTCTAATATTCCAGCACCACTTACTGTAATTAATTTAGTTTTATAATCTAAACATTTCTGGACAATTTCTTTAAAGGCTTCTTTAGGGGCGCAATCTATAACTACATCAGATTTTTTGCAAATTTCATCAAGACTAAAATATCTTAAAGGTGAATTAAATGAAGACGTTTTGTCAATTATTTTATTTTTTGTTCTGGAATGAACTCCTATAATATGAAATTGATCTTTTTCTTGATCTATTTTTTTTGCGACATCAAATCCTATTGCTCCAAACCCAATAATTCCAATTTTCATTTTATCTCCCTATTGCATAACCTTGCATAAACCTTGGATTTGCAGCTGCTTTTAGGATTTTATTATTTATAGATGCGGCAGTCATTCTTCCAAGTGACCAATCTGCTTCAACAGTAACATTATGACCTCTTCTTTTTAAATCTTTAATTGTATTTTGTGAAAATCTATTTTCCATAAATAAACTTCCTATGTCAGTTTCTCTTGGAAAAAAGGAATTTGGAAAATGAAATGTACTAAAGCCTGGAGCATCAATAGCCTCTTGTAAATTTAAACCAAAGTGAACGTGACGTAGAAAAAAATGTAAAGACCATTGATCTTGTTGATCTCCACCAGGTGTACCAAAAACCATATATGGTCTGTCGTTTTTAAAAGCAAAAGAAGGAGATAGTGTAGTTCTTGGGCGTTTCTTTGGCGCTAACGATGCAGGTGATTTTTCATCTAACCAAAACATTTGAGCTCTATTTGATAAACAAAAGCCAAGTTCTGGAATTATTGGTGAGCTCTGGAGCCATCCTCCACTTGGAGTAGCTGCTACCATATTGCCCCATTGATCTATTATATCAAAATGAGTTGTATCGCCTGAGGTCTTTCCATCAGAATTTGTTGAGAGGTCATCAAATTTTGCTACGGTTGGCTCTCCTATATCATATTTTGAATTTGATTCCTTTGTTTCTCCTTTTTTCCTTACAATTACTGGTCCACCAAAACCTTCTATATGTCCTGGTCTAACTTCTAATGAAGCTTTTTCATTTATAAGTTTTGCCCTTTCAATATTATATTTACGACTTAACAAGTAATCTATTGGTACATTTACAAAATTTGGATCTCCGTAAAAAGCTTCTCTATCTGCAAAAGCTAGTTTAGTTGCTTCTGTAACTATATGAACAAATTCAGGTGCATCTTCATTGAATTTTGACAAATCAAAATGATCTAAAATTGCAAGCTGTTGAAGGAAGCTAGGCCCTTGACCCCAGACATCAGTTTTAAAGACCTCATAATTTTTATATTTGAAAGATCTTGGTTTTTCTTCATGAGCCTGCCAATTGGCCAAATCATCACCATCTAGCAATCCTTTATGTTTTCTGTCAGACGTATCAATGAAGTGGTTATTTTTACAAAAATTATGAATGCTTTCAGCGACAAAACCTGATTTCCAAATTTCTCTAGCTTTTTCTATCTGCTTTTCACGATTAGAAGAAAATGAGGAGGAAGCATTAGTTATTTTTTGATATGTCTCACCCATTTTTCTATTAGAAAAAAAATCTCCTGTATTTGGTAATTTTCCATTAGGCAGATAAATTTCAGCAGAAGATTTCCAATCTTCTAAAAAAAGATCTTTGACTGATTTTATTGTATTTATTATATTTGGCACAAGTGGATAACCTTTTTGAGAGATAGATATTGCTGGTTCAAGAACGTCACTTAATTTCATAGAGCCATGATTTAGTAGTAAAAGCATCCAAGCATCGAATGCTCCTGGAACAACAGCTGCCAAAAGACCGCTTCCTGGAACAACGTTTAAGCCAAGATTCTTGTAATAATCAATTGTTGCTTTTTGGGGGGCAACTCCTTGGCCACAGATTACTTTGGGTGGTTGATTTTTTTTTGAAAAAATTATTGGAACTTCTCCACCAGGACCATTTAAATGTGGTTCTACAACTTGCAAGGTAAACCCTGTAGCAACTGCGGCATCAAAAGCATTTCCACCTTTTTCTAAAATTGACATCCCAACTGCGGAAGCGATCCAATGTGTGCTTGTAACAACTCCAAAGTTACCTGTTATTTCAGGTCTAGTAGTAAAATTTAACAAAATTTATAATCCTTAACTTTATATAGAAGTTTTTCTCTAAAAAATTGACACAGCATCAAAATTTTATCAAGATTATTTAAACAATATATATGGAGAGATTAATGAATTTTAACAAAATGTTTAAATTAATAGTTGCTTCCACAGCTTTAATTTTTACAACAATTGGTTTTTCACATTCTGCAAGTATGCCATGTGGTACTGCAAAATTGATAGTGCCTTGGGGTGCTGGTGGTGGTACTGATGTAATTTTTAGACAAATGGTTGATAAAATAAATAAAAATGGTGCAAAGCCACAATTGCAAGTTGTAAATGTTGGAGGTCAAGGTGGAAATAAAGGTGCTAAACAAGCATCAAAGGCAAAGCCTGACGGATGTACATTATTTGCAATTCACCAAAGTGCAATTACAAGCTATTTCACTGGTCGAATTGATATAACTTGGGATGCATTTGAAACTATTTCTATGGTGACATCTACACCTTCAATCATTGGTGCAAATGTTAATACACCTTATAATAATTTATCTGAGCTAGTAGCAGCTGCAAAGAAAGCTCCTGGGACCATCACTGCTGGTGGTACATTTGGATCAACCAGTCAGTTTGTTTTCCTTTTACTTGAGGATGCAGCAGGAATAAAATTTAAGCATGTTTCTTATGACGGCACTAAACAAAGGATGACAGCATTACTTGCTGATAATATCAAACTTGGTGAGATTAACTTGGCTGCGGCTATTAAGTTTATTAAAGCAGGAAAGTTAAAAGCGCTTGGTGTAACTAATGATGCAAGGCTTGATCAAATACCAGATATTAAAACCGCTAAAGAACAGGGTGCCAATGTTATTTTTGCAGTTGAAAGAGGTGTAGTCGCTCCTAAAGGTACATCACCTGAAATAATTAAACATTACGCTAAAATGTTTGAGGGTGCAGCTATGGATAAAGATTTCAAAGCTGCAATGCATAAAAAAGGTATCTTAATTAATTATAAGGGGCCAGAAGATTACAAAAAGCATTTTCAAGCAACTTATAATTACTGGAAACCAATAGCTAAGCAGGTTGGTGTATACAAAAGAAAAGACTAAGTTTAACTTCAAAGAAGAGATAATTTGATTATCTCTTCTTTTTTCTTTCACAATGAGTAATGAAAATTAACAAAGATACAATCGTTTCAATATTTCTTTTGATCTTCTGTGGAATAATGATTAATAGCAGTTATTATATTGAGGATCCAGGATACCAAGGCATGAAAGCGAGTTATTGGCCTAGGATAATTTTGTGGCTCTTATCTATCATGTCGCTTGTAATGTTAGTAAAGTCCTTTGCAAATAAAGTTGATAGTATTAAAGCAGGATCGCTTTCAAAAATTAATTATATGCAATTTAAAAATGCTTTAATTTGTTTTGGCATGTTTATTTTTTTTCTAACATTTTTAGAATATTTAGGAATGCTTATAGGAGGCATCTTATTTGTATTCGGTTTGTTAACTTTTTTAGGTGGGTTTTCTGTAAAAAAATTAACTAATCATTTAATCATTTCAGTTGTTACGATAGGTGTCATGTGGTCCATTTTTACTTTTGGTTTGAAGGTTATTCTTCCGGAAGGGGAACTTATAAGAATTTGGTAAAAATATGATAGATGTAATTCTACAAGCATTTGCAAGTATAGTTTTTGATCCAGTAACGTTAGGATTGATGTTAGTTGGCACCTTAGCTGGTATACTAGCAGGTGCAATTCCAGGCTTTACAATTGCAATGGGTGTAATTTTAACACTTCCATTTACTTTTGGAATGACTGCTATTCAAGGCTTAGCTACAATGTTGGGCGTTTTTGTAGGAGGTTTTTCTGGAGGGTTAATGTCATGTATGTTAACTGGAATTCCTGGCACCCCTTCATCGGTAGCCACAACATTTGATGGGTTCCCCTTGGTTAGATCAGGAAAGCCAGGATTAGCCTTGGGATTAGGTTTATGGTCTTCTTTTTTTGGAGGAATGATAAGTGCTGTTATATTGGTAGCCTTAGCACCTCAATTGGCATTTTTAGGATTAGAATTTGGGCCTTGGGATTATTTTTCTTTAATCATTTTTGCATTAACGATTACTGTAAGCTTGTCCGGTGGAAATATTGTTAAAGGACTAATTGCAGGATTATTAGGATTATTTGCTGCAACAGTTGGAGAAGATGAAATTAATGGTGTAGCCCGTTTTACATTTGGGTTTGATGAATTTAAACAGGGATTTGCATTTTTGCCAGTGTTAATTGGTTTATTTGCTTTTTCTCAACTTTTAACTGATGTAGAGGACGATAAAAGAGCAAAGAGTCCACTAATGGAAAAATCTGGAACATTAGTGAGAGTTGAGCATAGGCAAGCAATTGCAATTATTCTTAAAAGATGGATAAATTTGTTTAGGTCAAGTTTTATTGGAATCTTTACTGGTATTTTACCTGCCGCAGGAGGTTCTATTTCAAATATATTAGCTTACGACCAAGCAAAAAAAGCATCTAAAAATAGAGCTAATTTTGGAAAAGGTGAATATGATGGCATTGTAGCACCTGAAGCGGCTAATAATGCAACTGCAGGTGGAGCACTTATTATGATGATGGCCCTCGGGATACCTGGTGATATTGTTACAGCTGTAATGCTTGGTGCTTTGATGATACATAATATTATACCGGGCCCAACTTTTATACAAGATGAGCCTCTTTTAGCATATGGAGTATTCATAGCTTTTTTTGTAGCTCATTTTTTCATGGTTGGTCTCCAAGCTTTTTCATTAAGAATATTTTTATTAGTAACAAAAATACCAATGTATGTATTAGCGTCAGTAATTTTGGCATATTGTGCTATCGGTGTTTTTGCGTTACACAATGTTGTTTTTGATATTTGGGTCATGTTCTTTTTTGGAGTGATTGGTTACTTCATGAAGAAATTAGGTTTTCCTCTAGCTCCAATGATCTTGGGAGTGGTTTTAGGAAAGTTAGCTGAGCTAAATTTAGCAAGAGCTACAGGTATAAGTGATGATTTGTTATTGTTTTTTTTAAGACCTTGGTCACTATTTTTCCTTATAATGGCAGTAATTTCAGTTATCTTTCCATTTTATCAAGATGCAGAAAAAGGCTCTAAATTTTCAAATGTTTACGTTCCAGCTTCAGTATTTGCTCTGGCTGTGCCATTATTCTTTATGGAAAGTACTACAAGATTTATAATAGCATTGGTAATGGTTGGAATAAGTTTTTATTTTGTTTATAAATCATTTATCAAGAACAAACC
>CACOVB010000022.1 GCA_902630555.1 uncultured SAR116 cluster alpha proteobacterium
TAATTTAAATGAAAACCCTTTCTTTCAAACCATGACAATTCAAGAAATGGGAGGCTTAAGAAAAACCATTGAAGAAGGTATAAAACGGATACATTCAATGTTACCAGAAATCAATCAATTGAAGAGATCAGTACAGTCAGTTGAACATCTTTCTTTAGCACTTCAATGTGGTGGCTCAGACGCATGGTCAGGCATCACATCAAACCCCGCACTTGGTCATGCAGCAGATCTATTAGTGAAAAATGGAGGCACGGCAGTATTAGCAGAAACTCCAGAAATTTATGGAGCTGAACATTTGTTGACAAGAAGAGCTATAAATAAACATGTTGGTGATAAATTAGTAGATAGAATATTATGGTGGGAAGATTATGTAGATAGAAATAAAGGAAGTCTTAACAATAATCCTTCTCCAGGAAATAAAGCTGGAGGTTTAACTACTATATTAGAAAAATCTTTAGGTGCTGCTGCAAAGGGAGGAACAACACCCTTAAATGATGTTTTACTTTATGCTGAAAAGGCGAAATCCAAAGGTTTCTTGTTCATGGATAGTCCAGGATATGATCCTGCATCAGTGACTGGACAAATAGCCACTGGTTGTAATCTTGTAAGTTTCACAACTGGCAGAGGTTCAGCTTTTGGTTCAAAACCATCACCATCTATAAAAATAGCAACTAACACTGAAATGTATCAACATATGGAAGAAGATATGGATGTAAATGCAGGGAAAATTGTTACAGATAATGAAAGTATAGAAACAGTTGGAAATGAAATCTTTGACCTTCTAGTAAGAGTTGCTTCTGGAGAAAAATCAAAATCAGAAAAACAAGGTCTTGGTGATCTGGAGTTTGTTCCATGGCAAATTGGAGCAACGATGTAATTATTAAATTTATTAAAAGTAATATAAAAATTAGGAGATAAAAATGAAGCTATTAAGATTTGGAAATTCTGGGGAAGAAAAACCTGGAATAATTGATGAAAACGGAAAAATTAGAGATTTATCAGATGTAATAGATGATATAAATGGTAATACAATCTCGCCAGAAAGCTTAGATAAATTGAAAAGTTTAGATGTTTCATCTTTAGCTGAAGTAACAGGTAACCCTCGAATTGGTCCATGTGTAAATAAGGTAGGGAAATTTCTGTGTATAGGTCTAAATTTTTCAGATCACGCTGCTGAAACTGGACTAGAACCTCCAGAAGAACCAATTTTGTTTTCAAAAGCAACGTCTGCGATTATTGGTCCTAATGATAATGTTGAAATACCAAGAACTTCTACTGCAACTGACTGGGAAGTTGAATTAGGTGTTATTATTGGTAAAAAAGCAAAATATATTTCAGAAGCTGAAGCTAAAAATTACATTGCAGGATATTGTGTAGTCAATGATGTCTCTGAAAGAGATTTCCAAATAAAAAGATCAGGACAATGGACTAAAGGTAAATCTTGTGACACCTTTGGTCCAATTGGTCCGTATTTAGTGACAACAGATGAAATTGAAGATATTCAAAATCTTTCTATGTATTTAGATGTAAATGGTAAAAGAATGCAAACTGGATCAACCAAAACAATGATCTTTTCCGCGTATCACATTGTTCATTACCTCTCCCAGTTCATGACTTTATTTCCGGGAGATGTAATTGCTACTGGAACTCCACCTGGAGTGGGTATGGGAATGCAACCACCAGTTTATCTAAAACCAGGAGATGTTATGAAACTTGGAATTGATAAATTAGGTGATCAAGAACAAAAATGTGTTAGTGGCTAATCTATGACAAAAGGTGCTGTTATATACGAAAAAGGGTCACCTGATGTATTTAAATGGGAAAATATTGATGTTCCAGATCCAAAGTTTGATGAAGTATTGATTAAAAACACAGCTGTAGGTGTTAACTATATCGACACCTATCATAGAAGAGGCATGCCTCATCCGTGGCCAGTACCAAATCTTCCTATAGTTCTTGGAATAGAAGGTGTAGGAATTGTTGAAGATATTGGATCAGATATTATTGATTTTAAAAAGGGTGATCGAGTAGCTTATGCCCTTCCACCCCATGGAGCATATAGTGAAAAAAGAGTTTACCCGGCTAAAAAATTAATAAAAGTGCCTAATGATCTAAATAATTTATCTGATAATGATTTAGCAGCTCTAATGCTTAAAGGTTTAACGGCACAATTTTTACTAAAAAGAACATATGAGGTAAAAAAAGGTGATGTGATTTTAGTACATGCGGCTGCAGGTGGTATGGGGTTAATTTTATGTCAATGGGCTAAGCACTTAGGTGCAACAATAATAGGAACAGTAAGCTCAGAAGAAAAAGCTCAAAAAGCCAAAGATGCTGGTGCTGATTATACAGTTATCCATTCAAAAGGTGATTTTGTTAAAACAGTTCAAGAGGTAACTGAAGGAAAAGGATGTCCAATTGTTTACGAGTCAATAGGCAAAGACACTTTTAAACGATCAATGGATTGTTTGAGACCTATGGGAATTCTTGCAGCATATGGACATGCTTCTGGAGCACCAGAGCCAGTCGATGTAGTTGAACTAGGTACGAGAGGATCTCTTTTTCTAACTAGACCAGCAATAATGCATTACATGGAAAAAAAAGAGGATTTGGTAAAAAGCGCTGATGATTTGTTTGAAACCTTAAAAACTGGAAAAATTAAATCAAACGTTAATCATATTTACCCTCTCTCAGAAGTTAGCGAAGCACATAGAGCAATTGAAGCAAGAGAAACTATGGGTGCTACAGTTTTAGTACCTTAAATATATTTATTATTTTTCATAAAAATATTTAGTTTTTCTAAACCTTTTATTATGTCTTCAGTGCTTCTTGCATAAGAAAATCTAATTGTAGAATTGCCGCGCTTTGAATCAAAATCTAATCCAGGAGTTATAGCTACTTTAGCTTCTTTTAAAACTCTATTAGCAAACTCTAAACTATCATTACAAAATTTACTTACATCCGCATATATATAAAAAGCTCCATCGGGCGAGGATATTTTAGTGAAACCTGAATCCTTCAAACCTTTTATCATTAACTTTCTATTTTCCTTATAAACATCTAAATTATTTTTTAATTCATCTTCACAATCTAATGCATGAAGTGCTGCTATTTGACTTGCATGAGGTGCACAAATAAACATATTTTGAGCTAATCTCTCAATTTGTCTTATATGATCTTCTGGAACAACCATCCAACCAACTCTCCATCCTGTCATAGAGAAATATTTAGAAAATGAATTAATTACATAGCATTGATTAGTTATTTGAAGTGCTGTTGTTGCTTTTTTTTCATACTCTATTCCATGATATATTTCATCGCTAATAAAAGAAATATTTTGCTCTAATGAACTTAAAATTAAACTTTCTAATTGGTTGTGATTTAGCATAGATCCAGTTGGATTTGCTGGAGAGGCAATTAAAACTCCAGAAAGATTTAAGCCTTTCAAATCTGAAGCAAAAGGCTGAAAATTATTTTCAAATTTTGTTTCTATTAATACAGTTTCTAAATCTTGTGCTTTTAATATTTGTCTATAACTTGGGTATCCAGGTGAACAAATTCCAACTCTATCCTTAGCATCAAATAATGATGAAAAAGATAAAATAAAACCTGCTGATGAACCTGAGGTAATAATTATTCTATCAGGGTTTAAATCCAAGTTATACCAATCACCATATAATTGAGAAATTCTTTTTCTTAACTCAGGAATTCCTAAAGCAACAGTATAACCCATACTGTCATTTTTCATTTTTTCAATGAGCTGCCTTTGTGCCTCTATTGGAGCTGCGGTTCCAGGTTGGCCAACTTCCATATGAACAATATCTTCACCTTTTTCTTCGGCTTTCCTAGCATTTTCCATAACATCCATTACAATAAATGGATCAACATTTCCTCTGTTAGATTTTCTCATAGTTTACAATATTAAAACATTGATTCTAATCTACTATTTACCAGTATCTCTGCAACTGCAGCACTATTTGGTAAAGTCAATGCATATGATATAGTTTCAGCAATAGCTTCAGGTTCCATTTTGAATTCTCCATCAGGAACAGTAATTTCATCCGTCATTCTTGTTCTAACCATTCCTGGACAAACTGATGTAGCTCTAACGCCATCATCCCATCCGGAAATCCTTATGGCATTGGTTAAAGACATTGCAGCAAATTTTGATGCCGAATAACCCAAAATTTTTGGATTTCTTGGTCTTTTCCCAGCTAGAGAGACAACATTAATAATTCTACCAGCTCCTGTTTTTCTTAACTCAGGTAAAGTTTCTCTAACAAGTCTAAGTGGGCCTTTAAAATTAACTTCAAACATTTCATCAAATTCTTCTTCACTATCTCCTTCTAAATCACCTCCAAGTTCGACACCAGCATTCATAACCAAACCGTCAATTTTATCGAAGTGAGAAATAGTTTCAGACACCCAATTTTTTGATAGTTTTTTATCTTTAGCATCCCATATGCATTTTAAAACATTATCTCCAACTACTTTAATTTCGTCAGGATTTCTTGCAGCCAAGCTTAAAATGCATCCTTTTTCTTTGAGAAGCTTTGCAGTTGCATAACCAATTCCCCTATTAGCACCTGATATCATTATAACTTTATTTTTTAAATCTATCATCAGAACCTCATTAATTATTTAAAAACTCCTAATGCTCTTTTCTTAATTTTATCATAGTTATTGTCATTTTTTGGTGCTATCCAACTTCCGCCAACACACAAAACATTTTTTTGAGATAACCATGACAAATAATTATCGCTATTAATTCCTCCTGTAGGACAAAATGAAACATCAGGAAATGGACCACTTAAAGAATTCAAATATGATATACCACCAAGTGGCTCAGCAGGAAAAAGTTTAAGAAAATTACAATCAAATTTTAGACAAGATATAATTTCTGATGCAGTTGAAACGCCTGGTATGTATGAAAAATTATTCTCTTTTGCATATTTAATAATTTCAGTGTCGAAACCAGGACTTATTCCAAAATCTGCACCTATATCTATAGTACGTTTAAGTTGATCGACGTTTACAATAGTACCTACTCCAAGAATCAAATTAGGAAATTTTTTCCGAATAAATTTTATATTATCAAAAGCCTCATCATTTCTAAGTGTAATTTCTACTGTATTTATTTTTCCATCAATTAAAGCATCTATAAGTTTTTCTGGATCAACATTTTTTTCTATATCTAAAATAGGTAAAACATTTATATTTTCAAAGTTTAAATTTTTCATTTTTTTATTTTTCAATTATCTTTTATTCAAAATTGAATTATGCTTTTTATTACATATTATTCAATGTTTAATTAAGGAGAAATAATGGAAGTTTTAATTTTAGGCGCTGCTGGAATGGTGGGGCAAAAACTTTTAAATAAATTAATTATAAAAAAATCAATAAATGGTAAGGAAATTAAAAAATTTAAACTTTTTGATATAGTTAAGCCTCCATTTCCAAATGACGTAAATTTTGAAGTTGAAATAATCACAGGAGATATTTCTAAAAAAGAAATAAGTGAAAAATTAGTTTCTTCTAAACCAGAAATTATTTTTCATCTAGCAGCCATAGTTTCAGGACAAGCTGAAGAAGAGTTTGATTTAGGTTGGAATATTAATACCAAAGGAAGTTGGGAATTATTTGAAGCAATTAGAGAGTTAGGTGATGATTATAAACCAAGATTAGTTTTTACAAGCTCAATAGCTGTCTTTGGTGCACCTTTCCCTGAAAAAATTCCTGATGATTTTTTTACAACTCCATTAACATCGTACGGAGCACAAAAAGCAATTTCAGAATTACTTCTAGCAGATTACTCTAGAAAAGGTATGGTTGATGGTATCTCTATTCGATTGCCTACGATTTGCGTCAGACCAGGGAAACCAAATTTGGCTGCTTCTGGATTTTTTTCTGGTATTATCAGAGAACCTTTAAACGGAATAGAAGCGAGATTACCTGTTAGTACAAGTGTAAGACATTGGCATGCTTCACCAAGATCTGCAGCCGGCTTTCTCTTGCATGCAGCTGAAATTGATACAAAGAAATTAAATAATAGAATAAATTTAAGTATGCCAGGTTTGTCAGCAACTGTTGAAGAACAAATTGAAGCACTAAGAAAAGTTGCTGGTGAGGATACAGTTAAGTTAATAAAACATGAAATTGATCCTAAAATAGATAATATTGTTCAAGGATGGGCAAGAAATTTAGACACTAAAAGAGCAATGGAATTAGGCTTTAAAGCTGAAAATAACTTTGAAGAAATAATTAAAGTCTATATCGAAGATGATTTAAATAAATAATCTTTATTTAAAAAAAAGCTTGGATTCCTGTTTGAGCTCTACCTAAAATTAGCGCATGAACGTCATGTGTACCTTCATAAGTATTAACAGTTTCTAAATTCATCAAATGTCTCATAACTTGATATTCTGCATGTATACCATTGCCTCCATGCATGTCTCTTGACAATCTTGCTATATCAAGAGCCTTTCCACAATTATTTCTTTTTACTATGGAAATTGCCTCAGGAGCAAGTTTTTCTTCATCAAAAAGTCTTCCGACTCTTAAAGATGCATGAAGTCCTAATGTTATTTCAGTTTGCATGTCAGCAAGCTTTTTTTGAATAAGTTGTGTGGAAGCCAATGGTTTACCAAACTGTTTTCTATCCAATGTATACTGTAAGGCTCTATGCCAGCAATCTTCAGCGGCACCCATAACACCCCAAGATATTCCATACCTTGCTCTATTTAGACAACTAAAAGGTCCTTTTAAACCTTCAACATTTGGCAACATATTTTCTTCAGGAACAAAAACTTTATCCATTACAATTTCTCCTGTAATAGAAGCGCGTAATGAAAGCTTTTTATTTATTTTTGGGGCACTTAAGCCTTTCATATCTTTTTCAAGAATAAACCCTTTTATCTTTTTTTCATGTTTATCTGACTTTGCCCATACTATAAAAATATCAGCAATTGGCGAGTTGGAAATCCACATTTTTGATCCAGATAATTCATACCCACCATCAACTTTTTTAGCTGTAGTTTTCATTCCACCTGGATCAGATCCTGCATCTGGCTCAGTTAATCCAAAACAACCTATAAAATCACCACTTGCAAGTTTTGGTAAAAATTTTTGCTTTTGTTCTTCACTTCCAAAAGCATTTATTGGATGCATAACTAAAGATGATTGAACTGACATCATTGATCTATATCCACTGTCTATTCTTTCAATTTCTCTAGCAACTAAACCATAAGAAACATAAGATGCACCTGCACAACCATATTTCTCAGATATGGTTACACCCAAAAGACCAAGTTCTCCCATCTCTTTAAAAATTTTTACATCTGTATTCTCTTCTAAAAAGGCTTCCTCAACTCTTGGCAACAAACTACTTTGAGCATAATCATAAGCTGTATCTCTAATAAGTTTTTCTTCTTCAGACAGCTGCCCATCTAAATCTAAAGGATCTTTCCAATTAAATTCTTTTTTTTCAGACTTAACTACATTTAAATTTGTAACTGTTTTTTTAATATCATCCATAATGTTGTCTCTTTTTGAAATTTACTCTATTAATTATCAGTAATAAAATCTACTTATTTTTCCTTTTAATATATCTTTCTAAAAAATCTAATCTATCTTGACCCCAATAAATTTGATCATCTATTATATAGGTAGGCGCACCAAAAACAGCAAGGTCTATTGCCTCATTCGTATATTCATTCATTTCTTTTTCAACTTGTTTACTTTCAGAAAAGTCAATAACTTCATCAGCAGTTTTAATAAATCTTGTTAATATTTTCTTTAAATTTTTTGGATCATCTATATTCAATTCTTTAATCCACAGACCCTCCATAATTGCATAGGCTATATCATTCACATTTTCAAAATTTAATATCTTAACAGAAATAATAACTTTGGATGGCAAAAGAGACCTTGAAGGAAAATGTTTTGGTTCAGGATTAAGCTTAATCTTTAAAAATTCTGACCATCTTTTTAATTCTTGTAATCTATATTTTTGTCTTTGTAATGGCCTTTTATGTACAGGAAGTCCTCCAGATACTGGAAATATCTCTCCATAATTAACAGGCATTATATCCAATTCACAATTATTTTTTTTTGAAATTTCATTTACTTTTTTGTGCCCAAGAAAAGTCCAGGGACTTCCATGACTCATAAAATATTTAATTTTCATTGAGGTTTCCTAATTTATACTCCAAACCCAGATCCAGATTTTTTATACTGATCTCTTGGAGGGCTAAATATATCCATAACTTTTGCTCCATTTTCACCAGCTTCTATACCATGATCAACATTACCTGGTGTTAACCAAAAATCACCTTTTTTGATTTCTATTCTTTCGCCACCTTGAATTCTTATACCAGATCCTTCCAACATTACACCCCATTGTTCCTCAGGATGTGAGTGAATTTGTCCAACACAATTTGGTTTAATTGTGACTACAGAAATCATTGCTTGATCTCCACAAAATATACTTGTTTCCAGACCTTCACCAAGCTTTCTTTTTATACCCTCATCCAAATTATTTATATTGTAAAAATTGTTTTTCTGACTCATAATGTCTTCCTTTTAAAATGGTTTATCACCTTGAAAAGTAATTCGATGCATTAATCTTCTATATCCATGATAATCATTAACCGGATAATGCATTGTGCATCTGTTATCCCAAATTGCAACAGAGCCCTTTTCCCATTTAAACCGACAAGTAAATTCTGACTTGATTTGATGTTTATATAAATATTCTAAAATTGGGGTACTTTCTTCAACACTCATTCCTACAAAATGAGTTGTATGAGCTTCATTAACATATAATGATTTTCTTTTTGTTTCAGGATGTGTTCTTACAACAGGATGTATCGCTTCTAATTCATCACCTTTTAAACCAACTGATGAATGTTTCATTATATCAGATCTTGTTTTGGCTACTCTACCTTTGCCAGATATATTTACAGCTTTTTGATTATTTAAAAAATTTTTCATCCCTTCAGATAAAGTATCATAAGCCAGGTATTGATTTGAAAACTCAGTGTCACCACCAAAATCAGGTACCTCTAAAGCGTATAACATTGTCCCTTTTGGCGGTTCATCTTGATAAGTAGTGTCACTATGCCAAATACCACCAAAATTATTAGTATCTGTTTCCTTTTTAAGAATTGGCGTAATTTCAGGAAAATTTTCTAAACCTTTTACGAAAGGATATATTATTGGCGTTCCAATTTTATTTGCAAAAGACTTTTGACTTTCAGGAGAAAATTTTTGATCTCTAAAAAAAATAACTTGATACTTCAAAAAAGCATCGTAAATTTCATCAAATACTTCTTCATTTAAATCATTATTCAATTGTACATTTTCAATGACTGCTCCAATTGAACCAGATACTTTTTTAATTTTTATAAATTCATATTCTTTTTTATTCATACTGCCCTAATTAGAAATTTTATTTTTTGTTTATAAAGTATATTATTATCAAATGAATAAAAAAAATCCATATTTACCTATAAATAAAGAATGGCTAGATCTTCATAAAGAAGAAGCATTACTTCCTGATTTAGAAATAATTGATCCACATCATCATCTTTGGGATCTCGAGTTTGGAAAATATTTAAGTGATGATTTCATAGAAGACATCAATAAATCTGGACATAATATTAAAGCTAGTGTCTATATTATGTCATCAGCAAATACAAAAATTTATGATCAAAATTCTAATGAATTCTCAACTCTTCCAGAAATAAAATTCGCACACGAACAATATTTAGATTCTAAAAATAATAAATTATATCAATGCTCAATAAATAACTCAATTATTGGTGCATTAGATTTAAGATACGGAAATAAATTAACCCCAGTTATAGAAAAGGGACTTGAAATTAGTAATGGCAAGTTAAAAGGAATACGTATGCTTTTAGCGGCACATAACGACGAAAGAATTAGTTCCGGTGCTGTAAAAACAAAAACTGGTATTATGCTAGACCCCAACTTTATTGAGGGTGCAAAAATTTTAGAGAAAAATAAATTATCTTTGGATTTTTGGATTTATCACACTCAATTAAATGAGTTAGAATTTGTTGCAAAAACTTTACCTGATTTATCTATTATATTAAATCATATTGGAGGCCCTATACAAGTTGGACCTTATGAAGGAAAACAAGGAATTACTCATCGTGAATGGAGACGTTCAATGATGAGACTTGCAGTTTTTCCAAACATAAAAGTTAAGTTAGGTGGCCTTGGAATGAAAGTATGTGGTTCTAAATTTAATCTAAATCCAAAGCCACCTTCATCAGATCAATTGTCAGAACTATGGAAATCATGGTTTTTTGAAACTATTGATTTGTTTGGAACTGACAGATGTATGTTCGAAAGCAACTTTCCGGTTGATAAAGGTAGTTGTAGCTACGGAGTTTTATGGAACGCTTTTAAAAAAATTAGCGCTAATTTTTCAAATGATGAAAAGAATAAACTTTTTTACCAAAATGCAAAAGAAACATATAATATCAGAATATAATTTATGAAGCTTTCAATTTTAGATCAATCTGTAGCAATAGCCGATAAATGTCATGACCAGGTTATAAACGATACTTTAAATTTAAGTAAAATTGCAGAGGAGTTAGGATATTTAAGATTTTGGATATCTGAACATCACAATCATCCAACAATAATTGGTACCGCACCAGAAATTTTAATGGCAGCGATAGCAGCAAAAACTAATAAAATTAGGATTGGTAGCGCTGGCATAATGCTTCCTCATTATTCTTCATTCAAAGTAGCCGAACAATTTAGAGTACTTAACTCACTTGCACCAAATAGAATAGATCTTGGACTAGGAAGAGCTCCTGGTTCTGACGGACGAACTGCTTTGGCTTTAAATTCAAACAATAGAGAATTTTCAGAGAACTTTCCCTCACATGTAAGAGATTTAATTGCATGGGTAACAAATAGTGATTTGTTAGAAGGTCATCCATTCGGAAGGTTAAAAGCACAACCAATAAGTGATACCTCACCAGAAATATGGATGTTAGGAACATCAAATTATGGAGCACAATTAGCAGCTTATCTTGGAATACCTTATTGTTATGCATATTTCATAACTGAAGGCCATGGTATGAGTGAATCAATAAAAAATTATAAAGAAAATTTTAAACCTAGTAAGTTTTTAAACAAACCAAAAGTGAATGTATGTTTATGGGCTTTAGCATCAGATGATGACGAAAAAGCAGAGTATTTATTTTCTTCAAGAGCATACTGGAAAATAGCAAGAAATTATGGCGAACTTGATACTTTAAAATCACCTAAAGATGCATTATCTAAATTAAATGAAAATAATTGGATGTCAGAATTTAAAAAGATGATAAGCAGTTCAATAGTTGGATCATCTGAAACTGTTAAAAACAAAATTAATTCTATAAAAGATGATAATGATTTTGATGAATTAACTATATTAACTTGGTGTCATGATGAAAAAGAGAGAATTAATTCTTACAAAATATTTTCTAAATTAATTAATTAATTATAACGAGATTATGTATGTTTATTTATTTAAGAAGTATCAAGTTTTTATTAATTTCTTTAATTATAACACTATTAAATGGTTGTTCGAGTACTAATATGAAAGATTTTGAGAATAAAACTCCAAAGCTTAATCTTTTTGAATTTTTCAAAGGTGAAACAGTGGCTTATGGAATTTTTGAAGATAGGTTTGGAAAACTTAGAAGACAGTTCAGAGTTAAAATTAAAGGAAGTGTTGAAGAAAACATCCTTACACTTGATGAAAAATTTATTTACGACGACGGGGAAAAAGCAACAAGGATTTGGAAAATTAAAAAATTAAATGAAAACAAAAACTTAATAAAATATGAGGGTAGTGCTGATGATGTTGAAGGATTAGCAACTGGTACTTCAGTTGGAAATGCACTTAATTGGACTTATGATATTTATTTAAATATAAAAGGATCAAACCTAAAAGTTAAATTTAACGATTGGATTTATAAACAAGATAGCAATGTTGCTATTAATAGAGCTTATGTAAGCAAATTTGGAATAGATATTGGCTCTGTCACATTGGTTTTTTTAAGAGGTCAAACAGCCAAAACAGTTAGTCCATTAAATATGAATTCTTGGTAGTATAATTGTTAAGAGTTTTATTTATTTGTGTATTTTTAATTTTTTCAAACTTAGCTTTTGGAAAATATATTTCTTTTTTAGACCCTAAGAGTGAATTTATAATTTCAAAATATCTTGGTAAAAAATTTTTAATTGGTAATGCAAATTACTCATTTTTATTCTGGGATATCTATGATGCTGAATTGTATTCTACCTCAAAAAAATATAATTCTAATGAATTAGCAATTATCCTTAAATACAACCGATCAATTGATAAAGAGACTTTAATTAGAGAGACAATCAATGATATTAAGGAACAGAAAAGTATTTCAAATCAACAAGAAGAAAAGTGGAAAAGTCTACTTGAATCAATTTATATTGATACAAAAACAAATAAAAAATTTATAGCTATTAAAATTAATAATAAATCTATTTTTTACTATAATAATAAAAAATTGCATGAAAGTTTTGATGAAGAATTCAATCAACTTTTTTTCAATATTTGGCTCAGAAGTGATAGTAAAAACCCAAATTTTACAAAAACTCTTCTAGGACAATAAACCATGAAATTAAAGGCATTCTTTTTTGAAATTTTACCTATAACAACTTTTTTCATTATAGCACAATATCAGTCAATTATAATCGCTGCATTACTTTCTTCTTTATTCAGCTTGATTGTTTTAATAACTTTTTATTTTATTGAAAAAAGAATTGCTAAGTTTCAGATTTTTTCAATTACTTTATCTGGATTACTGTCAATTTTAGCATTTTTATATAATGAAGAAATTTTTGTTAAGATTAAACCATCTATATATAATGGCCTATTTTCTGCAGTTTTATTGGGTGGTTTACTCTACAAAAAACCAATGATGAAACATTTTTTTGGATCACAATTTTTCTTAACTGAACAAACTTGGTTTTTATTAAGCTTGAGATGGGGATTATTTTTTGGATTTTTAACAATAGCAAATGAAATTATTTGGAGAAATTATTCAACTGAAGAATGGGTTTTTGTAAAAGTTTTTATTTTATTTCCACTTGTAGGCATTTTTATGCTGGCTCAACTTCCTTTAACGCTTAGAGGCAGAATTAAAAGCGATTAGTCTCCAATTAAGTTGTTGTAAATAAAAAATTATAATACTTTATAATTATGAGTATTAAAATCACATCCTTAAAAGTACATGTAATTCAGTCTCATTTAGAAACACCTTTTTCTTTTTCTCAAGGTTGGGTAAACAAAAGATCTGCAACTCTTGTTGAAATAAATACAAACGACGGCATTACTGGTTGGGGAGAAGCATTTTGTCAAGGATTAGAACCACCAGAAATTTCTGCTGCAGTTATAGAAAATTCATTAAAAGAATTAATAATAAATGAAAATCCACTCGATATAGAGAAGATTTGGTTCAAAATGTATAATAAAACAAGAGATTTTGGACGAAAAGGCTCAGTGATTTCAGGTATTAGTGCCATTGATATAGCGTTATGGGATATTGCAGGAAAGTATTATAAAAAACCTATTTACCAATTACTTGGAGGTGCATTTCGAAAAAAATTAAAACCTTATGCAACAGGTTTTTATAGAATAAATGGTAAAGATGAAGCTGTAAGATTATCAGATGAAGCATTAATGCATTATGAAAATGGCTTTGACCACATGAAAATTAAGTTAGGCTTTGGAGTACAAGACGATATCAAAGTAATGAAATCAATCCATAAAGTATTAAATAATAAAAATTGTACTTTTATGGTTGATACTAATCATGCCTATGGAGTTACAGAAGCTTTAGAACTTGGTTATGCTTTAGAAGAATTTAATTTAAGATGGTACGAAGAGCCAGTTGTTCCAGAAAATCTAGAGGGATATGCTTATTTAAGGAAAAAATTAAAAACACCTATTGCTGGTGGAGAAAATGAACACACACTATATGGTTTTAAAGATCTTTTAAAATTGGGATGTATTGATATAGCTCAACCTGATATTGGGTCATGTGGGGGAATAACTGGAGCAAAACATATATCAATTTTAGCCCAAAGTTTTGGAATTGAGGTAAACCCGCATGTATGGGGATCTGCAGTTGCACAATCAGCATCAATCAATTTCATAGCCTCACTCCCTGAAACAAACCATTCTCTATTCGCACGACAACCCATTTTAGAATATGATCAATCTGACCATCCTTTTAGAAAAGAACTTTTAAAAACCCCTATTAAAATAACTAATGGATACGTTCCCGTTCAAACTAGTCCTGGTTTAGGGATTGAAGTAAATGACGAAATTATAAAAAAATATAAAATCAATTAATAGATGCTCCACTTACTTGATAAAAACATTAAATCAAATTTTGTTGATATTGGAACAGGATTAAAAGTTCACTATTTAGAATGTAATTACACAAACAAAAAAGATGTGCCCATAGCATTATTACTTCACGGATTTCCTGAAATAAGCTTTAGTTGGAGAAAAATTTTACCACTACTTTCTAAAAAAGGATTTAGAGTAATTGCAATTGATCAAAGAGGATATGGGAAAACTATAGGTGGATCAAAAAAATATGAAGATGACATAAGAGAATATAATTTAATTAATTTAGTTTCCGACTTAGTGTCTTTTTTAAAAGAAATGAATATTAATAATATAGATCTTTTAGTTGGTCATGACGCCGGCTCAATAGTAGCTGGAGCAGCAACTTTATTAAGGCCAGATCTTTTTAAATCATTGGTAATGATGAGTGCTCCATTCACAGGTCCTTTAAAACCTGAATTAAATAAAAATAAAAATGATATACATAACCAGTTAAAAGAACTTAATCCACCAAGAAAACATTATCAATGGTATTACTCAACAAAGAAAGCCAATGATGACATGCATTTGTCGAGCAAAGAAAAATTAGCCTATTTTTTAAGATCTTATTTTCATGTAAAAAGTGCTGACTGGGAATATAATGACCCATTTGAACTATCTTCTTGGACAGCAAAAGAATTAGAAAAACTTCCAGAATATTACATAATGAAACAAGAGGATACAATGGTTGAAAGCGTCACAAAATTTTTTCCAGAAAAAACAAACTGTAACTGGCTTAATGATAATGAGTTAGAAGTATACACAAATACATTTTTTGAAAATGGTTTTCAATCTGCCTTAAATTGGTATAGATGTATGACATCTGAAAATCAGAACAAAGAACTAAACGTTTTTCAAGGTAAGTTAATTAATAATTTTACATTATACATTAGTGGAGAAAAAGACTGGGGCATGTACCAAAAACCTGGTGCATTAAATGAAATGAAAAATTTATGCAAAAACTTCAAAGGCATTAAAATAATTAAAAATGCTGGTCATTGGGTTCAACAAGAAAAACCAGAAGATGTAGCCAATGCAATATTAAACTTTTATTATTCATTTGCTTAAATGAAATTTAAATCTGAGAATACAAAAGGTATTTTAATTGCTTTTTTAGGGGCATTGCTTCTAACACCTGATACATTATTTATGAGACTCTCTGAAATGGATGTATGGACAATGTTATTTTGGAGAGGCTTTCAAATGGGTATAATTCTTATATTGATAACTGTCTGTATAGATGAGTATAGAAAAAACTTTGGTTTAATTTTTTCTAGAATTGGCATTTGTATTATTTTTGTTCAAGCAATAGGCTCATTTTTTTTTACAGTTGGAATTGCAAATTCTTCAGTTGCACTTATATTGTTCTGCATTGCAACTGGGCCATTATTTGCATCTTTTTTTTCATTTTTAATTTTAAAGGAAAATATTAGTAAACCAACTATAATTACTTCTTTATTTGCAATAATTGGTATTATTTTAGCAGTCTCTGATTCAAATAAAGTTATAAATTCTCCTCAAAACGATATTTTTATAGGTACTATTTCTGGCCTTCTAGCTGCAGCTACATTAGGATTATATTTTGTTTTACTAAGATCTAAACCCAAAATACCTGCATTTGGGACAACAGGATTTGGAGCATTATTAACTGGAATTTTTGGATTATTTTTTATTGATTTAAATAATATTTTTATTGGAAATTTAGTAGCTATTTCTGTATCAGGATTAATAATACTACCATTTTCATTTGCTGCACTTACTTACGCAACCAGATATACAATCGCAGCAAACATAAGCCTCCTAATGTTATTAGAAACTATTTTAGGTCCAGTTTGGGTATGGTTCTTTTTAAAGGAAACACCTGGAATACAAATGGTAATAGGTGGAATAATTGTAATTTTTTCACTAGGAATATATTTCTTAAAATTACAAAGAGATTAAAATTACATCAAATAATTTAAATCTACTTAAGTTCCGTAATATGTATATTTTTAGAAAAATCGTAAACTTTAAAACCAAAACCTAAATTTGTAAATCTCTCAAATTGGTTCTCTATTTTCACATTTTTTTCATATAATCTAATGTTGTTTAATTTGCCTTCAATTTTATTGTTAGATTTATCACTAAAAACTAATATTAATCTATTAATCTTTTCATTTTCATTTTCTAAAATTAATTTTTCTCCAGGAGCTAAAATACTTTTTTCTAAGGGTAAGTCGCCTAAAACTGATTTATTTTTTTTGTAAATCCATAAATATAATTTTCTACCACTTACGTTTGTCATTTCTATGAAATAGTTACAATGCGATTGAAGAGAGAATTTATTATCTTTTTTTAAAAAATTACATTTACTCTTTCTATCTTCATTATATGAAAAATTTGAAATAAAATTTACCTTTAAAAAATCACTTTTACTTAATCTTTCAAAATTCTGAATATAACTAAATAAAAAAGCAGCAAAACTTTTAAAAAAATTAGTTGAGTTTCTATCTTTATTTATTTCTATTAAAAAGTTATCTTTTCCTATCATTTCATTATAGTTTTTGATATGACTAATAATTTGAAATCCACTAAAAATAAAACAAACTGAAATCAGGGAAATAAAAAAAGTTTTTAATAATTTAGTTAAATTATGTTTTTTATAATGATTAATTTTTGGAATTAAATCTATATTAATAAATTTTGATAAATTATTTAAATTATCTAATTTGATAAATTTTACATATTTTAATAATCCATGCTTTTTTAAAAAGAGAAATGCTTCATTATAATTATTTGGACTAACACAAATGTTAATATTAACTTTATTTTGAATTGCCTCTCTTAAATATGGTAAAGAAATTTCTAATTTTGATGTAATATGATTTACATCAATTAAATCTAAATTTTTATTTAATCTTCCAGTTGACCATATAATATTTTTAGCATCACCTAAATTTTTTTTTGATTTTGAAAATATAAGTGAATTTTTATGATGCAACAAATGAGCAATAGCAAAGCTTAACTGCCAACTATTTCCAGTATTTATCTCATCAGTTACATCAATTCTGTAAGAAGAAATGTTAGTAAAATTTTCTACAATACCTGTAGGATTTTGAACAAAATTTTTATATTCATTTGAGATTGGAAGAGATTTAAGCTCATTAGTTACACAGACAACTGGAAGAACGCCTTTATTTTCTTCAATTATATCAGTTATACCTACTAATTTTTGTGTGGTTGGAACTAATACTAAAAATTCATTCACCTAATAAAAATCTCCACATTGGGATCTATAATCAACTTATAAATGCGATTAGTCTGTTTTATCATAACTTGAGTTTGATTATCAATAAATTCTAACAAATCTAAACTCTCAAAAACATCTTCATTCCCAACATAGAGTTTTTTTATGCTCTTATCCATCGTTTCATTTAAAATTATATTTATATAAATTGTTCCATTATTTTTATTTGATTTATTAATTGTTAATTTCCCACCATCAAATTCTCTTACAGTCATCTCGCTTGAGGCTGCAACAGCTTTAGGTATAAAAAACTTAGAATTCGTTTTCAAAAAAGAATAAAACACTTTTGTAAGATTTTTACTTTCAAATATTAATTTGAATTCGTTAGTTTTTTGAAACTTTTCAATATTTTGTGACATTTTATAAATATCTTTAAACGAGATTTTTTTTACAGTTTTAAATACATTTTCTTAAATTCTTAACTGAAAAAAAAATTCAAATATGGGATGTTAGTATTTATAGTTTTAATCAGATTAAGAAAAAATTTCTTTTTAAAGACAGTGTTGCAAATCAATTAATAGTTAAACTTGAAGAATATAAATTTGTTTTGCAACAAAAACGAATTCCAAACTACCTTATAATAATCGATTTTATTGAAGAATTTATTGGAATAGATAAATTAATTGAATTACAGGAAAAGATTAGACTTTCAAAAAATGAAAAAGACCTTAAATCATTGATTAATGAAATTAACAGGGATCTTTATCAAGAAATATCATCTAATAACTCTAACTCAC
>CACOVB010000023.1 GCA_902630555.1 uncultured SAR116 cluster alpha proteobacterium
GATAATTGATGTTAAAAAACATCCAAATGCAGACAAATTAAATGTGTGCATTATTCAATTTGATGAAGAACAAACACAAGTTGTTTGTGGAGCGCCAAATGTAAAGTTAAATAAAAAATATGTTTTTGCACCATCTGGAACTTACATTGGTGGTATTGATTTGACCTTAAAAAAAGCAGTTATTAGGGATATTGAATCTAATGGAATGCTTTGTTCAGAAAAAGAATTAGAGATTTCAGATGATCATAATGGTATTATTGAACTACCTGAAAGTATAAATTTAAATGAGAATGTTTCTAATTATTTAGGTATTGATGATCCGATAATTGAAATTGAAATAACTCCAAATAGAGGAGATTGTTTAGGCGTAAGAGGAATTGCAAGAGACTTGTCAGCTTTTGGTATTGGTGAATTGAAACCCTTGAAATTAAATAATTTAAATGATGAATTTAATTCTTCAATAAATTGGGAAATTAAACTTCCTGATGATAAAAAATCTTTGTGTCCATCTATTTTTGGAAGATCTTTTAGAAACGTAAAAAATACAAAATCCCCTCAATGGATGATTAATAGATTACTTGCTGTAGGTTTAAGACCAATTTCCTCTATAGTAGATGTAACAAACTATGTAATGATGGATATAGGTCGTCCTTTGCACGCTTATGATGTAAATAAAATTAACGGAAATAGTCTTACTGTTAGAATCTCAGAAAAAGAAGAGCAGTTTAACGCACTTAATGGAAAAACTTATGAATTAGATGATTCAATGTTAGTTATATGTGATGAAAAAGGCGTTGATGATCTTGCAGGGATTATGGGAGGTTCGAGGACAGGTGTTGATGAAAATACAACGGAATTTTTTTTAGAAGCTGCAATATTTTGTCCAATTTCGATTGCTAAAACCGGACGATATTTAAATATTAATTCTGACGCTAGGTATAGATTTGAAAGAGGATTAGATTTCAATTCTCCTGAAGTTGGAGTTATTTATGCGTCTAAACTTATAAATGACATATGTGGAGGATCATGTAGTAACATAGTTTCTATTGCTCAAAAGAAATCTAATAAAGAGATAATATTTGATTTTAAAATTATTAAAAAGCTCACGGGTGTTGATATTGATGAAAGTAAAGTTGAGGGTATTCTTAAAAAGCTTGGATTTGAAGTTAAAAAAAATAATAAAAATTGGAATGTAGTTGTACCTTCATGGAGAAATGATGTTGAAAGAAGTGAAGATTTAGTTGAAGAAATCATTAGAATTTTTGGCTATGAAAAAATACCAACAAATGTTTTACCAGTAAAAAACTATATTACAAAACCAAGTTTAGGTCTTAAACAAAGATTAAGTCTTTATTCAAGAAAATGTCTGTCAACAAGAGGTTTTAACGAAGTAATTACTTTTTCATTTTTAGATAAATTAAATGCTATACGATTTGGAGGTGGAGAAGAAAATTTAAATTTAGTTAACCCTATTTCATCAGATTTGTCAGATTTAAGACCTTCCATTATTCCAAATCTGATAAATGTATGTAATGAAAACATTAAAAGAGGTATTGCTAATTTATCTTTGTTTGAAGTAGGGCCGATATATAAAGGTGATAATTATGAAGAACAGTACAACGTTGTTACTGGGATAAGATGTGGTAATAAAATTAATAAAAATTGGAAAAATAGTGAATTAAAATTTGATTTTTATGATATAAAATCTGATATTTTGGCTGTTTTAAATGTTCTTGAGTTTCCGGTATCACGGTTAAAAATATATAGTGAAGCACCCAATTATTTTCATCCTGGAAGAAGCGCTTTATTTAAATTAGGTAATATAACTATAGCTTCTTTTGGTCAGATTAATCCTATGTGTACAAATCAAAAAGATAAAAAAATAGAATTTTTTGGTTTTGAAATATATCTAGATAAATTACCATCACCAAAGAAAAAGGTATTTTCAAAACCATTACTTAAATTAAATTATCTGCAATCTCTATCAAGAGATTTTTCTTTTTTAATCGATAATGAATTAAATGTTGAGGATTTAATTAATGAAATTAAATCAGTTGATAAAATATTAATTCAAAAGATTTCAGTTTTTGATATTTATCAAGGAAATAATATTCCAAAAGATAAAAAATCTGTTTCATTATCTATATTAATTCAACCTGCAGATAAATCATTAACTGATGATGATTTAGAAAAATTAAGTTCCAAAATTATTGATCGTGTATTTAAATCATTTGCGGCAGAAATAAGATCTCATTAATAATTTTATGTTGTTTTGGTGCCGCCAACTGGATTTGAACCAGTGACCTCGTCATTACCAATGACGCGCTCTACCGCTGGAGCTATGGCGGCTTATTTTCAGTTGATCTAGACATAACTCTAGAACTTAATTATTATATAGTAAATTATTATTAATGATGTCAAAAAAAACTATCAATAAAAAAGAAAAACTTTCTTCAGCATTGAAAGAAAATATAATACTTAGAAAGAAACAAATCAGTAATCGTGATGAAAAAAATATTAAAGGAAAAAGACTTTTAAAAGTTGGATATTCTAGCCTACTTCATAAAAAATTAAATAATGAGTAACGATAGATTAATTATACAAGGGGGTAAGCCACTTTTTGGTGATGTCAAAATTAGTGGTGCAAAAAATGCAGTTTTACCTCTTATTTCCATTTCTTTATTATTCGATAAGAGTTTTACATTAAAAAATGTGCCTGATTTAGCAGACACGAGATTAATGATAAAATTAATAAATGCTTTAGGTGTAATGACAAAATTTTATGATGGTGTCATTGATTTTCATGGTGAACCTCAAAATATTGAAGCACCAAAGGAATTAGTATCTAAAATGAGAGCTTCAATTTTAGTGTTAGCTCCTCTTTTATCTAAGAGGCATAATGCGTTAATTCCAATGCCTGGTGGTTGTGAAATTGGAGAACGTCCAATCAATTATCATATAGATGCATTAAAACAACTGGGTGCTGAAACATATCTGGAAAATGGATTTTTGAGAGCTACTTTATCTCAAGGGAAATTTATCGGAAATGAAATAAAATTTCCTCAAGTGTCTGTTGGAGCCACAGAATGTGCAATTATGGCGGCAACTTTAGCAATTGGTAAAACAAAAATTTATAATGCTGCTCAAGAGCCAGAAATAGTTGATTTAGGTAACTGTCTAAATTTGGCAGGAGCTAATATTAAAGGTTTAGGTACAGATATAATTGAAATAGAAGGTGTTTCAAAATTAAATCCTATCACATATTCAGTTATACCTGACAGAATTGAAGCAGGTTCATTTGCTATAATTGCAGGAATTACAAAAGGTGAGTTAAACTTACTCAATTCAAATCCAAATGATTTAAAAGCTTTTTTTAAAAAATTAAAACAAACAAATGTTAGAGTTGAAGTATACAAAAATACTGTAAAAATAAAAGGGGTTAATGAAATTGTTCCAGTTAATATTCAAACCGAACCTCATCCTGGTTTTCCAACAGATTTACAAGCTCAGTTTATGAGTTTAATGTGTATAGCAAATGGAAAATCAGTGATTGAAGAAAATATATTTGAAAATAGATTTATGCATGTCCCAGAGTTGTCTAAAATGAATGCATCTATTAAAATTGATGGAAATAAAGCTATTGTTGATGGAGTAAAGCAATTACAAGGTGCTTCGGTTAAAGCTACTGATCTGAGAGCTTCTATGTCCTTAATAGCAGCAAGTCTAAATGCAAATCATGAGAGTGTTGTTAATGATTTATCACATTTAAAAAGGGGATATGAAAATTTTGAAGAAAAATTATTTAATATAGGGGCAGACATAAGATAATTATGAAATCTGAAGATAAAAGAAATATTTCCGATCATCTCGATGAATATGATTTTAAAAAATTAAAAATAAAATTTTTAAATAAAGATGAAATAAAAATTTTTTCTACATTATGTCAAGATGGTATATTTTCAATTGATGAAATTATTTATAATAAGAATGATAAAATATTGATGGCAACTTTTTCTAGGTTTTGCTGGGAATTTGTAGATCAAAAAATAAAAGACGAAACATTTTATCGAGTTGTTTCTGGAATAAGAATTTGTAATGTAAATAAAATAACCTATACAAATAAAGACAAAATCAATTCTTCAAAATTTATAAATTTACTATCAGTCGATAATGATATAAATGAAATAACATTAAATTTTTCTTTAGATATAACAATTAAACTTTTTATAGAAAAAATAGAAATTTATCTAGATGATCTTGACATGCCATGGCCAACTGGTAAAAAACCAATGCATAAATAGGCCAATTAATATGAATAATAAAGATATAATTATAGCTCTTCCAAAGGGAAGAATATTAAAACAAGTTTTACCAATTTTTGATAAGATTGGTATTATTCCTGAAAAATCTTTTTTTAATGAGAAAGATAGAAAATTAAAGTTTGAAACTAATATTCCTAATATAAAATTAATTATTGTTAGATCTTTTGACGTGGCAACATTTCTAATTTATGGAGCGGCACATATAGCTATAATTGGTAGTGATGTTTTAGAAGAATTTAATCATTCTGAAATTTATTCACCTATTGATCTTAAAATTGGTTTATGTAGATTGGTAGTAGCCACCACTAAAGAAATTTTAAGTGATGAAGATCCTTTGACTTGGAGTTATGTTAGAGTGGCAACAAAATATCCAAACTTAACAAGTGAGCACTTTAAAAAAAGGGGTGTACATGCTGATTGTATAAAACTAAATGGTGCGATGGAACTGGCTCCATCTATGGGGTTATGTAGAAGAATTGTTGACCTTTCTGAAAGTGGTGAAACATTGAAAGCTAATGGTTTAATTGAAATTGAAGAGATTATGAAAGTTTCTACAAGATTAGTTGTCAATAGAAATGCATATAAAACAAATTTTAATGAAATTAATAAAATTATAAAAAAGTTTGAAGGGCTTTTACATGGTTAATAATAAAGTTACATATCTTTATTCTAAGGAAGATAATTTTGATCAAAAATTAAATCAATTTTTAAGAAGTAGAAACATTTCAAATGTTGATATTGAAAAAATTGTTTTTGATATAACTAGTCAAATAAAAAAGCATGGTGATAATGCTCTAATTACTATGATAAATAAATTTGATAATATTAGCTGTTCTAATTTAGATGATATTAGAATTGAAAATACATTATTAAAAAAAGCTTTTGATGAACTTCCAATCGATTTGAAAAATGCTATGAAAATTGCTTCTTCTAGAATCAAATCATTTCATGAAAAGCAAAAGCCAAATGGATTTGACTATGAAGATGAACTTGGTGTTAATTTAGGATTAAAATATTCTCCTATAAAAAGAGTTGGTTTTTATGCACCAGGAGGAAAAGCTCTTTATCCCTCTTCAGTTTTAATGAATGCGATACCAGCTTTAGTCGCTGGAGTTGAGGAAAGGGTTTTAGTTTCACCAATTAATTTTGAAAAAAATTCAGAAATATTGTTAGCAGCTGCATATTTAGCAGAAGTAACAGAGTTTTATAGAATGGGCGGAGCTCATGCTATAGCTACATTAGCTTTTGGAACTAAACATTTTAAAAAAGTTGATAAAATTGTTGGTCCAGGAAATGCCTATGTTGCGGAAGCTAAAAGACAGTTATTTGGTAAAGTAGGAATTGATTCAGTTGCAGGTCCTTCAGAAGTTTTAATTGTTGCAGATAATAAAAATAATCCAGAGTGGATTGCTATAGACTTATTATCTCAAGCTGAACACGATGAAAACGCTCAGTCTATTTTAATAACTAATGATGAGATATTTGCTAAGAATGTAGAACATCAGATTGTTAAATTATTAGAGACATTACCTAGAAAACAAATTGCTTCAAGTTCTTGGTATAATAATGGATTAATATTAATAATTGAACATATAAATGAATGCATAGATCTAATTAATCAAATTGCTCCTGAGCATTTAGAACTTTGTATAGAAAATCCTAAACTCTATTTAGATGACATTAATAATGCTGGATCAATTTTTTTAGGTAACTATACACCTGAAGCTATTGGAGATTATATTGCGGGTCCAAATCATGTTTTGCCAACAGAAGGAACAGCAAGGTTTTCTAGTGGACTTAGTACAAATGACTTTTTACGAAGAACAACTTTTGTTCAATGTAATGAACATAATTTAAATGATCTTGGGAAACATGCAGAAATTTTAGCAGAAGCAGAAGGATTAGATGCTCATAGAATGTCAATATATGCTAGAAGAAAGGATGATTAAAGTTTAATTACTAAATTATTTAATTTTACAATTTATTATTTAAATTATATAACTGTGTTATGGCAAAAGAAGGTGTAATAGAATTTTCTGGTGTTGTTGAAGAGCTACTTCCAAATGCAATGTTTAGAGTAAAACTAGACAATGATCATGAAATATTAGCTCACACAAGTGGAAAAATGAGAAAAAATAGAATTAGAGTATTGTTGGGTGATAAAGTAACTGTTGAAATGACACCTTATGATCTTACTAAAGGTAGAATTACTTTTAGGTACAAATAGACCAACATAATAATGTTGTCTAACACTAAAAATTTAAAATTTGTTTTAGGTTCCTCTTCTCCAAGAAGATTAGAATTATTAAAACAAATTAATTTTTATCCAAATGAAATTTTTAAACCTGAAATTAATGAAGAACCTCAAAAAAAAGAACTTCCAATTTTATATGTTAAAAGAATGGCCAAGGAGAAGATGGACGTTCTGAAAAAAAAATTTCCAAATGATTTGATTTTAACTGCAGACACAATTGTTTATGTTGGCAGGAGAATTATTGATAAAACTAATGAACAATCAAAAGCAATAAAATTTTTAGAGCTTTTATCTGGAAGAAGACATAGAGTGTCAACAGCTTTTAATTTATATTGTAAAGATAAAATAGATTCTTTAAGGGTTGTAACTTCAGTAGTAAAAATGAAAAGATTAACAGATAAAGAAATCAAATCTTACATTGAATCAAATGAATGGAAAGGAAAGGCTGGAGCATATGGCATTCAAGGGTCTGCAGAAAAATTTATTCAGTTCATTTCTGGTTCATATACTAATATTGTTGGATTACCTCTAAATCAGGTTTATGGATCACTCAACTCAATTGGATATTATAATGAAAAGTAGCTGTATTAATTGTCAGAAAAAAATTGATAAAGAAGATAAATATTTCCCATTTTGTTCAGATAAATGTAGTAAAATAGACTTGTTTAGATGGTTGGATAATAAATATGTAATATCTAAAGACATAGATTTTGACAATTAATTCTTTTCTATAGTAGACAATTTAACTTGATGTATGTATAGATTATTATAATGCCCAGGTAGCTCAGTAGGTAGAGCAGAGGACTGAAAATCCTCGTGTCGGTGGTTCGAATCCGCCCCTGGGCACCACTACTTCATTATGCAAATAGCAAAGTCTTTAAAGGTGAAATTTTGATGCAAATTGATCAAGTTGAATGGTTAAGAAGAGAAAATTATTTTTTAAGAGAGCAAAATAAAATGCTAAAAAACGAATTAAATGAAACAAAAAAATACTTAGAAGAAATTTTAACAAAATATAAAAATGTTAATGAAGAAAATTAATTCTTTATAGCAAAATTATCGAGTTTATTTAATTCTCTTCTCATGATTTTTCCAGAGCTTGTTTTTGGAACATCATCAACAAAAATTACTTTTCTAGGACATTTATAGGCTGCTAAATGTTCGCGACAAAAATTTATTAATTCATCTTCACTAGGTTTAAATTTTTCTTTTAAAACTACATAAGCTTTAGCTATTTCTCCTTTTAGTTTATCCTCTTCTTTTCCTACAGCTGCAATGGATACACTTGGATGTTTAGCTAAAACTCTCTCTATTTCTGCAGGATAAACATTATAACCAGCAGTTAGAATCATATCTTTTTTCCTATCTACTATATAATAATAGCCGTCTTCATCCATTTTTGCCAGATCACCAGAATGAAGCCATCCATCATTTTCTAATGTCTCTTTTGTTCTTTTTTCATCTCCAAAATATCCCATCATAGTTATTGGACCTTTAACCATTAATTCTCCTACTTCACCTATAGGCATATTCTTTTTTACATTATCTACATCTACAATTTTAAGTTCACAAAATGGTAAAGCACAACCAATTGATCCATGTTTGTTTTTTCCATAAAGTGGATGTGTTGAACCAAGACCAGCAATTTCTGTCATTCCCCACAACTCGATAAGAGGGACATTAAATTTTTTTTCTACATTTTCCATTATTGCTACAGGCATGGTTTGTCCACCTACGTAACATCTTGTCAAACTTTTAATATTTGCTTTTTCAAAATCAGGATGATCAATCATGTACATAAACATTGTTGGAACTCCATCAAAAATTGTTGCCTTATGTTTTTCAATATCTTTAAAAATTGAAGAAGCATCAAAAACTTTATGCAGCACTAATTTTGTCCCAAACATCATCATGCCTGTCATAACAACATTACCGTAGACATGAGGGCAGGGTAAAGCACTAACTACTATATCCTTGTCATTACGCATATGCATTTGACTTGTCATAGATCCATTTAAAATTACGGCTCTATGTGATTGCATTGCTCCCTTTGGATGCCCTGTTGTACCAGAAGTATAACCAATTGTAGATAAATCATCTGATGATACATTGGGCATATCAATCTCAGAAGTTTGTTTATTGACTAAATCATTGAAAGATATTGATCCTTCAATATTGTCACCAAAAGAAATTATAAAATCAATTTGACCTTCTTCTTTTAAATCAGTTATCTGAGAAACTTTTTCTGAAGAGGTGATAATAGCTTTTGCTTTGCAATCATTCACTACATATTTTATTTCATTTGGTGTTAACATTGTATTAACTGGGTTTATTACGGCACCAACTCTTGCAATTCCAAAATAACTAATAATCCATTCCCAAGAATTGGATGCATATAATGTGATTACATCTTTTTCTTTAATACCAAGATTTTTTAAATTCGATGCTAAATTTTCAACTAATGAGTTTATTTCAATAAATGAAAATGAACGATTTTCAAAATTCAAAGCTTCCTTATTACCAAACTTTTTTGCGGCAAAGTTTGGTAATTGTCCTAGATGATCAAGCATACCAACCTCATTCAATAAAGATAATATTAGAAAAATTCTTATGAAATGACAAATAAAGTTTAAATTTAAAAAACTTACTAAAACTTGAGATTAGTTTTTTTGAGTATTTCCTTTATCTCTTTAAGTTCATTTTTTATAGATAAAACTTTTTTTTCTAAATTTAATTGAGAATTTTGATTATCTTTACTTTCATCTTCAATTGTTTGATGTTGCATAGCATCAACAATTATACCTATAAATAAGTTTAAAACAGCAAAAGTTGTTATTAATATGAATGGTACAAAAAAAGCCCAAGCATAAGGGTATTCTTCCATTACAGGCCTAACGATTCCCATTGACCAGCTCTCAAGAGTCATAATTTGAAAAAGTGAGTACATTGAATCACCTATAGTTCCAAACCAATTTTCAAATTTGTTACCAAAAAAATTTGTAACAAGAACAGCTGATATATAAAAAATTAAAAGAATTATCGTACCTACAGAAGCAATGCCTGGTATAGCATAAAACATAGCTTGAATAACTTTTTTCATTGAGGGTATCATTGACAATAGTCTAAGGGCACGAAAAATTCTAAATGCTCTCAATATTGACAATGGACCAGAGGAAGGAATAAGAGCAATTGTTACAATTATAAAATCAAAAACATTCCATCCACTTTTAAAAAAACTTAATCTATATACAAATAATTTTATTATCAACTCAACTACAAAGATTGATAAAGCTATTTTATCTATATAAGTTAAAATATTTCCAATTTTAGAAACTAATTTTTCACTTGTTTCAAGGCCAAGAGTTACTGCATTAATTAAGATTACCAATGTTATGAAAACATTAATAATTTTTGATTCTATGAAGCTTTTAAGTAATTTAGAAAATTGCATATTATTAATATTTTTATTTATAAAATTTTAAAATAATTAGTCAAAGTAAAATAAAGTTTTTGTTTAATTAAAAGAATTTAAAATTAAATCAGAACCTTTTTCAGCTATCATATTTGTCGCTGCGTATGTATTTCCAGAGACCATTTCAGGCATTATAGATGAATCGATTACCCTAAGGTTTTTAATCCCTCTCACTTTTAAATCAAGATCTACTACTGAATTGGGATCATTTCCCATTCTACAAGTGCCTATTGGATGGTAGACAGTTGAGCCAAATTTCCTGGCATAATCTATAATTTGATCATCAGCAGAAATTTGTTTTCCTGGTATAGTTTCTTCTTCACAAAAATCAGAAAGTGGTTTTGAAGAATAAATTTTTCGAACTAATTTAACTCCATTTATTAATGTTTCCTTATCAAAATCGTTGTCTAAGTATTTGGGATTAATTATTGGTGGTTCATATATATTATTTGATTTAATTTCTACATATCCTCTACTACTTGGTCTAAGTTGAGTTATCCCACAAGTAATTCCATCTAATTTTTCAAGACCTGAAGTTCCAGCATTCTCATTTTCAAAACTTGCTGGTGCGAAAAGCATTTGTATATCTGGAGAGCTTAATTCTTTTTTTGTTTTTGCAAAAACACCAGCAGTGGAAACAGGATTTGTCAAAAGACCTTTTTTAAAAAAATAATAATTAAAAATTTCTTTGAAGAGACTTAAACCTTTTGATTCAGTATTAAATGTACTTACATTTTTGGTCCTCATAGCAATTCTTATCGCATAATGGTCTTTTAAATTTTGTCCTACTTCAGGTATATTCTCTATACACTTAATACCTAGTTCTTTTAATTTTAATTGATTACCAATTCCATTATTTTGTAATATTTGAGGTGTGTTTATTGCACCAGCACAAAGAATCAACTCTTTGTTAATTAAAATTTTTTTAAAATTTAAGCCTTGTTTAATTATTACACTTTCAATTTTTTTATTTTTAAAAATTATTTTATGAAGGTATGTTTTAATTAACAGTTTAAAATTTTTTTTTGACAGAATAGGTTTTAGATATGCATCTGAAGCACTCCATCTCATGCTATTTTTAATCATCGTTTGATACAGAAAAGATCCTTCTTGATCACCTGAGTTGTAATCCGTATTTTTTTTTATACCTATAGAATGTGCTGTTTCAATAAATAAATTAGCAAGTGGGTGAGGGCTTGTGAGATCAGAAATATGAAGTGGGCCTTGATTGCCTCTAAAACTTTTATTACCTTCAGGTCTTGTTTCAGCTTTCATGAAATAGGGCAAAACATCTGACCAACTCCAACCTAGGCATCCTTTTTGTGCCCATCCATCATAATCATCTGCTTGACCTCTTACATATAGATGGCCATTGATTGAACTAGAACCTCCTACAACTTTACCTCTTGGAAATTTAATTTTTCTATTAGCAGTGTTGTCTGTTTCTTTTGTATAATACGGCCAGTTTATTTTATCATTATAAACAGTTTTAGAAAAGCCAGCTGGTATTTTGATATAAAAGTTGTTATCTTTTCCACCTGCTTCAATACATATAACACTATTATTTGGGGTTTGTGATAGTCTGTTTGATACTACACATCCTGCAGCGCCTGCCCCTACAATTAAATAATCACAATTTAATTCTTTCACAGATTTTTTTCCAATTTAGAGGTAAGTGCCCGTAGACAGTGTATCTGACACTGTGGCTCTTACTAAATATCTTGGTTCAGTTATATCATAAGGTTGCCCTCTATGAACCATTGAACGATTATCCCAAACAATCAAATCATTATCATCCCATTTATGTGAATAAATATATTCTTCATTATTAATAAAATCGTTTAAATATTTAAGTAAGTTTGAACTTTCAACATCATCCAGATTTTTAATTGATTTCGTATGCGATCCAAAATAAACAGCCTTCTTATGATTGACTGGATTGATTTTTACCATTGGATGAACCACTGGTGGAAATTTATCTAATTCAATCTGGCTTACCATAGTTGGATCAATTTTTGATCTGGAATAAGCAAAGTGATGAATTGCATCAAGATTATCAAGTTGTTTTTTGATAGATTGATCAAGTTTATTATATATGTTTCTCATACATATAAATTGAGTACTACCTCCAATTTTAGGTGTTGTTCTTCCATTTAAAATTGAGGCATGTGCTGGGTGTATTTTAAAAGAACTATCACTATGCCATTGTTGATTAGCCCTATCATTTTTTGCTTGTTTATGGGAATGATCAACAACTTTACCATTCTCATCCATGTTGGTTAAAATAACTAGATTTGAATTTGTGCCGATTGTGCCTGGTTTAGTTACTTCTAATTCACCAAAATTTTTAGCAAAATCAAGCTGCTCTTCATTTGTTATTTTTTGATCTTTTAAAACAATGAGTGAATATTCTTCAAATAGATTTAAAATTTCGTTTATATCCTTTTTATCTACTTTGTTAATTTTTATTTCTTTAATTTCAATTCCAAAATCTGGATGAACTTTTTTGAAATTCACTACTCTTTCCTTTTAAATTATTCATAAACCATATAATATTAAAGAAATTCATTCAAGGATGTCAATTTATGAGTTCAAATAAATATAAAATTTTAGTTGTACAAGGTTTACATGAACAAGGTTTACAAATGCTAAAAAATAGAACTGATATTGAATTTAATGTTTTGATGAGTGATGATGAAAACGAAATATTGGAGGCGGCAAAAGATGTTAATGGCATTACTGTAAGGACAGCAAAAATTTCTAGTAGAATCATAGAAGCGGCAAATAAATTACAAGTAGTGTCTAGACATGGTGTAGGTTATGATTCAATTGATTTAGTGTCACTAAATAATAAAAAAATTCCACTTACTATTGCTGCACATTCAAATATGATTTCAGTTGCAGAACAAGCAATGTTTTTTTTATTAGCCTTAAGCAAAAATGTATTTTATTACGATGATTTTACAAGAAAGGGTGATTGGACAAATAGATGGGATGTTAAAGCTTGGGATTTAGCACAAAAAAATATTTTAGTTATAGGTTTTGGCAGAATTGGATCAAACTTTGTAAAAAGAGCATTGGCTTTTGACATGAATGTCTATGTTTATGATCCATACGTTGAAAAAGAGAAGGTCAAGATCTCAGGTGCTATTCCAGTTGACAATATTAGTGAGAATTTACAAAAGATGGATGCAGTTACTCTTCATTGTCCAAAGAATGATGAAACTACAGATTTATTCACAAAAAAAGAATTTAATCTTATGAAAAAAAGTTCATTTATTATTAATTGTGCAAGAGGTGGCATTTTAAATGAAGAAGATTTATATGAAGCTCTTAAAGATGAGAACATATCTGGAGCCGGTTTAGATGTTTTTGATGTTGAGCCAACACCCTCATCTAATCCTTTATTTAAATTAAATAATGTAATTTTATCACCTCATATCGCTGGTGTGACAGTAGAATCAACTGTTAGAATGGCAACAGAAACTGTTCAAAATGTTCTAGATGTTTTAGATGATAAAGTAAATCAATCAGTTGTTATTAATAATAAAGAAATAGGTATGAAATGAAAAAATTAAGTTTAAAAAAACGATGGGATCAAAATAAAAGCGTAGTAAATGGATGGTGCTCAATACCGTCTACTGTAACCACTGAAATTATGTCTTTAAATAATTTTCATTCATTGACTGTAGATTTACAACATGGACTTGTAGATTATCAACAGGCACTAAATATGATACAATCTATGGGCTCTGGAGAAATAACTCCTTTAGCTAGAGTGCCTTGGAATGAACCAGGTATAATTATGAAACTTCTAGATGCAGGATTTCTTGGAATTATTTGTCCAATGATTAATAATGAAAATGACTGCAAGCAATTTGTCCAAACAACAAAATATGTTCCTCAAGGGTTTAGAAGTTCAGGTCCTACCAGAGCTGCTTTAATTCATGGTTCTAATTATCATGATGAAGCAAACGAACATATCATTACTCTTGCTATGATAGAAACAGAGGAAGGACTAGATAATGTTGAAAAAATTTCATCAGTGGAGGATTTGTCTGGGGTTTATATTGGCCCTTCTGATTTAAGTGTTTCATTGGGATTAAAACCTGGTTTAGATAGAACAGAAGAAGTAATGATTAATGCTATTGAAAAAATAAAAATAGCATGTAAGAAAAATAATAAAAAAATAGGGATTCATTGTCTTTCTCCAAATTATTTAAATCAAAAATTTCAAGAAGGTTTTGATCTAGCTACTCTTGGCACAGATTTAAGATTTTTCGTTGAAATAGTTGGAAAGAAGCTCTCAGAGATTAATTATGAGTAAATTTTGGCTTTAGATAATTATTCCTATTACATAATCATTATAGCTTCTTTTATTTTGGCTGGAGTATTAAAAGGTGCAACTGGTGCAGGTGCACCAATCATAACTATTCCAGTTATATCTGCATTTTATGATGTTAGGTTAGCTGTTGTATTAATGGTTGTTCCAAATTTTTTATCTAACATTCAGCAGCTTTATCATTTTAGAAAATCTATATTGCCTTTGTTCTCTACATTTTCTTTTGCTTTGGGTGGAGGTGGAGGTGCATTTTTGGGAACAATTTTTCTTGCTAATTTATCTCTTGATATCCTTTCGTTTGGTGTTGGTATCATAGTAATAATTTTTATCTCATTTAAGTTTTTTGTTCCAACATGGAAATTAGAATATAAAAAATCAAAAAACCTTTTTTTTCCTTTTGGTTTTTTTGGAGGAATTTTTCAAGGTGCAGCTGGAATTTCGGCACCTATATCGATAACATTTTTAAACTCTTTTAAACTAGAAAGAAAAACATTTATCCCGACTATATCAGTGTATTTTATGATGATGTCAGTATTTCAAGCTCCTGCTTTAATTCATTATGAATTTATGACTTTTGAAATATTTTTGATCAGTCTCATTTGTACTGGTATATTAATTATTAGTATGCCTATAGGAAATAAAATTGCTAAAAGTTTTTCTGTAGAGTTGTTTGATAAACTCATTTTAATATTATTAGGATTTATATCTTTAAAAATATTTTTTGATTTTGGAATTAAATTTTACTTATAACCACAAACTAATCTTTTTCCATTTTGTATGCACGTGAATGAATAATTTTTATCAGTATCAATAATTTTTTTGTTTGTTAGACAATCAATTATTAGTGAATCATCTAAAATATTACTTGCCGTAGTTTCTTTAAGTTCTTCGGAATATTTATATGTGGTATTTTTTTTTAATTTAAATATTTTCTTAGAATAAAATGGTTTGTAACTTAAACCAAAAAAACTTCTAAGTATAAATTTGTTTTTATCAAACTGATTTATGTAAACTTTACCTTTGACATCAAGAATAAACTTCTTGTATATGCTAATTTCAATTTTTAAACTTTTATTTTTAATTTTATTTACTAATAAGTTACCCCTTATATGTTCCAAAATAACATTTTTATTCTTAATTTCTCTAAATTTAATTGAGCTTTTTTTAGCTAAACAAATCTTAACATTGTTAAAGACAAAGTATGAATTTTGATTTTTACTTTTAACAAAGTCACCATTTTTGATTATATAATTTTTATTCAAAATAAATTTGTTGCCGTAAATATCTACGGTTTCGATTTTATTTTTAATTTCTGAAATTATTAATTCTTTTGCATGTAGGGCATTATTAAAAACTAAGCTCAGTATAACAAAAAATAAATATTTCACTTTGGAAAAAGCAAGCGATGGAGTAAACATCGCTTGCTTAATTTTATCTTTATTTTGGAACTTTACCTGTAACACCCTCAAGGTAATAATTCATACCCCATAAGGCTCCATCATCTAAAGTTTTTCCAGCACCAATAATTTCTTTACCATCATTGGTTTTTAACGGCCCAGCAAAAATCTTTAATTTTCCACTTTTAATTCCATCATGAGCTGCTTGTGCTTTTTTAGCAACGTCAGTTGGCATATTAGAAAAATTTGATAATGTTAACATGTTTGTGGACAATCCACCCCATGTGTTACCTGCCCAGTGATCAGGGCCATCTCCAGTATTCCACTTACCATCTTTTAATTGCTTTATTTTCTTAATATAATAAGGTCCCCAATTATTTACTGAAGCAAATAATTGAGCTTTTGGAGCAAAAGCACCCATATCAGTAGATTGTCCAAAACCTAAAGCACCATTTTTTTCAGCAATTTGAAGCATAGCTGGTGAATCTGTATGTTGTGCTAAAATGTCAGCACCCTCTGCTATATGAACTTTAGCTGCATCAGCTTCTTTTACGGGATCATACCAAGTATTAGCCCATATTACTGAAATTGTAGCTTTTTTATTTACCGATCTTAATCCTTGAGCGAATGCATTTATTCCCATAATTACTTCTGATATTGGATAAGCGCCGATATAACCAATTTTGTTTGTTTTTGTCATTAATCCAGCAACAACACCTTGGACGTATCTACCTTCATAAAATCGGATATTTCCAGTAGCTACATTTTTTGTTCTTTTGTAGCCTGTCATATGTTCAAACTTTACATTTGGAAATTCTTTAGCAACTTTTAAAGTTGGCTCCATATAACCAAAAGAAGTTGTGAAGATTATTTGATTACCTTGTTTTGCTAATTCTCTAATAACTCTTGTTGCATCAGGTCCTTCAGGAACATTCTCAACAATGCTAATTTCAACATCATTTCCAAACTCCTTTTTAACCATTTGTTTACCTAATTCATGTGCATAAGTCCAACCATGATCGCCTGGAGTTGTTAAATAAACAAACCCTACCTTAGTTTTTGCATACGCTGAAGTGAATAAAAAAGGTGAAACAAGAATACTTAAAAAAGTTATAATTTTTAAAAAATTCTTATACATTTTCATCTCCATAAAATTTTAATCTTAAGGTTTAAATTTAATTAAACAATGATTTTTTAATTTGGGATAAATTTTTATTATTTATTGCCTAAAAAATGTTTTCCTAGGCAAGCTGGGGCATAATTATTATGTCTTAATTTGAACGATATTAAAGCTAAGGCTAAAATAGTTGCAAGATAAGGTAACATGTTTAAAAATTGTGATGGTACATCCCAACCTCTTGCTTGAGCAACGAATTGTAAAATTGTTATACCACCAAATATTAATGCGCCAATCAATAACCTTATAGGCATCCAAGAAGCAAATACGACCAAAGCTAGTGCTATCCAACCTTTCCCTGCAGTCATTCCTTCAGACCAATGTGGTGTTAATGCCAATGGTATGTAAGCACCACCCATTCCAGCACACATACCACCAAATGAAGTACTTATCCATCTCACTAACTTCACAGAGTAACCAATAGAATGTGCGCTATCATGATTGTCTCCAACAGCTCTTATAATGATACCTATTTTTGTATTTTGAAACCCAAAATGGATAAAAAATATTAAAAATATTGCAAAATATACAAGTATATCATTAGAAAACAAAATTTTACCTAAATAAGGTATGTCAGACAGAAAAATAATTTCTAATTTAGGCAGTGAGGCTGCTGTTTTTCCTACAAAAGGTTCACCAATTAAACCTGTTAGAGCTGTAGCAAAAATAGTAAGACCTAGTCCTGTAGCAACTTGGTTTGTCATAAGAGTTATTGTAAAAAAAGAAAAAACAGTACTTATTAATATTCCTGCAACAGCTCCAAATAAAACACCTATGTATGGATTACCAAAAATTAAA
>CACOVB010000024.1 GCA_902630555.1 uncultured SAR116 cluster alpha proteobacterium
AACCTCTTCTTGCAAGAGCCCCAAACCATTTATTTTTTAAATTAGTGGTATCTATTTTATTTAAATCTTTTTGATAAAACAGACCTATTTTTTTCTTTTTTGTATAAATTAAAGCGGATTGAATTTCGTCTAATTTGTTACAAAAAAACTTATATATAAAATGGTTTGAAGATGGAACATTAAATGCCAGCTATAATTGCATTGATAGGCACCTAAAAAATAATGGTAATAAAACTGCAATTATATGGGAAGCTGACAACCCAGATGAACAAAAATTAATAACATATAACGAACTATATAAAAATGTTTGTAAGTTCGCTAATGTTTTAAAAAAATTAGGCGCTAAAAAAGGTGACAGGATTACAATCTATATGCCAATGATACCAGAAGTAGCTTATGCTATGTTAGCTTGTATTAGGATAGGAGCTATCCATTCTGTTGTTTTTGGAGGGTTTTCACCAGAAGCTCTTGCAGGAAGAATTGAAGATTGTAATTCAAATTTGATCATAACTGCTGACGAAGGTATTAGAGGTGGTAAGACAATCCCTTTAAAACAAAACACTGATGAAGCATTAAAAAAAGCATCCTCATGTAAAAAATGTCTTGTTATTAAAAGAACAAATGGTGATATCAATTGGATTAATAACAGAGATTTTTGGTATCATGAGTTGTTTGAAGAAGTTGCGGAAACTTGTGAACCTGAAGAAATGAATGCTGAAGATCCAATGTTTATACTATATACATCTGGTTCTACAGGAAAGCCAAAAGGCGTAATGCATACAACTGGCGGTTATATGGTTTACACATCTATTACTCATGAATATATTTTTGATTATAAACCAAATGAAGTTTACTGGTGTACAGCAGATGTTGGATGGGTTACTGGACATTCATATATAATTTATGGACCTTTATCAAATTGTGCTACCACTCTAATGTTTGAAGGTGTTCCAAATTATCCAAATTCTAGTAGATTTTGGGAAGTTGTTGATAAGCATAAAGTAAATATTTTTTATACAGCTCCTACAGCACTTCGAGCATTAATGGCTGAAGGGGAGGCTCCAGTAAAAAAAACAAATAGAGGTAGTTTAAGAATTTTAGGTACAGTTGGAGAGCCTATAAATCCAGAAGCATGGAATTGGTATAATGAAATTGTAGGTGATAAAAGATGTCCTATCGTTGATACATGGTGGCAAACAGAAACTGGAGGAATACTCATTACTCCACTTCCTGGAGCAATAGATGCAAAGCCGGGTTCTGCAACAAAACCCTTTTTTGGTATTAAACCAGTATTAGTTGATAATGACAATAATGAGTTAAATGGTGAAGCTGAGGGAAATCTATGTATTGAGATGTCATGGCCTGGTCAAATGAGGTCAGTCTATGGGGATCATCAGAGATTTATTGATACCTATTTTAAAACATTTCCAGGACGATATTTTTCTGGTGATGGTTGTCGTAGAGATAAAGATGGATATTATTGGATAACTGGAAGAGTTGATGATGTTATAAACGTTTCTGGTCATAGAATGGGTACAGCCGAAGTTGAGTCAGCTTTGGTTGCTCATACTGATGTTGCAGAAGCAGCAGTTGTTGGATATCCACACGATATAAAAGGACAAGGAATTTATGCTTATGTTACTTTAAATATTGGTGTAGATTCATCAGATCAATTACATGCTGAATTAAAAAAATGGGTTAGAAAAGAAATTGGTCCTATAGCTACTCCAGATTTATTACAATTCTCTCCGCAATTACCAAAAACTCGTTCAGGTAAAATAATGAGGAGAATTTTAAGAAAAATTGCCGCTAATGAATACCAAGATTTAGGTGATACATCAACATTAGCTGATCCTTCAGTAGTAAATGATTTAATTGATAATAGACAAAATAAATAAAATTTTGTGAAAAACAGTAAATTTGAATTTGCAAAATCTGATGGTTTTGTAGCAATAACCTACATGATATTGTCAGGATTTTGTTTTGTTATAATGCATGCAGCTGTCAAATATATTTCTGAGGAAATACATCCTTTTGAAATTGCATTTTTTAGATGTGCATTTGTTATTGTGATTTTGAGTCCAATGATATTTTATCAAGGAAAATCGATTTTAATTACTAAAAATCCAAAATTACAAATTTATAGGATAGGATTAAATTCTATCGCGCTACTCTGTTTTTTTTATGGTTTAAGTAAAATTAATTTAGCAGAAACTACTGCTCTAGGTTTTACAGTTCCAATTTTTACAACAATTTTTTCAGTTTTATTTCTGAAAGAAATAATCAGAATTCGAAGAATAACAGCTTTGATAATAGGATTTATTGGGACACTTATAGTCCTAAGACCAGATATCACTATTGAAATAGGATCCCTAATGGTAATCCTCTCATCTTTACTTTGGTCAATTTGTCTCATCATTATTAAGAGATTAACTATTACAGATTCAGTATATACAATATCTTTATATGCTGGTGTTGGTCTAATTCCTGCCACGTTATTTCTAGCATTGCCAGTTTGGACTTCACCAACATTAATACATATTTTATTTTTTTTATTTATTTCACTTACAGGAACATTTGCACAAACTTTAATGAACAGTTCATTTAAAAGAGCAGAGGTTGCTATGCTTTTACCATTTGATTTTTTAAGGTTAATTTGGTCAGCTTTACTTAGCTACACAATTTTTAATGAAACACCTGAAATAACTTTATGGATTGGTGGAATATTTATACTTAGTTCCACTTGTTATCTCGCTTATAGGGAAATGATTTTAAGAAAAACTAGTTAAACCATATTTTTTTTGCAAACTGTGGATAAAAATTTAATACTTTAGGAGCAATCAAATTTCGTAAAATATCAATCCTTTTTTGAGAGGGCATAGTAAAATATTTTAAATTTTTATTAGTTTTAAACTCAAAACCTGTACTTTTAATTACCTCATCTAATGTAAATTCTGGATTTATTTTTTCAATTTTAAAATTTTTCTTTTTTTTGTTAAAACTAAATAAAGCTTTATTTGTGATTAAATATTTGGGACCACCTGGCCTATATATGTTAGGTGGTGAAATGCCAGGTGCAGAAATGAAATCAACTTTTTTTACTAATGTTCTTGGAGTATGTTCTTCACGAAATAGAATAATTTTGGGGACTACAAAATACATTAATGCTGAACCAAACGATCCTGAAAAACGTTTATCTAATTTTGGGTAACGACCAGTTCCAACTAAATTTATGTTAGCTTCACCATCTATTTGAACTCCTCCTAAAAAGAAAGTATCTATTCTTCCCTGAGCAGATGCATCAAACAACTCCCTAGAGCCATCCGTAAAATTATTAAATTTTTGAGAATGCAAAATTGTTACTTGTAATTTTAAATTAGTATTTTTTCTTTCCTCTTGAGCTAAAAGAGCCGCTGAACCAGGTATTGGAGAAGCAGCACCAATTGCTACATGTTTGTCATCTTTTAATAAATTAGATATTTCACTTATTATAATTTCAGATTGAAAAATTTCAGTCACTTGGATCAAATATTTGAATAATTATTTTGTGAAATAAAATCTTTCATATATTCATCAAATGTTTCTTGGTACTTTGCTGCCTTAGCATACTTGCTCATCTCATTAGTATCTATATCATAATAGTCTGTTAATCCACATGGCCACGCACCATTTTTAGCCAATGATATGCCGTCAATATATAAAGATGGTAAAGTAGCAGCAGCCTTAAGTTCGGAATCAAAAAAATCTTCATTTACAATTTCTTCTACAGTAACATATACTTTTTTTGAAGCATGTGCCAATGTAGCCAATTCTCTTCTTCTTCCAATTTGTACATTTCCATTAATATCAGCTTTACTAGCATGAAAAATGAGAATGTCTAATTGTACAGCTGGTAAAATAACAATTTTTTCATCATTGGTATTAGAGTTATTCATTGGATTGTCAATCACAGACCAATCATTTCTGTTCTTATACAAATCTGAACCTAAAATCCCTCTCAATGGCATAAAAGGAACTGATTTTTCAGTAGCTTGAAGTTGTGCATGTAACGCAGGACAAGTAGAATCTTTAATATTAATCTTACTATTTTCAATTGCATCTTGAAACCTAGGAGCTTGGCCATACTCTCCTAAGGTAACAGCTGCAGTCTCAATTTCGTTTACACAGCCAGATCCAATTAACATATCTCCTTGAATTGTAGTTAGTGGTAAGCAATATAACCTCAACCCTTTGGTTTTATTTTTGATTATTTCAATTGTAACTGACATTGGAACGCCAGAATAATCAGCAGGTATACCAAGTAAGCAATTATCCTTAACTTCTTTAGCAATATCTTTTACAGTTATTTGCGTGAAGTTTACCATTTTTAGTAAGAACTCTTTTTACCTGATTTTTTATCCATAATTGATTTTTTAAGTTTATCAAACTCAGAGCATCCAAGAAAGCAAATTTTATCTAATTTTTTTAAATTTTCTTCAGCTTTTCCTATTTGGTTTAGAGTTAAAAACATTTCTCCTTGATACTCAAGAGCACCTTTATGCTTAGGATTTATTTCAAGAGCTTTATTGTAAAAAAAAGCAGCATCTTCCATTTTACCTAATTTTCTATGAGAAAATCCTAAATAATTATATATATCTGCATTTTTGCTATCAGTTACCAATGCGTCATTTAACTTTACAATAGCATCAGAATATTGTTTTTTATTTATAAGTTTTTCAGCAGATAAATATGCTAATGATTTAGTTTTGGCGTTATTTGAATCTGAGCTTGATCCTGCCGAAAAAACATTGTTGGAATTTATAATTAAAAAAACAGATACAGTAAATAATTTTAAAAAATACATTTTATTCCTCTTTAAAAAATAATTTTAGTGATTAAGGTATAAATATGCATAAATCCAGTTATTTAAAGAGGCTAAAAACTATAACATTAACACTCATATTGTGCTCATTGTTTATTTTTAATTTTAAAAGTCTTTTATTTGCTGAAATTAGACCAAATGATAAGTTCAGCCCGCTAGAAGTTGTAGACATACAATTAACTTCACTTCAGAGTAATTCTAATGATAATAAAGGTATTTACCAGTGTTGGTTATTTGCCCACCCAGAAAATAAAAAATATACAGGCCCACTAGGTAGATTTGTTTCAATGATTAGATCAAACCCTTATGACGTACTACTGGGATCACTGTTTTTCGAAACTAAATTAATTTCTAAAAATCAGACTGAGGCAAAGGTAGAAGTTTTTTTAGATGGAAAAAATAAAAATAGATACAAAATTTTATGGATTCTTAGTAAAAGTAATATAAATAAAAATTGCACTAATTGTTGGATGACTATAGGCGTATCACAACCTCAAAACTTAGGTCCAATAATATAGTTATTATAAAATAGGAGAAATATATGAAAACAGCACAAGATTTTTTAAAAGAAGCTAACGAAATTGTTGAAAAAATTGATACATTAGATGCAATTAAAAAACATGGTTCTGATGAAACAATATTTATAGATGTTCGTGACAGTGGTGATATTCAAAAAACTGGAACTATTAAAGATGCACTTACAATTCCTCGAGGTTTTATTGAATTTGCTGCAGACGATCAGACACCCTATTTCAATACAAAGTTAAATAAAAATAATGAGATAATATTAGTATGTGGTGCTGGTGGACAAGCTGCTTTGAGTGGAAAAACTCTGATCGAAATGGGTTACAATAATGTAAAAAACGTTGGAGGAATTGGAGATTGGGAAAAAAATAACGGTCCTATGGATAAATAATTACAGTGATTTCAAAAAAGCCAATCATTGGCGTATTAATGCCTGGTGACATGGGTCATGGAATTGCAAAGGTTTTAGTTGAAAATAATTTTAAAGTTTTAACATTTTTAAAAGGTAGAAGCAAAAGAACACTTAAACTTGCTAACGAGGCAAGAGTAATAAATATTGATAATTTTGAAAATTTTTTAAAAGAAGTTGATATAATATTTTCCATCATTCCACCTGAAAAAGCATTTCAACAAGCAAAGTTTGTTACTAGTTTTTCATCACATATACAAAAAAAAATAACATACGTTGATTGTAATGCTATATCACCAAACACTTGCTTAAAAATTGAAAAACTGTTTAATAACAAACATTTTGAATTTTTAGACGGAGGTATCGTAGGTTTAAATCCAATTGTAGAAAAAGGTAAAACTCGTCTCTATATCTCAGGTAAAAATACAAGTAAATTAGAAATTTTCAATAATAAAGGTATTATAGTTAAAAATCTCGGTTCTGAAGTTGGAAAAGCCTCAGCATTTAAAATGATTTATGCTAGCGCTACAAAAGGCACTTTTGCACTTCATGCCGCAACAATAACGGCTGCTTCAAAATCTAAGTTGTTTGACGAATACGTGAAAGAGCTTCAATTTAGTAAACCTGAAATTTTAAAAGCTATGAAAAACATGACTCCCAAAATCCCATTGGATGCAAGTAGATGGGAAGGTGAAATGTATGAAATAGCAAAAACTTTTAAAACATTGAATCTGACTCCTAAATTTCATGAAGGTGCTGCTGACATTATGAAACTAGCTCAAAAAACCCCAATCTCTAATGAAACTAGACAAACTTACAATGAGTCCAGAACATTAGAAGAAGCTGTAAATATGTTCGTAAAAGCAAGTAAGAAAAATTAAATTTGTAATTAATTGCTTTAAAATTAATTAACATGTAAATTAATTTGATAATGTTTTTAATTAACTCTAAAACTGTAAATGAAATTAATACAAAGATGTTTTACGGGTGGATTATCGTTTTAATTGGTGGTTTGGGTATTTTCAGTAGCGGAGCAGGACAATCCCATACATTTAGTGCGTTTCTTCCAATTATTACAAAAGAACTTAATATATCAAGTACTTCAGTATCAACAGCTTATATGATTGCAACTTTAGTTGCTGCTTTCTTGCTTCCACGAATGGGTAAATTTGTTGATAAATTTGGGCCTAGAATTGTTTTAATTACGACTATCATTATGCTTGGTTTTGGATGTTTATTATTTGGAGCTGCATCAAATTTTTTAATGTTAGCACTAGGTTTTGGATTTTTAAGGTTTTTTGGTCAAGGCTCTCTTATGCTTTGCTCGTCCAACATTGTAACACAATGGTTTGACAAAAAAAGAGGATTCGCCCTTGGATTAATGGGGCTTGGATTTGCAATATCTATGGGTTTGCATCCACCTATTTCGAATTACCTCATAGAGGTTTATGGGTGGAGAATGGCATGGGTCATTATTGGTTTTTCAACTTGGATAATTATGTTGCCTCCATTGATATTTTTAGCAGTAAATAAACCAGAAGATGTAAATATGTTACCAGATGGAGCTGAAAAAATTACAAATGAGAAAATTACGAAAAATAAAATTATTGGTCTAAATCTTAGTGAAGCCCTTAAAGAAAAATGTTTTTATATTTTGGCATTTTCCTTTTTCTCTATTTCTATGTTAGTAACTGCTTTACATTTCTTTCAAGTAACAATTTTGAACGAATATTTTAATCTTTCAAGTCAAATCGCAACAACATTATTTATACCAACGATGATTGCCATGATATTATTTATACCCATTATAGGTAAAATGTTAGATAAATTTCAAACACATATTATTATCGGAATAGCCTTGATAGTAACAGGATGCTCATTACTTATGATAACTTTTGCATCTTCTTTACAAAATGCAATAATATATTCTGTTATTTTTGGTATCAACAATGCTTTTAGTATTTCACTATTTGGGTTTATTTGGGCCAGATATTTTGGAAGATTACATGTAGGATCAATACAAGGTACAGGACAAATGATTTTAGTTGTTGGAGCATCTATTGGACCAATACCTTTTGCAGCTGCAATTGACTATTTAGGAGATCCAATTTCAACTATAAGAATTTGTTCATTATATCCATTTTTAGCTTCATTTCTTTGTATTTTATTTTTGAGAGAACCTAAAAAATTAACAAACTTAAAATTACGAATTGAAAACTAAAATCTTGAAAATAAGTTTTTCAAATAATTTTATTGCTATTTGCGCAATGATAATTGCTGTTGTAAGTGTTACCTTAATGAGTGCAATTGCAAAGTTGATTGGGCCAGAGTATAACCCAATACAAATTGCGTTTATAAGGGGAATAATAGTCATAATCTTATTATTACCTATAATTAATAAATTAGGGGGATTAAAATTCCTTTATACAAAAAAACCATTTCTTCATTTTTTTAGATCAATTGCTGGAGTAATTGGAAATATTTTCTTTTTTTATTCTTTTCAAAGATTACCCATTGCAGATGTCACAGTTATCTCAATGGCTGTTCCTATTTTCAGTTCAATTCTTGCTATAATTTTTTTAAATGAAATAATTGGCTGGAGAAGATGGACTGCTATAATTTTTGGATTTACTGGTGTTGTGATTGCATTAGATCCTTCAACTAATATAGAAATAGCTTCAATTTCAGCATTAATAGCTACATTAATGTGGTCGACAACAATTATCTTTTTGCGAATACTTGGAGAAACTGAAAATCCATTTAAAACAGTATTTTATTTTATGTTAGTAAGTGTAATAACCACCTCTTTTTTTCAACCCTATGTATGGAAAGATCCAACTTTAGATGTTTATATATTGCTAATTTTATTAGGTGTATGCGCTTTTACAACTCAAAGTTTAATGACCTTTGCTTTGCAAAAGGCAGAAGCTTCAATCGTAAGCCCTTATAATTATACAGGAATTATTTGGGCAATAATTATTGATTTAGCGATTTGGAATGTTTATCCATTGACCAATACAATTATTGGAGGAATTATTATTACAATATCAGGCATTTACATTTTTCGAAGAGAGACTAAAAGATCCACTAAATCTTCTAAGAAAATAAATATATGATAAATACCCTACAATTGGAGTTATAATTAAAACCAGTTCTAATGGAATTATTTCACCAAACAAACCAATCAAAATACCACCAATAGATAAAGATCCAAATGAAATTGTTGACCACCATGTCAGTACACGAGCCCTAAATTGTTCGGAAACTTCCAATTGAATTAATGTTTGTGTTCCAATTCCTATCAGAGTTGTAGAAAAACCCAAAAATAAAAATAATAAAATAATGATTTCTATATCATTAAATATCCCAATAAATAATGAAGATAAAAATCCAAAAATTATCATAGGTAAAAATATTTTAGATAAATTATTTTGTAAATATTTACTAGAGCCAAGGAAAATAGAAGCAAGTAATGCTCCAATTCCTGCAGATGCAGTAATTAATGATAAACTTGTACTACTTCCAGATAAAATTTCACCTGCGATAGTTGGTTGGATTTCCAAGACTCCTCTTACAAATAATGCATTGATGAAAACTATGTATAAATTTATTTTTATAATTTTGTTTTTTAAAGAATATCGTAAACCCTCGAAGAAATCCTTTTTAAAAGTCTCTTTTCTAAAAGAAAAATTATCTCGTCTTTCCAATGGTATAAAAAAAAGTATTAATATTATTGGTAAATATAACAAAGCTGAGACTAGAAATGTTAATTGTAAATCAAAATATAACATAAGAAAACCAGCAATAGCTGGTCCAATGACCCTCGAGGCATTAAATGAAGCCGAATTTAAACCTATTGCGCTTCCTAAGAAAGATTTTTTTACTACTATTGAGACAAAAACTAATCTAACAGGATGATATATAGCACTTAAAATACCATATATTAAGGTTAAAACAGCTAGTGAAAAAATTGAATGAGCTTGAATAAATTGTAAATAAAAAATCACAATTGAAATAAAAAACATTGAGAATTTTAAAATAATTGTTGCCTTTCTCATATCCCATTTTTCAGCCCAAACTCCAAAAAAAGGACCTAAAATGCCAGCAGGTGCCATTAGAGATAATGCAACAAAGCTTGTCCAAAATGTTGATTCGGTTAAATTCCATGCTAGCCAGCCTATACTTACTTTTTGCATCCATAGACCAAGTAATGATAGAGAATTGCTGACAAAATAAATTGCAAATGGTTTATAAGATAAAGCTGTCATTAAGTTGATAAAAATGAATTAATTTTTTCATTAAACTCCAGTGCATTTTCACAATAAGGAGCATGCCCAACACCTTTAATTTCAATATGGAAAGCATTTTTTATTTTATCGTAAAGAAATAATGACTTCTTCCTAGAAACTACAATATCTTCTGAACCGGTTAAAATTAAACATGGAACTTTAATTCTTGATAATATATCAGTGGTATCTAATATTTGCATGGAAGAACCACCACAAACAATTGCTTCACTTGAAGTTTCTTGACTAATTAAACATAAAAAATCAAAAATTTTCTTATCTTGAAATCCTGGCAGCATTTTAGATATCCTTAATTTTCCATATTCCACGTCAGAAAGTTCATGTCTTTCTTGAAGTCTTTTATTGTATGGTTCTCTAAGGGGTTTCTTGTATTTCAAGGAATATCCTTTATGTGTGCATGAGAGTACCATTTTAATGATTGATGAATTGTTATTTGTACTTAATATTTGAGCTAACATGCCTCCCATTGAATGCCCAATTATATAATATTCTTTAATTTTTAAATTTTCTAATGCGCGGATTATCAAATTAGACACTTTGAACATATCTGGATCTTTCATATTATCAGATTCACCAAATCCAGGAAAATCAAATGAGATCAATGAATATTTATTTTTAAAAAATTTAAATTGATACGCCCAACTTTTGCTATTTCCATTGTATCCATGCAAAAAAACTATAGTTTTTTTATTTTTATTTTTTAAATATCTATATGATAATTTTAAACCAGAAAATCCATCATTATAAATTTCATTTTTTGGAAGTTCATCAATAATTGATAGCGACATATGAACTAAGATAACACCAAAAAAAAATTTAAACAGATTAAATTGACTCTTTAATTTATTTCATTCACTGTTTTTGTTAGTTATTATTATAGTTATTAAAGGAGGCAATTATGAGATTAATTAAAACTTTTTTAGTTCTATTTGTAAGTATTTTATTATCTAATCTATCATTTGCAAAAGATCTTACAGTAGGATTGAAATCAGAACCAAGTTCTATTGACCCTCATTATCACAATTTAGGTCCTAATAATGCATTCGCAACTCACATTTTTGGAACTCTAGTGGGAAGTGACGAGAATCAGCAACATTATCCTGACCTAGCTACATCTTGGAAGCCTATAAACGATACAACGTGGGAGTTTAAATTAAGAAAAGGTGTGAAATGGCATGATGGTAGTGATTTTACAGCAGATGATGTAATGTTTACTGCTCAAAGGGCTCCAAATGTACCTAAATCACCTTCGGGTTTTGGAACATATTTAAAAGGTAAAACTTTTATTAAAATAGATAGTCATACAATTCATATCAAAACTAAAAAACCTTATCCCTTGATGCCTAATGACATAATGACGGTAAAAATTATTTCAAAAAAGTATGGAGAAGGTGCTACTACAGCTGATTATAATAGTGGAAAAGCTGCAATTGGAACTGGTCCTTATAAATTTGTAAAATGGGTTCCAGGTGACAGGATTGAATTAAAAGCTAATGAAAATTATCATGGTGCCGGAACAGGTAAACCAAAATATAAAAATGTACTGTTTAAGCCGATTAAATCTGGACCTGCACGAATAGCTGCACTACTTGCAAAAGATGTTGATTTTATTGATAATGTTCCACCTTTAAATGTTGCTAAACTTAAAAAGAATCCAACTTTATCAATCAATAGCGGAGCATCTAATCGCGTAATTTATTTGCATATGGATCAATTTAGAGAAAACTCTCCTCATATAAAAGCTATTGGGGGTGGAAAAATTAAAAATCCTTTAATGGATGTTAGAGTAAGAAAGGCTATATCTTTAGCAATAAATCGTGACGCGATGGTATCTAAAGTGATGGAAAATATCGCTGTGAAAGCTGGTCAACTTCTTCCAAAAGGTTTTCATGGAGTATCTCCAAATATGAAGCCAGATCCATATGATCCTGAAACAGCAAAAAAACTAATGGCAGAGGCTGGATATGGAAAAGGGTTTGAAATGACAATCCATGGTCCAAATGATAGATACATCAATGATGCTAAAATCGCTGAAGCTTTAGCACAAATGTTATCAAGAATTGGAATTAAAGCTAAAGTTGAGACAATGCCAAAAGCTGTTTATTTCAAAAGAGCTTCTAGGGGCGGTCCAAATAAGAGTCCTGAATTTAGTTTCATGGTTCTTGGATGGGGAGCTGGATCTGGAGAGGCATCTTCACCTTTAAGAGCTTTGTTACATACATATGACAAATCTATAGGAATGGGAAGAGCTAATAGAGGCAGACACTCTGACCCCGCTGTAGACAAAATTATACAAGAAGCTCTGGCAACAGTTGATTCTGATGCTCGAGGAAAACTTCTTGCTAAGGCTACTGAGATAGCGGTTGGCAAAAATTATGGTGTGATCCCAGTTCATTATCAAATGAATACCTGGGCAGCAAAATCTACATGCTCTTATACACCGAGAACTGATGAAAGAACTATTGCAACTTATCTAAATTGTAAATAGTTTGATTTTAAATAACATTAAACCCAGGATTTTTTCTGGGTTTAATGTATAAATAAAATATTTTCATATGTTAGAATATATTTTAAAAAGATTTGGACAGAGTTTCTTAGTACTCTTTATAATGTCCATATTAGTTTTTGCTGGCGTTAATTTGGTTGGCGACCCTGTTGAAATGCTAATAAATCCTGAGGCAGATCAAGCTGAAGTTGAACGCGTGATTAGAGAACTTGGTTTAGATAAGCCAGTAAGTGAACAATATTGGTATTTTCTAACAAATGCACTTAAAGGGGATTTAGGAAGTTCTTTTATTTATAATGAACCAGCACTAAAATTAATATTACAGAGAATGCCAGCCACACTTGAGCTTGCTTTGTTTTCTCTTTTTATCTCCTTAATTATCGCTATTCCTCTTGGTATTTACGCTGGCTATAAACCTAATAGTAAAGCTAGTAAAACTATTATGGCAGGATCAATTCTAGGGTTTTCAATGCCTACATTTTGGGTAGGAATTATTTTCATAATGTTTTTCGCTGTATATTTAGGGTGGTTACCTTCTACGGGAAGAGGAGAAATTGGATCTTTTTTAGGTATAGAAAGTTCTCTATTCACGCTAAATGGCCTATCTCATGTTTTTCTTCCTGCTTTAAATTTAGCATTATTTAAGATTTCATCAGTTATTAGACTTACTAGAGCTGGAACAAGGGAAATAATCTTACAAGATTATATAACTTTTGCTAGAGCAAAAGGTTTGTCTGAAAAGCGAATAGTTTTAGTTCATATTTTAAAAAATATTTTAATACCTATAGTTACAGTCATAGGTCTTGAATTTGGCTCTTTAATAGCTTTTTCAACAGTTACTGAAACTGTATTTGCGTGGCCAGGAATGGGTAAATTAATTATCGATTCTATATATAATTTAGATAGACCAGTAATTGTTGCTTATCTAATGATAATAGTTACATTTTTTGTATTTTTGAACCTTGCAGTTGATATTCTATATACTTTTCTTGACCCTAGAGTCAGATTAAAAGGAATGAATCAATGAGCAGTAGAGACCAAAACTTTAAAAATTTTTGGAGAGATTTTTCTGTTAACAAAATTGCTGTAATTGCCCTTTTTATTTTTCTTTCTATATTATTCGTTGCTATTTTTGCACCACTGGTGTCCCCAACAGATCCATATGATTTAAATAGTGTAAGCATAATGAATAGTAGAATGCCACCAATGTCTGAAGATTTTGCTGGTAATTTATATGTCCTTGGAACAGATGGAGCTGGTAGAGACATGCTTTCAGCAATATTTTATGGTTTACGAGTAAGTTTAGGAGTTGGAGTTCTGTCTGGAGTATTTGCATTAATTATAGGTTCAATATTTGGAATTTCTGCAGCTTTTTTTAAAGGAAAATATGAAACAATAATAATGAGAATTGTTGATATTCAACTTAGCTTCCCATCAATATTAGTTGCTTTGATAATATTGGCTGCATTTGGAAAAGGAGTTGAAAAGACAATAATTGCTTTAATATTAGTTCAATGGGCATATTATGCGAGAACTGCAAGAGCTTCAGCACTTGTAGAAATTAACAAAGAATATATCGACTCTGCAAGATGTCTGGCCTTTAGCAATACTAGGATAATGTTTAAACACATTTTACCAAATTGTCTTGCTCCATTAATTGTAGTTGGCACATTACAAACAGCGCATGCAATTTCACTAGAAGCGACATTAAGTTTTTTAGGTTTAGGATTACCAATAACAGAACCCTCTTTAGGATTACTTATTGGTAATGGATTTGAATATATGTATAGCGGTGATTTTTGGATAAGTATATTTCCAGGTATTGCTCTTTTAATAACCGTAGCATCTATAAACTTAGTTGGAGATCATTTAAGGGACATGTTTAACCCTAGACTTCAATAATTAATATACGTAAAAATTTAATCTACGTTATAGGCAAGTCTAACTGCTGTTTTACCAGGAAACAATCTCTTAGTAGGCATTATCAATATAGTTTCTTCAAAAGGAGCATATATGATTTCATCTCCATCCTTTCCAATAACTGAACCTTTGGAAAGTTTATCGAAGCCTTGCCAATTTTTTTCAAACTTAAAATTATTTGTTTTAATAGTCACAATTTCACCAACTTTAAATACTTCAATTTGATTTGATGAAACAATTTTATTTGATATGATATCTTCTCCAAAATTATTGTCCATAACTCCGGTATGTCTAAGAAACTTAATCAATGTCTCAATCGCCACATCTTCAGAAGATTTCTCCCAATGTTGTCCACATTCAACTAGTAGAGCATTTTTTTTACTTTCTGGATTTGAGAAATCACCATAATCTCTCATCCTCATACCCTCTTTATGCCCTGAATCCGTAATAATTTTAATTTCATAATTTAAATTTTTAGCTAATGTTATACCTTTATCCAACATACCAGCCATCATTAGAGGCACACATGGTTTTTGCATTGAATGAATATCCAAAAGAAAATCAGCATCAGAAATTATGTGTTTTACTTCATTAGCTCTAAAAAATTCGTACGTTTTACTTCCATTTTTTTCTTCTAAAACTCCAGGAGCCCAAAGTCTGTTAAAATCTTCATCTACCCATCTAGTTCTATTAGGATTTTCTGGATCAAAAGCTAAATATGCTTCTATATTCATAAATCCAAAAGTGAGTTTACCTTCTTTAGGTCTAAAATTATTTTTTAAATACCAATCTATAGCAATTGCCCCACAAGGCTCGTTACCGTGAACAACAGCAGTTACTAAAACATGAGGTCCTGGAAACCCACTATCTAAAGTTAAAATATAATCTACACCTGTGTTAGTTTTTTTATATCCAGATATGTCAGGAGGTAAAATTTCTACTGGGTACTCATTTGCATAATTTAATCTAGGGTCATTCATCTTAATTCCTCTTCTACAAACAGTTTTATCTCTCTAGTCATCAAAGACAAATGTTCTTTTAAAACATTAAAACCATCCGTTTTGATTCTAGTTTTTTCATTCATATATAACCCTCGATTAACTTCAATTTGTAATGAATGTTTATTTTGAGCTGGATTACTATAAGTAGAAACTAACTCCATACCTTTATAAGGATCATTTGTAACTACATCATAATTTAAATCTTTAAGAATATTAACAATAAGATTTGTAAACTTTTTATTACAAGAAGTACCATCTCTATCACCTATAACAAAGTCTGGCCTAGGTGTACCCTTTTCTTGAGTAGACATTGCACTTGCATTATTTTGCATAGAATGACAGTTTATATGAAAGAAACATTTAAATTTATCATATGTATTTTTCAAAATTAATTTAAGTTTTTTATGATATGGTCTGTGATAATTTAAGATCCGATTCGCAACTTGATCATATGTTAATTTTTTTGCATACATATCTTCACCATCAGGTGGTACTTTAAGCCAAATCAAACCAATTCCTAATTTTGTTTTGATTGTTGGTTGGAAATCTATATTTAAAATGTCTTTACTAAAATCAGAAATCTCACTTAAAGAAAAATCTGTTTCCGCTCTATTTGGGTCTATATAAGATCTAGGAAAATTTGCTTTTAATAAAATAGCACCAATATCTGGAGCTTCGTTGTAGAGCTCATCTACATAACTATCTTCTGCCTGTCTTAATTTTTCAAATGTTGAATTGTGTTTAAAATCATTAGGATAAATATTTCCACTATGTGGTGAATCAAAAATTAGAGGAATTGTTTGGTTTTCTTCCCCAAGAATTGTTAATATATTATCAAATGCTGAAACCATTATTGAGTAAATTATAATGAAATTTAATAAAAACATACAAGATTTAATTCCAACAATGAAAAAGTGGAGACAAACAATTCATTCTTTTCCAGAAATTGCCTATGAAGAGTATAAAACTGCGGAATTCATTGAAAAAAAACTTAAGGAATTTGGAATTAAAGTTATTAAAAATATTGGTAAAACAGGATTAGTTGGTATTTTAGAAGGCAAAAAAAAATCAAGTAAATCAATAGGTTTAAGAGCTGATATGGATGCATTGCCCATGGATGAAAAAACAAATTTAAGTTATTCATCAAAAAATTTAGGTAAAATGCATGCTTGCGGTCATGACGGCCATGTGACAATGCTATTAGGCGCTGCTAAAATATTAGCTGAAGATAAAAACTTTAGCGGAAAAGTATATTTCATTTTTCAACCAGCTGAAGAGGGCGGAAGAGCTGGAGCCAAATCTATGATTAATGATGGATTATTTAAAAAGTTTAAAATTGATAACGTTTGGGGGATACATAATTGGCCAGGAGTTGAACTTGGGAAAGCTGTAATACATAAACAGTTTGCTATGGCTGGTGGTGATATATTTGAAATCAATATATTAGGAAAAGGCGGTCATGCTGCTCAACCAAATGTTTCAAACGATCCAATAATAGCTCTAGGATTTATAATTGTTTCTCTTCAAACTATTGTATCAAGACAATTAGATCCATTTTCAAATGCTGTTCTATCAATTACGAAAATTAAAAGCGGTTCAGCCTTTAATGTTATACCTGAAAGTGCATATCTAGGAGGAACATTAAGATCTACTAATGAGCACGATAGAGATAATCTTTTAAACAAAATTAAAATTTTAGTTGAACAAACTGCAATTTCACATAATTGTAAAGTTGATTTTAGAATTATTCCAGGTTATCCACCAACCGTAAATGATGAAAAAAGCGCATCTTTTGCCCATGAAATTTATGAAAAACACTTTGGAACAGATATGATAGATGAAAATTGTACACCTACAATGGGTTCTGAAGATTTTTCTTATATGTTAAAAGAAAAACCAGGAGCTTATATATGGTTAGGCGCAGGAACTAATTCTGAAAAATTACATTCTCCTTATTTTGATTTTAATGACAAACTTTTGCCTTTTGGTGTTAAATATTGGGAGTGTTTAGTTAAGGAAAATTTAAAATAACAAATAATAAATTCAAAAACCTAAACGTTAAATATCCCTGTGTAATATTGGCAGGAGGAAAGTCTTCAAGAATGAACAATGTCAATAAAGCATTTGTTTTGATAGA
>CACOVB010000025.1 GCA_902630555.1 uncultured SAR116 cluster alpha proteobacterium
TTTCCCAGAAATTCAGAATAATGAAAACGACTTAGTTGTTTTGGATGGAGAACTTTTGGTAGGAAATAGTTTTAAACCTTTTAAATTTAGAAAATTACAACAAAGATTAAATAGAAAAAAAGTATCAAAAAATCACTTAGAGAATTTTCCAGCTTTTGTAAAACTTTATGATATTTTATTTTTAAAAAATAGAGATTTAAGAAGCTTATATTTTTCTGAAAGACGTAAAATTTTATCAAATTGGCATAATAAAATTCAAAATAAATTTTTTGACCTTTCAGAAATTTTCGAATTTAAAACCTGGGAAGACCTAAAAAATATTAAATCCAAAAGATTAAATAAGAGTGAACATGAAGGTTTAATGATTAAAAGAAAAACTAGCTCTTACATTTCAGGAAGACCAAAAGGTTATTGGTATAAATGGAAAAATGAACCTATGGTTGTCGACGCTGTTATGATGTATGCTCAAAGAGGCCATGGAAAAAGAAGCTCATATTATTCAGATTTTACATTTGGTCTTTGGGATCAAAATGATATAGTCCCAATTTGCAAAGCTTATTTTGGATTTAGCAATGAAGAATTAGAAATTTTAGATAAGTTTGTTCGGAGTAATACCATTAATAAATTTGGACCCGTAAGAGAAGTTGAAAAAAAATTTGTAGTTGAAATTGCATTTGATTCTGTAGATTTAAGTAAAAGACATAAATCTGGAGTAGCACTTCGTTTCCCAAGAATTAAACGTCTAAGACAAGATAAGCCTATAAATGAAGTTATTAATATAGACTTATTTAAAGAAAATTTTATTAATTATTAACAAGTGAAATTTATTGTTACTTGACTCTGTAGAATTTACTTAGAATAGTGTTACTAATAAATATTAATCTCAGGAGGAATTAATGATTAATAAAAAAACACTTTTGAGCATTGGATCAGGCCTAACTATACTTACGGGTTTAGTGGCCTTTACTACTGCTCCAAGTTTTGCTGACAAAAAACCGGCCATAGAAGTGGTTACTCACGCTGGTGCTGGTGGAGGAACAGATGTTAACTCAAGAATGATGATGTTAAGATCAAGAAGAACTCTTAAACAAGATATGGTTGTTGTAAATAAAAGAGGTGGTGGTGGTGCTGCTGCAATGAACTATTTTATGACAAGACCAGCAGATGGAAACACCATATTAACTTTTACAGTTGGACACGCTATTACTATGGCAATGGGAAAGACAAAGTTAAAAGTTAGTGATATGGCTCCAATAGCAAGAGGTACAAATGACCCTCAAATTCTTATGGTAAATTGCAAGAAAAGTCCTTATAAAACACCTGAAGATTTTGTTGCTGGCATGAAGAAAGGTGACAAAATAACTTTTGGTGGAACTCATACTGGAACTATTGATCATATAACAGTTTACTTGTGGGCTAAAAGACTAGGTCAAAAAATGCCAAAATATATTCCATACAAAGGTGGTGGAGAGTTAGCTACAAGACTTGTTGCTGGAGAAGTTGATGTTGGAACACTTAATTTGTCTGAAGCAGCTGCACCAGTCGAGGCTGGCGACATATGTCCTTTAGTTATTTTAGCTGAAAATGGAATGGCTCCTATTCCAAAAGCAAAAACAGCTAAATCTCTAGGAATAGATCTAGTTCTTTCAACAACTAGAGGTTTTGTTACTCATGCTGGAGTTGACAAAGCCAGAGTTGCAGCTCTTGAAAAAGGTATGGCTAAAGCAATGAAACATTCAATGTATCAGGCTTATTTAGCAAATTCTGGACTAGATAATACTTCACCTCAACCTTCAGGTCCTTGGGGTAAGCAAATTGCTTTTATGGTTGGTGAATTTGGACCAGCTCTTAAAGAAATGGGCTTAATGAAGTAAATAAATAATTAATGCCCTCTGTTAAAGCAGAGGGCATTTTATATAAATTATGACTAATAAATTTTATACAATCCCATTATTTCTTACAATTTTTTCAATTATAATCATTGGAATCTCACTTCAGCTTGATACCTCACCAGAAATGATTGTTGGTGATAGTATGCAAGCTAGATCCTTTCCAATATTTTTAATGATTTTAAATTTAATTTTAATATCGGTATTAACTTTCCAATATAAAAAAAATAATCCAGAACCAATAAAATTAGAAAAATTCCCTACTTGGGGAAGTATGGGCTTATTTTTTATATTCTATTTGCTAACTGTTTATACTGATATGTTTATTGGGATTTTTGTTGTGATGTTATTGATGGGATTATTATGGGGTGAAAAAAGAATTTGGGTTTCTTTTTTAACAGCAACGCTAACACCGCTATTTATTTTTTTGTTGTTTGATTTTGTATTGAAAATAAGATTTCCAAGAGGGATTCTTATGGACATGTATTATGGTTAGGAAATTTTTAAATGTTTGAACAAGCATTATTAGCAATGGCTTCAGTAGCAACTGATCCATATTTACTTTTTTTAATTTTTGTGACTACTATTTTAGGTGTTGTGATTGGGGTATTACCTGGATTAGGGGCAACCACAGGCGCTGCATTATTACTACCTTTCACATTGACAATGGATCCAGTTCACGCTATCGCAGTTCTAGCGACTATTTACGTCTCTGCAACTTTTGCTGGATCTATAACTGCTATTTTAATAAATACACCTGGCACATCTGCAGCTGCTGCAACTACATTTGATGGTTATCCACTTGCACAAAAAGGAGAAGCAGGTAGAGCATTAGGAGTTGCTGTTATTTCTAGTACTGTCGGTGGAGTTTTTTCCGTAATTGTATTATGTTTTGCAGCGCCCTTATTAGCAAGAGTAGCTTACGAATTTCGTTCACCAGAATATTTCGCATTAACAGTATTTGGTTTGTCTATGCTTGCAAGTATTAGTGCGGGAGGAGCTGTTAAAAATTTAATAGGTGGAATTTTTGGCGTATGGCTATCTACAATTGGAGCAGAACGAGTTACAGGAATTGAAAGATTTATGTTTGGTAATTACGAACTTTATGAAGGACTTCATTTTGTACCAATATTTATTGGTCTTTTTGCTATTTCTGAGCTTTTAGTTCAATCGAAAACAGTTAACAAAATCGTAAATACCGTAAGTATGAAAGCTGTCAAACTACCAACAAAAGAAGATTATAAAAAAATTTGGAAAACCATTTTAAGGTCCTGTGGAATTGGTACATTTATAGGTGTATTACCAGCTGAAGGGGCAACTGTTGCTTCAATGATTGGATACTCGGAAGCTAGAAGATGGTCAAAAAACAAAGATGAATTTGGTAAGGGAGCTATAGAAGGAATTGCTGGCGCTGAAGCTGCAAATAATTCAGCAACAGGTGGTGCAATGGTACCAACTATGGTTCTAGGTATTCCTGGTAGTGGAACTACGGCTATAATATTAGTTGGATTAATGGTTCATGGTTTGAGACCAGGTGTATATCTGTTTACAGAACAAGTTGAAAAAGTTTATCAAATTTTCGGCTCAATGTTTTTCGCAAACATAATGTTTATGCTCATGGGATTATATGCTGCAAAAATATTTGCTAGAGTTTCCCTAGTACCTACTGCAATCCTATGGCCCATTGTTTTTGGCCTTTCTGTAATTGGTGCATACGCTTTCCAAGGACAGCTCTTAGATGTTTGGCTTGCATTAATTTTTGGTGTAATTGGTTTTTTTGCTAGGAGACATGGTTTTTCCGTTGCTCCAATAGCTGTTGGTCTAATTCTTGGTGAAATGGTAGAAACGAATTTACAACATTCTTTAAAAATGTTTGATGGTGCTTGGTGGATGATTTTTACTCAACCACTAGCGCTTATGTTCTTGGTATTTGCTTTTTTAGGTTTATGTGGACCATATATTTATTCGCTTATTACAAAAAGAAAATAATTTAATAATTAATTAATCCATTTATAATTAAATATACGGAAATAAAAGTTAAAATTGAATTAAGAATAATTTTGAAATATTTTTGCCCATAATTTATTAAAATATTTTTTCCCAACAAAGTACCGATAAAACCTGTTATTATCATTATAAAAATTAAATATACATATTCAGAAAAGTTAAAACCCATAAACCCAAATATAAAAACCTTGATTGCGTGTTGAATTGTCATCAAAGCTGAATGCGTGGCAGTATGACTTAAAGGATCTAGTTTCATAGTCTTAACCATACCTGCAATAAATGGTCCTGTAGCTCCAAAAAACATTGTTAAAAAACTTGAAAAAATTCCACCAAAAACTATGTATCTTGATTTTATTGAAGGTATTTTTCCATATACAGTCCATAAAATAAAAGAACCTACAACAATTTGAATTATCCAAGAAGGAAATTGTATAAACATTAAACCGCCAAAACTACTTCCTATAAAACTTCCTACCAAAAAAGGTAAAATGGGACTTTTATAAACACTTTTTAACATTACCAACATTCTTCCAAAATTAGACCCTATTTGGACTGAACCATGCACAGGTAGTAATGCTATGGGATTAAGATAAATGGCTGACAAACCTAAAAATACTGCTCCACCACCTATTCCAAATGCAGCTGATATAAATGAGGTAAACATACTTGAAAATATTAAAAAAATTATACCAAAGTTTGATAACTCTTCCGGAAAAGTAATGAAAAGAAATTCCATCTAAAATTCACTTTTCCGTAAAAGGTGGTGGTATAAAATATCTTGGTAATTCACCAATACTGTTGATGTCTATCTCTAAAAGTACTGGACCAAGTAAATTAAAAGCTTTTTTTAAAATATTTTCAAATTCTCTTGAAGACTTGACAACTAAATATTTCATCTTACAAGTATCTGCAAGCTCTCTAAAATTTGGAACTAGCAAGTCTGCAAAATTTTTTCTTCCTCCATATAAACTATCCTGAATATGTTTTATAACTCCATAACCTTTATCGTTCATAACCATAAAAATTATATTGCTATTGATTTCAACAGCTGTCCATAATTCAGAAACATTTAACATAAACCCACCATCACCACACATAGCGATTGATTTTACTTTTTCTTCTGTCGCTAGAGAAGCACCAATTCCAAGAGACATTCCAGGACCAATCGCAGCTCCGACTGGATAAATGTTTTGATACCATTTTTGTACTGGCATTAATCTATTTCCCCAAGTACTGTTGGATATGGTTACATCTCTAATCCATCTCGCATTTTTTGGTAAATTTCTCTCTATTATTTCAGGGAATTCTCCATAATTTTTAAGAAATTCTTTATAATCTTTTTGAATTTCTTTTTTTAAAGATTTCACTTCATGTATCCAATTTTCATCTATATTTTTTATATCATCTAATCTTTCATAAAGATTTTCTAAAACCTTTTTTCCGTCACCTAAATGAAATATTTTTGAAGGATAAGTTCTATTTTCTGCATTCGGATCTATATCAATTTGTATAAGGTTATCAGGTAGTTTTAATGACATGTCTTTTGTTTCATGTCCTCTTAATCTACTTCCAACAACAATCATTAAATCTAGAGAAGAATAAAATTTTTCAACTTTTGGAATTGCATTGAACGAACCTAAACACATCTCATGGTTTTCATCTATAACGCCTCTTCCTTGAGTGCTTGTTATGACCGCAAAACCCAAATCTATAAACTTTTCAACTTCAGAAGTAAGTTTTTTTCCACCATTACCAATCCACAATATTTTTCTTTTTGATTTTCTAATTTCTTCTTCGATAAGATCTAATGAATTCAAATCTCCTACAGAAATATTTTTATCGTTAATAACTACTTTATTAAATGTTTCTTGCCTATTAATAATTGTACGTTGAACATCTATTGGAACCTCAATTGATACTGGACCTGTTGGAGGTGTCATAGCCTCTTCTAGAGCTTTTTCTAATACCTCTAAAACATTTTTAGACGATGATATTCTATAAGCATTTTTTGAAACAGATTTCATCATTTCAAGTTGATTTGGAACATCATGAACAGTACCTTGATTTTTATCCAAATTTTCGGTAGCAGTTTGACCCGTTATATGAAGTAACGGAGTACCTGCGAATCTTGCTTCAACTAGAGACCCTACAACATTTGCTGCACCGGGACCAGTACTTGTAATAACAACTCCTACTTTGTCAGAAGATCTAGCAAAACCATCTGCCATATGACCTGCTCCCATTTCACCTCTAGCTGGTATAAATTTAATTAAATTCCTTTTTGCAATAGCATCCAAAATGGGAATGTTATGGACTGAAACAACACCAAAAACGGTCTTCAAATCATTTTCAAATAAAAAATCTGATATTAAGTCACCAACATTGTACTCATTCATTTTATCCTCTAATATGGAAAAAAATTTAGATTAATTTAAGTATAGTGAAAAAATATATTAAAGCAAAAGACGTTAAAAAGTTATATGCCAGCACATCTGAATTCTCTTTAATTGATATAAGAGAAATTGGACAACATACAGAGGGACACCCTTTTTTTTCAATATCAATTCCATATAGTATTTTTGAAAACAGGATTATTGATCTAATACCAAGTAAAGAAACTTTAATAATTTTAATGGATCACAATGACGGTTTGTCTGAAATAGCTGAAGAAATTACATCCAATCTTGGATATAGAAATATTCAAATTCTAAAGAATGGAGTTTTCGGCTGGAAAAAAGCTGGATTTTTTTTATTTAAAGGAATACATGTCCCAAGTAAAGCCTTTGGTGAATTAGTTGAGTTAAAAAAGAATACACCTCATATTAAACCTTCAGAATTGAAAAAAAAAATTAACAAAAAAGATGATATTATTATTATTGATGGAAGACCTCTTGAAGAATTTAAAAAAATGAATATTCCAACAGGAGTATGTTGTCCTAATATGGAAATACCCTTACGAATTCAAAATGAAATTAATGATAAAACTGAAATAATTATCAATTGTGCTGGTAGAACTCGTTCAATAATAGGAGCGCAAAATTTAATCAACTTTGGTATTAAAAATAAGGTCAGAGCTCTTGAGAATGGAACTCAAGGTTGGACATTATCTAGGTACAAACTTGAAAATAATAAAACAGAAGCATTAAACTTAGATAAAATTAAATTTCAAAAAAGTAAGTATCAAAATTCAGCAAATAAAATTATTAATAAATTTAATTTAAAAAAAATTAACCTTAAAACACTAAATTCTTTCCTTGAAGAAAAAACAAAAAATACTTTTATATTTAATGTAACTGCCAATCAAAATTTTTCTGAAAATAAAATGTATTTGAAGCATGCACCCGGTGGACAACTAATACAAGCTACTGATAGTTTTGTTGGAGTTTTAAATGGTAAAATTGTTTTGATTGATGATGGAGAACTATTACGTTCTTCATTAACAGCCTCTTGGCTGAAGCAAATGGGTTTTGATGTTTATATTTTTGATGATGATATCAATTACTTAAAAAATTTTTTTGATCAGAAGAAAAAATTTATAATTCCAAAATCAAAAATTGTTGAAAATGATAATTTAACTGATTTTTTAAAATTGAATTTGTTAGATATTAGAACAAGTCATGAATTTAAAAAAACTCATATAAAAAGATCTAAGTGGATTAATAGAGCTAACTTAAGATTTCATAACTTTAATAGAAAAAAGGATTTTTTGATAATTTATAATGATTTATCGAAAGCAGAACTAATTTATAAAGACATTACATCCAAATACAAAACTTCAATATATTTTTATAAATTTGATCAAAATTTTAAACGACTAAGCGAATTTTGTACAAGAAAAGAAACTTTTATGAAAAGAGAGGTTTGTATAGATTTTGTTTATCATACCTATAAAAGGCATCTTGGAAATAGATCTCATGCTTTAGCTTACTTAAGTTGGGAAAAAGACTTATTAAATAATATGGACGAAGAAGAAATAAATAGATTTAAAGTTCTTTAATTTTTGACCTTTCTACATTATCCAAATTTTTACCTTCAATTCTAAGCAATCTTACAGGCTCTTTTCTTATTGGTGAATGAACATCGCCAACATTATAAAATTTAACATCACCTGGTTTCATTACATATTTTTTTATTTCTTTAACGAGCTTAATATCATTTTCTTGTTTTACGATTTCCCACTCTGTCATTTCCGTTTCTCCAGCAGCTTGACCGTATACAGCCCAGCTTGATCCATGATCGTGAGGTGACCCGTTAGCCTCTTGATTATACACATGACCACAAACACAAAACCCAAGCTCAGGATCTTCATAAAGAATTTCTCTCGGGTTTTGGTCATCTCTATCTTTGAAATTATTTTGAATAAAATTTTGATCCATTAATGCTTTTTGAACATAATAACAAACTTTATCTGAACCTTCTTGAATGCCATGATCTTTTAAAATACCTTTAATATCTTTAGCTAACTCATCTAATGAATATGGCATAAAAGCCTCCTTATAATTATAATCCCCATTTCATAGCTATTAAATCGTAATTATTTGCTAAATCTAATAATCCCTTTTTTGTATTTTCATCCAAACTTGGGATTGGATGACGGCAAACATCTGATTTGATGACACCGCCTTCTTTAAATATTGTTTTGGTAGCTCTAAACCCACATTGTCTATTTTCATAATTTATGAGTGGAAGTACTCTATTATATTCATTCTCTGCTTCTTTTTTATTTCCCGTAATGTAACTTTTAACCAAAGGTCCAATCAAATCTGGTAACATAGCTGAACTCATATTTCCTTTTGCGCCAGCTTCCAAATCCGCAAATAATGTTATTCCTTCTTCACCATCAAATGGACCTTCTACAGCACTCCCACCTTTATCAATTAATACCCTAAGTTTGTTTGCTGCTTGTGCACACTCTATTTTAAAACATTTAACATGCTCTATTTCTTTTGCCATTTTTACTAGAAGGTCAACCGAAAGATCAACTCCAGATAAAGGAGCATCTTGAACCATAATTGTTATTCCGGCTTCGCTCACTTTTCTAAATTGTTCGAAAGTTTGGTCAGCATTTCCTTTTAACAAAGCACCATGATATGGAGGCATCATCATGACCATATTTGCTCCAACATCTTTTGCTAACTTAGCTCTTTTAAACACAATATCTGTAGAAAAATGGCTTACAGTTACAATTATTGGAACCTTTCCAGCAACATGTTCAATACACAGTTTTGTTAAAATTTCTCTTTCATCGTCAGATAACAAAAATTGTTCCGAATAATTTGCTAAAATACAAATGCCATCTACTTTTTGATCAATCATGCAATCTAAAACTCTTTTCATTCCCTCAAGATCTAAATCTTCATTTTCTTTAAATGGTGTTGGTGCAACTGGCCAGCACCCTGTAAAGTTATTAGTCATAAAACCTCTCTCATAGTTAAAGAGTAGCAATTAAAGATTATTTTTCCAAGTATCATTTGTAATGCCCTCAGTTCTTAATGCATGTTTAATAATTTTACCTGTTTGTGTTTTTGGAAAATTTTTCATAACACGTAAATATAAAGGTATTGCAAATTTTGCCAGGTCAGCACTTACTTTATTTATCCATTTGGAGTATTCAATTTTTGATCCTTTAATTATCATTAGAGCAACCATAACCTCATCTTCTTGTCCATGATCTTTTGCAGGCACGGCGAATGCCGCTGCCTCAGCAATCTGAGGAATTTTTAAAAAAGCTTGCTCAACCTCATAAGAAGATATGTTTTCACCTCTTCTTCTTATACAATCTTTAATTCTATCAACAAATATTAATTGATTTTTTTTATTAAAAAAACCTGCATCACCAGTATGAAACCAGAAATTTCTGTAAGCTTCAAAAGATTTATCTGGCATACCTAAATAACCTTGCATGAATCCAAATGATATTTTAGGTCTAACCATTATTTCACCAACTGAACCATTTTTTAATTTCTCATCTGTATTAGTATCTCTTACCTCCACATCAAAATACTTGAAATATACTTCTCCGCATGTTCCATTTCCCTTTTTTCCTAATTTTCCATAAACAGGAATATTAACTTCTGTCATGCCATATAAAGGTAACACTTCTTTAACACCAAATCGTTTTCTAAAAATATTTTCAGGCTCCTTTGGCAAAGGAGCAGAGCCGATTACTTTTAACTTATGCCTTTTATCAAATTTTGTTTGCGATTGTGCTACTACAAAAGAAGCAACAGCACCTAACATATTCGTATGAGTAATTTTATAATTGATTATATCATTTAACCAATTACTGGCTGAAAACTTCTCTCTTATTACGGCCTTTGTTCTATTTATAATGCAAGCTAGGAGTTGCATAAATAATCCATTTGCATGAAATAAAGGTAAACAAATATAAAAAATATCTTTTTTATCCAAAATATAATTTTCAATAGTTCCAATAGCAAATAAAACGCAATGAGCATTTGGCATAATTACACCTTTTGCAGGGCCAGAAGTTCCACTAGTAAACATTACACAAGAAATATCTTCCATCTTTGACTGATGAATTTCAGAAATTAATAATTCTTTTGATAGAAGAAATTTATCATGATTTAAAATATATAAATTTTTTTTACCCCAATTTATTTTTTTGAAGTACTTAAAATATATATTTTCAGTTATAATCAATTTAGGTTTTGAAATTTCAATTTGATGTTTAAGAACATCTCCTCTTAAAGCTGTGTTAAGTGCAACAAATGTAATTCCAAGAAAACACGCTCCTAACCATATTGGAATAAAGACCTTTGGATTATCAATCATAACGACTATTGGGTCACCATTTGTTAAACCATTCTTTTTTAATCTAAATGAAGCTTTAAGACCTTTTGACAAAATATCTTCATAAGTCCATTTTTCATTATCAATGAATTCAATAATATTAAATTTTGGGAATTTTTTAGCTTGCTTTAATATTAAATCTGAAATAATCCAATTTTTATGATCATTTAAATTTAATTCTTTTAAACTATTAGTCATTATTTCTAAGAATTAAGATAATTTTTAATAAGAGCGTTTAGTTCCTTAGGTTTTTCAATTGGAAGAAAATGACCACATTCTAAAATTTTATAATCACACTGCTTAATATTTTCTACCATTTGAAGACCTTTTTTAAGGGGTGTCATCATATCAAATTTTGCTAAAACAGCTAAACAATTTATATTTATTGTTGAAGCAGCTTGTTTACCGTTTTCATATAAATTACATGACTTTAAATCCGTCGATAATACTGAAGGATCATTCATTTTCATGATCGCGTTACCTTCAGCTAAATGATTATGCCCAGGCCAATCCGATATAGAAAAAGAGCCATAACTATCCTGTCCCCAAGTAACCATGAGATCATACGCCTTTTCTGGATTATTAATTGAAGTATCAATTAAGAAATCATTTACAGGAATTGACATTGCTCCAGCTACGAATACTAAACCCATTACAAGTTCAGGTTTTTTTTCTGCTAATTCAAGAATAGTTAAACATCCCTGTGAGTGACCAATAAAAGTAGCTTTTTCAATCTTAAGAAATGCTAATAATTCGGCAAGCCATAACATATCTTCTTCAATTGAAGTAGTTTGATTACCTTCTGAAAAACCATGACCAGGAAAATCAGGAGCTACAACGTTATATCCTTGACTGACAAAATATCGAATTTGTTGTGTAAATGAATAATGATTTTGTCCAGCTCCATGAACAAAACATAATGTTTCCTTATCATTTACTAAATTTAAACCTCCAGTTGAAAAATAAACTTTATTGCCTTTGAAATCTTTATACATTTAACTTCTCTTACTTGAGATTTTGGCAGCAGCTTTAAAGCCTTTTTCAAAATCAATTTTGATATCTTCAATATCTTCTAAACCAACAGAAAGTCTTATCATGTCATCAGTTAACCCAGACATCTTCATTGCTTCAGAACTTAAATGTGAATGTGTCGTGCTTCCAGGGTGAATGAGCAATGTTTTTGCATCGCCGACATTTGCCAGATGAGAAGAAAGCTTGACATTTTCAATGAATGCTTTACCAGCATCTCTTCCACCTTTAATGCCAAATACAATTATTGATCCAGATCCTAATGGCAAGATTTTTTTTGCAATTTTATGATCTGGGTGATCTTCTAAATCGGGATGTCTTAACCAAGATACAGCTTCATTTTCTTTTAAGAATTTTAGCATCATTTTTGTATTTTCTATATGCTTCTTCATTCTTAATGAAAGTGTTTCTATTCCTTGTAAAATATAAAAAGCATTATTTGGAGACAATGATGGTCCAAAATTATACATTCCTTCAGCTCTAATTTTGGCAGTTAATGCAGATGGTCCAAATTCTTCCCAAAAACTTATTCCATTAAGAGCAAAATGGGACCCTGATATTGTAGGAAATTTTTCTTTATTTCCCCAATCAAAGTTTCCTCCATTTATTATAGCACCTCCAATTGCAATACCATGTCCACCTATCCATTTTGTTAATGAGTGTATAAGTATATTTGCTCCATATGTAATAGGCTTCATTAAATAAGGAGTATTAAATGTAGCATCTATTGCTAGAGGAACATTTTTTTTGTTACATATTTTAGCAACCTCAGGCACGTTCATGACATCTAAACCAGGATTTCCAATAACTTCTCCAAATACTAATTTAGTATTTGGCTTAATTGCTTTTTCAATTTCTTCTAAGTTATTTGGATTGACAAATGTCGTTTCAATTCCAAACCTTGTCATCGTATGCTGAAGTAAATTAATATTAGCACCATACATTTTATTTGATGCTACAATATGATCTCCACTTGAACATATTGCTGTTACAACTAAATGCATTGCAGCCATTCCACTTGAGCAAGCAACACAACTTACACCTCCATCCAAAGAAGCTAATCTCTGCTCTAAAGTCGCTATTGTTGGATTTGAAATTCTTGTATATAAATGTCCACCTACCTCCATATTATATAGTGCAGCAGCTTCATCGGTATCCTTAAAAACATAAGATGTAGTTTGATAGATGGGAACAGCTCTTGAACCAGTTTCCTTATCTGGCACATGCCCAGAATGTAAAGACATAGTATCGAATTTATATTTTTCGCTCATTTTTAACCTCTTTATGATTTTTCCTTATTAAATTTCTTTTAATTTTTCCAGTTGTTGTCAATGGTAATTCCTCTACAAATTCTATAAGCCTTGGGTATTCATGAGCTGCTAGATTTTGTTTCACATGTTCTTTAATTTTATACTTTAAATTTTCATTTCTGTTTTTTAGTAGGGATTTTTCTCTAGGTACAATTACAGCTTTTATTATTTCTCCTCTTAATTCATCTGGGACTCCAACAACCGCTACCATTTCAACTTCTTGAAGTGATAGTATGGTGTTTTCTATCTCACTTGGGCCTATCCTATATCCAGAACTATTTATTAAATCATCTTTTCTTCCTTTAAAATAAAAAAATCCTTCATCATCAACTGTAGCATAATCACCTGTGTGTAACCATCCATCAATAATTTTCTTCTGAGTTTCTTTATCATTATTCCAATAGCCTGAAAAAATTGATGGGGAATTACTTTGAACAACTATTTCACCTTCATCATCACTTTTTGAAATAAATGTTCCATCATCTTTCATTAATTTTACTTTATGTCCTGGTACAGGTTTTCCAATTGAACCAAGCTTTTGCTTCATTATTAGTCCATTGTTAGAAACAGTTAAATTACATTCTGTCTGACCGTAGAATTCATTAATCCCAACATTCAAAATTTCTTTTCCCCAATTTAGTAACTCTTCACCTAAAGCTTCGCCACCTGATCCTACAGTTCTTAAATGGAGTTTGTCTCGTGATTTATATAGATTAAATGATTTCATCATTTTTAAAGAGGTTGGTGGTAAGAAAGTATTTTTAACTTCAAACTTTTCCATTAAATCAAATGTAAATTCTGGATCAAATTTTGAACTTCTAAACGAAATAACAGGTATACCAAAATAAAGAGAAGGTAACAAAACATCAAATAAACCACCTATCCACGCCCAATCCGCTGGTGTCCAAAAACAGTCATTATTTGAAAGATTAGAAGATAAAAATTCGTGAGGCATTTCTACACCAGGAATATGCCCCAATAAAGTTCTATGTGGTAAAAGAGCTCCTTTGGGATCACCAGTTTTTCCATCAAACTTACCTGAGAGGATGGGTTTTTGATCATGGTTGTAAAGAATATGGGCAACTTGTTCTTCAACGACACCCCTTTTTTCTTCAATAACAAAAATTTCCTTATATCCATTAATGAAATTTTTTATTTCCTCTGCATTCAATGGCCATGGAACTTTACAAGAAAAAATTCCAATACCATTTTTTTCAGGATCTACAATGCCAATACTCTCTAAAGCATCTATTGTTTCTGTACAGGCTTTCCCTACAGCAATTATTCCAAGATTTTTAACTTTTGGATTTCTTATAATTTTATTAATCTTATTTTGAAAAATAAAATTTTTTGAAGCTGGCAATCTTTTGGTAAATAAAGTTTCTTCTCTATCTAGAGCCGGTTCATGTTTTTGAATATGAACATTTTCAATATTTAAGAGATTTTTAAATTTTGGTCTTAATGATGTTAAATCAACAACAGCACTCGAGTCTGCTGTATCAGCTGTTATTTTTAACCCAACACAAATACCAGCATATCTTGACAATTGATATGCCTGAAGTCCCAAAGGGACAACTTCATGGACATTGGCAGGATAAAATATTGGAATGCCAGCAGATATTAAAGATTGTTCTGATTGATATGCTAATGTTGAACTCTTTCCTATTGGGTCATCAGCAACTGCTAATAACATTCCGCCCAGTTTTGAGGAACCTCCCATATTTGCATGTCTAATTGCATCCATGGCTCTGTCTAACCCAGGTCCTTTACCATACCAAAGTGAAAATACCCCATCAATTTTTGGTTGATCATACAAATGTATCATTTGTGTGCCCCAAGCAGCTGTTGCAGCTAATTCTTCATTTACACCAGGTTGAAATACTATGCCCTCATCATTTAAATATTTTTTAGCTCTATTTAATTCTAAATCCAAAGTTCCTAAAGGTGAACCAGGATAGCCACTGACATAACCTTGTGTCTTAAGTCCTTTTTCTTTATCAATGCGTGATTGTTCTAATAAAAGTCTAACAAGTGCCTGCACTCCATTCATAAGAGCTAAGTCTGATGATTTGGTATAACAATCTGAAAGT
>CACOVB010000026.1 GCA_902630555.1 uncultured SAR116 cluster alpha proteobacterium
CAATTCTTTCAGGAACAATGCTTAGTTGAGACCTTTTGTTTATAGGATTATAAGAACAACTAGACAAACTCATAGCACAACCACAACTCAAAATCCTTGTAAATTTTCTTCTACTAATTTTTTTCATACTAATAATTCAACCATATTCTATCTTTATCAATCCATTGAGGATATTCCTTTTTAGCATTTAGTTTATTTTCAATTACCATTAAATTAATATTGCTTTTATCTGAGGCCGATAGATACCTCTTCAATATCATATCCTTATTGAACCTTAATGTCTGCTTTTGTTAAAGTAGCTACTCACTTCACCACTTAGACAACGAGGGACTCTTGGATAATTATCTGTGATAAAATATACATATTTGCCTTTATACATGCCTCCATTACATTCATCGATTTTATCATTATTACCTTGATAAAAATAATCTTCGTTATAAGTGCCATCATACTTTCCAAGAGGGCCAGATTTTCTAAATCCATCTTTTAGGGCCCAAGCAGACATTTTTCCTTTTATATAGTGAATCTCAAATCCGTCACCAGCATAACCTATATGACTTTTTTTTAAATTATTTACAAAGCTAGTTGGTAGACCATGATAATGATACATTCCACCTCTTCCTACATGTGCGTTATTAAAATCAAGACCTAACCTACCCTTAAGACCAAAAATATCCACACTCCAATTTTTCTTCCCATTACGACTATGTCCCCTTGGAGCTTTTGGATCCCAAAAACCAGCTGTAGCTGGACGAAATAAAACTCCGTTTAAAGCTATTCCAATTATACCTTTAATTTTTGTACTAGCAGCTGATTTTTTGGGGTATCTTGGGACGCAAACATGTATTTTTTGTTGTGATATAGAGTTTGGATTTCCTTTATTAGGAAAAATACCCGTTTTGTGATCAGGTATTCCATTACTATGAAAACATCTCTTATCTTTTGTTAATGATATTTCAAATTTATTTAATTCGGCAGCAACTAACTTTATAGGTAAAAATAATATTAATAAAAACACATATGTTTTATTTTTCATTTGAAGTCCTCTAAAAATTTACAGTTCCGTTGATATAATAAGTATGTAAATATTAATGTAACTTTATAAAAATTTTAAATTAAAAAAATGATTCAGAAGAAAACTTTTTTCTGTTTTACTTAGCTTTGTAATCTAATTCCTCATTAACTATTCCAGTCTCGATATTTGCTTTGCAAGAAAATCTATCTTCATAATCTTTGAAAAATTCCTTTAGCACAGGAATATGCTTTTGAAGGTTTGCTTGATTATCAAATGTAAAAATACCAAGCCCCTTATCAGGTGTTATATGGTATGCATCAACGGCAACTAATCCTTTTAAATCTGAAGGGTCAAAGTTTGATGCTACATATTGATGACCTACATGCATTAATTTAGGATTTGAGTATCTAACATTTAAAAACACACAAAACATAATAATCTCTAAACATTAATTAATCACAATGGTAAATAATTATCAATAATGAAAATCATTTATACACATATAAAATTACAATATACTAATTTTTGAAACAAAATTTCACATCACATTGAATACTTTTTATAAAAATATGATACATTTAAATGGTCTACCATATAGTCTGCTCCCTTGACGCACTAAACAAAATATGATTGCACATCAATGATTTATGATGATAGTTTAACGGGAAGTGGTGCGCTCTAGAGGAGTTCTATTCCTAGTGTATGCATGTATGCACCACAAATGATATCATTCTAGCTATAGCTTAGAATATGTATTCATATCGTGATGTCAATACGCACGATTTGTTTCACAGTTTGTTTTACACATAAAATAACTGTTCTTAGTATAGGTAACTGTAGACACCCTAGGTGTCATTAATATCTTTCTTATTAATACATTCATACTGCCTTACATTTTAAATGTTACCACCCCACGCATGAGCCATGGGGGTATGGGTAGATGTATATAGTTGGTGTGTGTAACAGATTGGGGTGTGAGTGTGTTAACTAGTTTAGTGTGTTAAAGTTATATATTATTATGGACACTCAACTATAAATAGTTTTTATTTTTTTAAATAAATAGCATAATATCTTGAGTTCAAATCACCTAAATCTACATATTCATATGAAACTTTAAAAAATTTTTTGAGTACTTTTAATAAATCTTTAATTTGTTTATTTTGAAATACATTGTCATTGAATGTTTTAACAGCTTCAAATTTTCCTGCAATGAAAACAATCCCATCTTCATCTAAAATACGTTTAAATTCCTTTAAGTATAAATCTAACGGATTTAAAAAATATATAACATTAATTAATAATATTTTGTCTATTGAACTATTGTTTATTATGTCTTTAAGATTCTTGGCATCATTTTCAAAAAGTTCAATTTTATTACCAAATTTTTTCTTTAAATGATTTCTAAAAATTGGACTTATTTCAATTGCTTTTATTTGTTTTGGATTTTTTTTCAAAATTTCTATTAATGCTTGGCCATTTCCTGAGCCTATTTCTAAGATTTTATCCTCTGTTTTGATATTTAGTCTTTTAACGCTATCTTCAATCACTTTTTGATTGCCAACCAACATCAATCTTTTGGCTATAAATCCAAAAAAGAAAGAATTTGGAGAACGTAAGTTCTCTGCCATTATCTTTGTGTTTTTAAAATATTTATGAAGATTAACAGCTAATTTGTTTAATAAATTTTCAAACATCATTATTCAAACATTAACATATTTATTTTTTTCCACTCAACCACATTCTATTTCTATCTCTCCATTGAGAATATTAGATGTGGTTAAAGTGGCTGTTTAATTGAATTATAAAAAAATAATCTAGTTAAGTTTATAACTTCCCTTAAATATATTTTTACTTTGAGTATAACCTTTCTTTGCTGCTTGAATTTGAACTCGTGTTACAGTTCCTTTTCCAGATATAGATTTATATTTACCAGTTCCTCCAATAAATTCAAAAGTTGCTGAACCATTTTTTCCTACTTCGCCTGAACCTGTATATTTTGTAAAAGCTGTATCTCCATTAGAAAATAGAAATTTACATATACCTGTTTCGTCATTAAATTTACCTTTAGATGTTGTAAGTCCACCAACACATTGAACAGATGAGTTATTTCCAAATTTTGTTCCATCCATTGCAACACCACTATATAAACCATCGTACGTTATTGAAAGGTTACCATTACCAGCATTCATAACATTTAAAGACCATGCACCAAATCCCTCAAGGTGAATTTTGCCGGAATGACCATCTGCATAAGCACCGAAATTGACAAATAAAAAACCTAAGATAACTAATATTTTTTTCATAAAATTATACTCCACTACTGTTAAGATTTAATGCTATTGATAACCTATTCCCATTTCATTAAATTTACAAATTAAAATTACTTTAACAACGTTTTTGCCGAATAATTGAGCATTTGAATAACTATTTACAAATGGTTTGCTACATATTTGTTTCTCATATTGTTTCACACCCCAAGTCCAATATTTAAATTTCGCTATGAAATCAATGACTTATGGGAAACACATAATGTGGAATGGTGCGCTCTAGAGGACTCGAACCCCTAACCCCCAGAGTCGAAATCTGGTACTCTAATCCAGTTGAGCTAAGAGCGCATTAACCTAATTCAACAATATGTTGTAATTGATAATAATTGATTTTTATTTTTTTATCAGATTTTATTTTTAAGTTATTTAGTAAAAATTTTTTTACTTTATTTATATTAAAACATTCAATAACTACAGCATAATCAATAATTTCATCTTCATTCCCTTGGGAACTTCTAATTACTTTTTCTTTTGTTTTTAACTGACTAATCTCTTTATCTGATTGAAAACAATGAATAGAGAAAATTCCATTTTTACTCATAATTTCATCTGAAATATTATAAAATTTTTTTATTTCATTGCTTTTAGCTAAATATCTTATCGTTACAAAAAAACCACTTAAACCGGTAGTAAGTGATTTTGTTTTTATTACTTCACAAATAGCACGTGATGGATAGACATATTTTGATAAAATTTTGGACGTCCAATCTGTTGGATTATTTAATCTATTTAAATATTGTTTTGAAGAAAAAATATCTTTGTTTTTTACATCATACATCATGAAATATTTATCATTATCATTAGTCCCCTTAAGTCCAACACATCTAAACGCACGCAAAAAACCTTTCACACTCATTCTTTCAGGCATATGTTCTAAGCTGTGCCACAAATTATAATCAAGATCATGTTTAGGCAACACTCCACCCCAATTCAATAATGCTCCTTTTCCTAATAATGCCATAATTTTAAGTTATATTTTTCATTTCTTATCAGTACTTTTGATCACAATCAAACTAACTGAAATAATTGGGCCTATTAGTAAGGCAAACATCAATGTACCTAAACCAACTGTTCCACCCAAAATCCATCCTAAAATTACAACTACTATTTCAATAGATAATCTAATTAAGTAAATTGGTTTATGAAAATTTTCTGAAATTCCTTTCATTAATCCATCTCTCGTACCTGGGCCTAAATTTGTTATTAAATAAATGCCACTTCCAATTCCAACTAATAATATTCCAATAATCATCTCTATAATTGATAAAAAAGTATTTTTACTAAGAGGTAATAAATAAACAAATAAATCAATTGTAAAAGCAATGATAATGGCATTTGAAATAGTGCCTATACCTATTTTTTGTTTTAAAGGGATCCACAAAATTAAAATGCTAATGCTTACTAAAAAAGTTGCTAAACCAATACTTATATCAAAATTTTTAGCAACTCCTTCAGCAAAAACCGTCCAAGGAGTAACACCAAAATTTGAAACTATAAGCAAAGCTTCACCTAATCCAAATAGCGTCAATCCAAAGAATAGAAAAAATACAGTTTTTGGATTTGGTTTTATGTTAAAAGGACTATCAGAACTCCACTTGACTTTTGGAATATGGGTTATTTTAAAATAATTCAATATTAGTCCTTTTTAAATGGTGGGACTAGCTAGGTTCGAACTAGCGACCCCTACGATGTCAACGTAGTGCTCTACCGCTGAGCTATAGTCCCTTTTGACACTTAAATGATTTGATTTATATATAAAATTTAACTATTTTCAATTAATAAATTATTAATATATAAAATTTTAATCAAAATGCATAATAATGATAAAAAACTAATTTTAAAATTTAATTCAAAACTATTTGAAATTAACTTAAGAAATACTGAAACAGCTAGATTAATAGCTAAATCAATTCCAATAAAATCTAGAATACAGACATGGGGTGAAGAAATATTTTTTAATACTAATCTTCAAGTTAAACTCGAAGATGATGCAAGAGATGTAATACAATTAGGTGAATTAGCATTTTGGACAGAAGGATCAGCTATTGCAATTGGTTATGGAAAAACACCAGTTTCAATAGGTCAGGAAATTAGATTAATAGGGCCATGCAATGTATGGGCAGATTGTAGTTTCAAAAAATCAGATTTTGATAACGTAAAATCCAATGATGAGATAAGCTTAGATTGGAACTAAATTAAGGCTTAAAAATTTTATTTAATTTTTCTCTAAATTCTTTTGATATAGGTGACGCTTTTTGCGTAGTCCTTTTAACATACACATGAGTAAAAAACCCTTGCGCTGAAGCAAATTCATCGTTTTCTTTGAATACTGCAGATTTGTATGTTACTGAAGTTGTTCCTATTGCAGATGCGCTTATTCCAATAATAAGGTTTGAAGGATGTGAGATTGGAGAAATGAAATCACAACCTGACTTAACTATAAACCCAATATTATTTCCAGTTTTGAAATTTAATAAATCATTCTCAATTAGCCACAAATTCACCGCAGTATCGAAATACTCATAATAAATTACATTATTAATATGACCGTATACATCATTATCTTTCCATCTTGTTTTTAATTTATAAAAACAAGGATACTCTATTTTTTTATGTGGATTTATTTTCATAATTTATTAACTTTATAAAAAATAATTTATTTAAAGAAAAAATGCAATTTCATATCAGAAAAACTCCAATTACTCCATTAATTCTATCTATACCACATGCAGGAAGTTACTATCCAAAAGAGTTTTTGAAATACAAATCCATAGATATAAAAAAATTAAAAATAATGGAAGATTTTAAAACAGATACATTTATTGACAAAATAAATTTAGATTTAGCAGACATTTTTATCGCGGAATGCTCTAGAGCTGTAGTTGATTTAAATAGATCAAGGCAATCATTAGATGATTCGATGTTTAATTCAAAAATAAAAACTACTCCTCATGAAGAAGTATTATTAATTAAGTCAGGCCTCGGAGTTATACCCTCAAAATGTTATACTGAAGAAATTTTTAAATCTAAATTGCCAAATTTTTATATCTCGAAAATGTTAGAGAAATATTATGATCCATTTCATAAAAAATTAAGTAAAAGAATAAATTACTTAAAATCAAAGTTTGGCGTTGTATACTTAATAGATATACATTCAACACCCACTTTATCAAATAATAATAAAAACTTTCCAGATGTTATTATTGGTGACAACTTTGGAAAAAGTAGTGAAGAAAACTTTAAAAACAATTTAATTAATCATTTCAAAAATTTAGATTTAAGATTGTCAATCAACAGCCCTTATTCAGGAGGATATATAACTAGAAAATATGGAAAGAAAGATGAAAATATAAATGTAATTCAACTTGAAATTTCAAAAAATTATTATATGAACGAAAACACTTTTGAACTCAAAGAAAATTTAAAAAATGTTAAGAATATATTTAAAAGTATAGTTGAAAAATTGAATGTTAAAACATCAATAGCTGCAGAATAATTTAAATTCTATTATCTAAAATTAATTTTTCTAAAAGTTTTGTTTCAATTATTTTTGGCTCATGAATGATATGCTTTACTAATAATTCACTTAAAAAAGGTGCATAAGTAAATCCCCATGACCCCATCCCTCCTATAAAAAATTCATTTTCTTCTTCAAGTGATCCAAAATAAGGCAATCTGTTAGCAGTAGAAGATCTTATGCTAAAACGAGAATTAACAACTTTTAGTTGAGATTTAAATTTTTCTTTTAAAAACAATGGGATGTTTCTAATATTTAGTTCATTATTATAATCTTTATTCTTATTTAAATCTTTTGAAAATGTTGATCCAATTTGATGAAGATCGTTAATTTCTTGTGAGAAAAAATTTCCATAACTATAGTTTAATTTTTGATTCACAAAATTTAAGTCTTTTTTTATATATGTAACTTGACCAGATGTTGGTACACATATTTTTTTTAAAAGTTCATTTTTTACCTCGTAACCATTTGCCCAAATAACTGTCTTTGCAGAAATTGAATCTCCAACAGTATTATATAAAATCTTCTTATTTTTAAAGTGGTCAATTTTTTTTACTTCAAAGTTATTTATTAACTTTACTGATTTCGATAAATTTTTTAAAAATTTTTTTGTTTCAACAATTCCTGAATTTGGAAATAAGTGTAAATTTTTAAAATTTTGAAATTCAACACTTTTATAATTATGAAATAATTCGTATGGCCATTTAAAATTTAATAACTCTTCAAATTTTTTATTCTCACGATCTCTATTTGGGAAAATTATTACACCATTAGAAATTGGTACACTATCTAGTTTAATGGCAAGGTTTCTTGAATATAAGTAACTTCTTAATGAAAAAATACCATATATTGAGTTATCTAATGTTAATTTTGGCATTTGAAAAGCCACCAAATTACCACTAGCGCCATTACCTAACTCATGTCCTTTTTCAACTATAAAACACTCAATATTCCTTTTTTTAAGAGAAAAAGCTAATGAGGCTCCAGTCACTCCTCCTCCAATAATTGCAACAGGATCTATATTAAAATCATGAAAACTCAAATTAATTTTTTTTATATTTTTTCTTTTAATTCCTATAAGCATTTCTCTTTTATGAGAAAAGCCTATTTTTTTTGAGACATCAAAACCAATTTTTATTAAATCTTTTCTAACTTTAGTTGCAGATGTAAAAGTAGAAAAAGTCCCCTCAAATTTTGTTTTTTTATATACATTTGTTAAAATATCTTCGGTCCAAGCAGATAGATTTTTCTTGGGTGCAAATCCATCTAAATACCAAGCATCCGCCAAAAAAGAAAATTTTTTAATAGAACTAAAATCATCATAAACTAAGGTCAGAGTAGTATTATATTCTGGAAAATAAATATCATGTACCCCTGACATTTTCAAAGGAAGTCTATTTAGTAATACATTAGAAATAAAATTAAGTTCTTTAAAATTTGTGTATATTGCTTTTAATTGTTTATGTTCTAATGGGTACCCTTCGAAACTTATATAGTGAAGATGTTTGTTATTAATTAATTTTTTTTTAAGTGACTTAACAGTCATAAGAAAATTTAAGCCTATACCAAACCCTAACTCAGCTATAACTAAATTTGATGTTTGTTCAATTTTTTCAATTAAATTATTAGCATCTATATAAACGTATTTACATTCATTAGTCGGATTTATTGAATTAAAATAAAAATCATTAAATTTTTCTGATTTCAAAATTTTATTTGAACTTATAACAGATATATTTTTTAATTTGTTTTCCATTAATTTACTAACTATATATTTATATAGCATGCTAAAGAAAAATTTTTGGAAAAAAAAACTTAACCAATTTAATAAAGAAGAATGGGAAGCTCTCTGTGACAGATGTGGGAAATGTTGTCTGATTAAACTAGAAGATGAGGATAATGGCGATATATTTTATACAAATATTTCTTGTAAATTACTTTGTGTTAAAACAGGGAATTGTACAAATTATATAAATAGAAAAAAGATAGTCAAAGATTGTACAACCTTAAGCTATAATAATATTGACACTTTAAAGTGGATGCCAAAAACTTGCTCTTACAGATTGGTAAATGAAGGAAAAAAATTACCATCATGGCATTATTTACTTACAGGAAATTTTGAAGAAATGGAAAAACAAAGAATGTGTGTACGAAATCGAGTTACAAGTGAAAAAGAAATTGATATAAAAAAAATACAAAAATATATTACCAATTGGGAGAATAATTAAGTGTCAAAAACAATGTGGATTTTACTTACGCTTCTAGTTATCCTTGTATTATCATCGATGTATAGAGAATATTCAAATTTACCAACACCTGATCACTTAAAATGTAAAGAATCAATGTTACAACAAATGTTTTCAAATAAGTGCACGCCGAGAGATGGCATTATAAGAAAAAGCAATTAATGAATTCTGAAATTACAATAGTTTGGTTAAGAAATGACCTAAGATTAGAAGATAACCCTGCTCTATATCATGCAAATGAATATGCAAAAAAAAATAATAGCCAAATTTCAATAATATATATATTAGAAAATTTTAACTGTCTATCAACTGATTTAGGATCCGCAAGTAAATGGTGGTTGTATAACAGTTTAAAAAAATTTAATGAAAATTTTTCTAATGATTTAATTCAAAAAAATAATTTTGATATTAATCTGTTTAAGGGTGATCCAGAAAAAATTTTCTCTGATTTAATCAAAAGTTTTAAAATTAATGGTATTTTTTGGAATAGAAGATACGAATCTAAATGCGTTGAAAGAGATACAAAAATTAAATCAAAGTTCAAAACATTAAATATTAATGTTCAAACATATAATGGCAAGGTTTTAGTAGAACCTTGGAACATCAAAGGGAAACAGAACCAAAATTTAAAAGTATTCACACCATATAAAAACTCTTTACTTGAAAATCATTTTATACCTGAATCTTTACCTATTTCAAAAATAAAATACCATTTTAAAATATCATCATCTCTAAAACTAAGTGAACTAAATTTGATTTCTAACAACTGGATGAAAAAGTTTGATGGTGTTTGGCATGTTGGTGAGAAAGCTGCATTAACTAAATTAGAAAAATTTATATCAAACGGTATTGATGATTATGATCAAGATAGAAATTTTCCATTTAAAGATGGTACTTCGAAACTTTCACCACATTTACATTTTGGAGAAATCTCTCCTGTAAAGATTTGGAACATGACATGTAATAATCAAAATTATGAAAAAATTTCAAATGGTCGCAAAGTTTTTCTTTCTGAAATAATTTGGAGAGAGTTTGCAGTAAATTTGATGTTTTTATATCCAAATTTAGATAAAATAAACATTAAAGAAAATTTCAATAATTTCAAATGGAATGATGATCAAGAAAATTTCAAAGTTTGGACTAGAGGAAATACAGGATACCCTATCGTTGATGCTGCAATGAAAGAATTATGGGATACTGGCTGGATGCATAATAGAGCAAGAATGATTACAGCATCTTTTTTAACAAAACATTTATTAATACCTTGGCAATGGGGAGCTAATTGGTTTCACGATACATTATTAGATGCAGACTTTGCCTCAAATTACGCAAGTTGGCAATGGGTTGCAGGTTGTGGTGCAGATGCGGCACCATATTTTAGAATATTCAACCCCCTAACTCAAAGTTCAAAATTTGATCCATCAGGACAATATATAAAAAAATATATTCCTGAATTAAAAAACCTTGATTCAAAAGAAATTCATTCACCATCCAAAAGTTCATACAAGTCAATGATAGTTGATCATAAATTTGCTCGAGAAAGAGCATTAAACACTTACTCACTTTTAAGGAAGTTTAATTCATGAAAATAGCTATTATAGGATCAGGAATATCTGGTTTATCTGCAGCTTTTTATTTGTCAAAATTTTCTGATATTACAATATTTGAAAAAAATAATAAATTCGGTGGTCATGCAAATACTTATGATTTTAATTTAAAAAATAAAAATATACCTATTGATTGTGGATTTATTGTCTATAATAAAAAAAACTATCCAAACTTTATAAAAATTCTTGAATATCTAAATATTTCTAGCAACGCATCAGACATGTCATTTGCAATGTCAGTAGATAAAAAATTTGAATATTCAGGATCTTTAATTGGAATGTTAGCAAATTATAAAAACATATTAGATAAAAACTATCATAAAATGATTTATGATATTTTTAGATTTTTTAAACTAAGTCCAAAATATTTAAAAAAAGTTGATGATGATTGTACATTAGATGAATTTTTAAATAAATTTAATTTTTCAAATCATTTTAATAAATATCATATTATACCTATGGCTTCAGCTATTTGGTCTTCCCCAGAAAAAGAAATTTTAAAATTCCCTGTAAAATCTCTTTTTGATTTTTATAATAATCATCAGTTACTAAATTTTGTGGAGAGACCTCAGTGGAGAACAATAAAAGATGGTTCAAAAAAATATGTTGATAGTTTGATTTCATTCTTAAAATTGAATAAGAATAATTCCTTTAAATTAAAAACAGAGATAACAAATATTAAAAAAAATAAATTAAAATATTTAGTTATAGATAATAAAAATAAAAAGTATGAATTTGACTATATTGTTTTAGCATGTCATACCGATCAATCTTCTAAAATCATTAAAAACTTAGATAAAAATCTTTCTGAATTATTAAACAAATTTAGATATCAAAATAATTTAGCTTATCTTCACTTAGATCAGAGTTTAATGCCTAAAAATAAATTAATTTGGTCAAGTTGGAATTATAGTACTAATTCACAAAAACAAATTTCATGTATAACTTATTGGATGAATAGATTACAAAATTTAGAGATAGATAAGAATATTTTTGTTACATTAAACCCAATTCAAATTCCAAAAGAAAATAAAATTATAAAAATATTTAAATATGAGCATCCTATATATGATCAAAACTCCCTACTAGTACAAAAACAAATTAAATCATTTCAAGGTAAAAATAATATTTTTTTTGCAGGTGCTTGGAACGGATATGGGTTTCATGAGGATGGTGTTAAATCTGCTTTAAATATTGCAAATAAATTAGAAGTTGATCTTAGTTGGATAGATAAGAATGAAAAGTCTAATTAATTTTTATGATGGAAAAATTATTCATCAAAGACTTGGAAAAACAAAACATAAATTTACAAATCTACATCTTTTTTTACTAATCAATATTTCTAAAATTAGAAGTTGTGATACACAGTCTATTTTTAGCGGATTTTCTTTATTATCCATTAACAAATTTAATATTCTATCATGGCACATAAAAGATCATGGTAATCGAAATGATAAAAAAATCGAAAATTTAAAAGAATATATTATTAAATTATCAAAAGTAAAAAAATTTGATGACATTTACCTTTTATGTTTTCCTAGAATTCTAAACTTTGGCTTTAATCCAATTTCAATATATTTTTTTTCTTATAATAACCAAATTACACATACCATATATGAAGTTAAAAATACATTTGGCGACATACACCATTACATAACAAAGAACAAATTTTCTAAAAGTAGATTTCATAAAAGAATGTTTGTATCACCTTTTTTTAAAAATAATGGATATTACGAGATCTGGTCAAGATTAAAAAATAAGTCTGTTTTTTTAAAAATAAATTATATAGTAAAAGATAACTTAAAATTAAAAGCATTTTTAAATGCTACAATTATTAAAGGTAACAACCTTTCATTATTTGTTGCATTAATTAAAAATTTTATATTTCCTGGAAAAGTATGGATAAATATTCATTATCAAGCATTGAAATTATTTTTAAAAAAAATTAAGATCAAAAAAAAACCTCTAGAAACTAAAATTAAGAATACCTTTGCCGAAAAATCATAACATGAACATGTGGACAAAAATCTTTATATTAGCTTTAAACAATTTAAAATATGGTAAGTTAAAATTATCAATTGATGGAAATCATCATTTTATTTCTGGAGAATTCCCAGGACCTAATGCTAATTTAAAAATTGAAGATAAAGATATTATTAAAAAAATACTAATTGAAGGCTCTGTTGCATTCGGGGAAGAGTACGTTAATGGCAATATAAAAACATCTAATTTAGAAAATCTATTAAGTTATTTTGCTGTTAACAATGACGAAGTTGAAAAAAACATTAAGTATAATTTGTTATTTAAAATTAAAAATAAATTAAATCATTATTTCAATAAAAATACAAAAAAAGGGTCAAAGAAAAATATTCGTTCCCATTATGATTTAGGAAATAATTTTTATAAAATTTGGCTTGATAAATCAATGACATATTCTTCAGCAATTTTTAAAAATAAAACTGATAATTTGGAAATAGCCCAAAAAAATAAATATAATGAATTGCTAAATTTAGCTGAAATCAAAGATAGTGATAAAGTTTTAGAAATTGGTTCAGGCTGGGGTGGTTTTGTTAGTCAAATTACCAGTTATTTTAATTGTAAAATTACGACTACAACAATTTCTGAAGAACAATACAAATATGTGACATCAAAGTTTTCAAAAATCAGAAATAAAAATATAAATATATTAAAAAAAGATTATAGAGATCTTTCAGGTCAATTTGACAAAATTATATCTATAGAAATGTTTGAAGCTGTAGGCAAGGAATTTTGGAACGTTTATTTTAAAAAATTGAAATCTCTACTCAATCAAAATGGAATAATAGTTTTGCAAATAATTACAATTAAAGATAATGCCTTTGATTATTATAATAAAAATCCAGATTTCATTCAAAAACATATTTTTCCAGGAGGAATGTTGCCTAGTGTAAGTATGCTCAAAAAAATTTTAGAAAATAATAAATTAAAAATTATTGAAAATAATAATTATGCAGAACATTATGCAAAAACTTTAAACAATTGGAGGAATAACTTTAACTTATCCTTAGATAAAATCAAAAATGATGGATTTGATGATAAGTTTGTAAGATTATGGAATTATTACTTAGCCTATTGTGAAAGTGGTTTTAAAACTAAAAGAATTGGTCTAAATCAAATTAAAATTATGCACAACTAAATTCTCTTTCTTACTAGACTTAAAATAAATTTAAATATCAATCCAAGGATTGGAATTTTAATATAAAAATTATTGTAACTATCCCAATAATCAATATGAGAAACAATTTTCTCATTTGCACCTATAGTAACTTCGGAAAGACCAAAAATAGAAT
>CACOVB010000027.1 GCA_902630555.1 uncultured SAR116 cluster alpha proteobacterium
CCATTGGATAAAATTGAAAGAGTTCCAAAAGCTTTGGGATCAAATGCTGATAAAGTCATTTTTGATTTAGAAGATGGACTTGCTAAAGATAAGAAAGATTTAGGGCGTAAAAATTTCATCGAGTTTTCAAAAAGCAATTTTGATAATCAACCTGAAAAATTTTTACTTAGGATAAATGGTTTAGATTCTAATGATTATAATGATGATATTAAAATGTTGAAGAGTTGTCCAAATCTTCCTTATTCTATCGCTATACCAAAAATTGAAGATGCTAAAGAGTGTAAATCATTTTTAAATGATTTAGGAAAAGACATATTAGTTCTTCCACAAATTGAGACACCTAAAGGAATTGCTAATATCGAATTTTGGAATGTTGAAGGTATAAACTTTTCAGGAATAGGTTTTGGTTCTGCTGACTTTACAGCTATGACAGGTGGAGATATGGGTATAGATTCTCTGGCTTATTCTAGAGGAAAGATAGTTAACGCTTCATCTCTTTACAATACTATTGCTTTGGATGGTGTTTGGTTAGATTTTCGTGATGCGGAAGGATGTTTTAGTGAAACTAAGCTTATTAAATCAATGGGTTTTAAAGGAAAATTTGCTATTCACCCAGATCAAATTGAACCTATACATCGGGCATATAATCCAACTGATGAAGAATTGATTTGGGCAAAAGGAGTTTTAAAAGCATCTGAAACTGCAGGTACTGGCGCTTTTAATTTTGAAGGTAAAATGGTTGATGCTCCTGTTTTGGCAAGGGCTAAGTCCATTATTGAAAGAGAGGTTTAAATGAGTGAGTTATATGGAATAAAAAAGGTTGGACCAAATAGATATAGAGAAGATCCAGGTAGATATTTTGAAGATTTTAATGTAGGGGACATTTACGAACATTGGCCTGGTCGAACTATTACAGAAACAGATAATATTTGGTTCACAAACTTAACCATGAATACACATCCTGTGCATTTTGATGCTAATTATGCGTCTAAAACAGAATTTAAACGTTATCTTGTAAATTCTGCATTTACCTTATCATTGGTTACGGGGATGTGCGTGAGTGGTACTAGTCAGAAAGCAATAGCAAATTTAGGCTGGGAAGAAATAAAATTACCTGCACCTGTATTTGTTGGAGATACTCTATATTCTGAAACAGAGGTACTTGATAAAAGAGAATCTAAATCAAGACCGACCCAAGGTATAGTAAGAGTAAGGCATATTGGAAAAAATCAAGATAATGTGATTGTAATGGATATGGTTAGATCTTTTTTAGTTGCTAAAAGAGGTCATAGTGTTGTTGATGAAATTATTTCAAAAACAAAGTAACTAAGAGTTGTAAAAATGAGCCTACCTTTAGCAGGATTAAAAGTTTTAGCATTTGAACAATATGGAGCAGGTCCATTTGGTTCACAATATTTATCAGATTTAGGGGCTGAGGTAATAAAAATTGAGCCAGCTGGAACTGATGGAGACTACTTAAGAGCACTTGGTCCTTATTTTATTGATGAAGAAAAAAATTCTGCATCGAGTATTTTTTTTCAAGCATTAAACCGAAACAAAAAAAGTATAACTCTTAATATTTTATCTGATGAAGGAAAAGAAATTTTAGGTAAATTAGTTAAAGAAAGCGATGCAGTTTGTAATAATCTTAGAGGTGATGTACCTGAAAAGTTAGGAATTACATTTGACCAATTAAAGCAATATAATAAAAAAATAGTTGCTGCTCATTGTTCTGCTTATGGAAGAGAAGGATCAAGAAAAAATTGGCCAGGTTATGATTATTTAATGCAAGCTGAGGCAGGGTACTTTTCTTTAACTGGGGAACCTGATGCTCCCCCGGCAAGATTTGGTTTGTCTATTGTAGATTACATGGCTGGATTAACTATGGCATTTAGTTTAGTGAGTGGTGTTTTATCAGCGAGAGATACAGGGAATGGAAGAGATATTGATGTAAGTCTTTTTGATACGGCTATGTTTAATCAAAGTTATGTAGCTGCGTGGGCCTTAAACTCAGATTATAAACCTGAAAGATTAGATAGGTCTGCTCATCCTGTTTTAGTCCCATGTCAATTGTATAAAACTTCTGATGGTTGGATTTATTTGATGTGCAATAAGGAGAGTTTTTGGCCTATTCTTTGTGAATATATAGATAGAAAAGATTTGGGAGAAGATAAAAGGTTTTTAAATTTTAAACTAAGACAGGAAAATAGAAGTCTAATAACAGAAATTTTAGATAAAGAATTAAGTAAAAAGTCTACGTCAGAATGGCTAAAAATTTTTGCAGGTAATGTTCCAGCTGCTCCAATATTAGATGTTAAGTCATCACTTGAAAATGAATTTGTTAAAGAAAGAAAAAACATTGAAATTATAACGACTAAAAATAAAAAAAACATAGGTCTACTAAAAACGCCAATTAGATTCGATACTGAAAATCATGTTGACAAAACAGCACCCGAATTAGGTGAACATAATGAAGAGATATTTACTAAATTAGGTTACTCAATTGAAGAGATTAACTTGTTGAAAAATAAGGATATTATATAGTTCAAATTATTTTATAAATTTTTTATATAACATATGAACTAAAAAACCTTTGATTACATAGTATTATATGTTTAGTGTCTAAATAATTATTAAACAAAATCTATGTTTCGGAGGAAAATTCATGAGATTAGATAAGAAATTAATGACAGCAGTTGCAGCAGTTGCAGCTGTATTTTCATTAGGTTCAACAAATGCTATCGCAGATGGACACGGTAAAGTTGAACCAATTAAAATGAGATGGGCATCAGACCACTCTGGTCCGCCACATCCTGCAGCTATTGCAGAAATGTTTTTTGCAGAGCAAGTTGAAAAGAAAATTCCAGGAAGTAAAGTACAAATTTACTGGGCTAAATCACTTTATAATGTGCCAAAAGGTACACAGGCCTTAACAAAAGGTAATCTAGAAATGATGACTGGTCAGTTTGGTAAAACTTCTTCAGTTGAGCCTCTAGCTAATACAATTGTAGGAGCTGGTAAGTTAACTACACCTGGTGCTATTAATGGATTAGATGGTACAAAAACTTTTGCTCAGTTAAAGAAAGTATTTAATGACAAACATGGAATTACAATTTTTGGTTCTGGTCACTTAAGTATGTATATGGGCGCAGGAGCAGTTAAGAGTAGATTGCTTGTTCCAGCTGACTTTAAGGGTAAAAAAATTAGAAGTATGGGACCTGCTGAAAATGCATTGCTTGGATCATTAGGGGCAAACCCAACTACAATGTCATTTGGAGATGTTCCACCTGCACTTCAAACTGGAGTGATTGATGGATTATTAACAAGTTTAGGTGGATTTAACGCAACAAAAGAGCAAGCTCCATATTTTACTGTAGCAGGCATCAATGGTATTGTTGGTGACTACTATTGGATTGGTGCATCTAACAAATGGTGGTCATCGCTAACACCAGAACAGCAAAAAGCTCTATCTGATATTATCGTTAACGATTTTATACCATATCAAAAGGCAATAAACTTTTGTAATGATAAGAGACTTGTTGATAAGTATAAAGTAACAGATAAGTCTAAGCCTGGTATTTATGTAATGAACCCATCAGAAGCGGGTGTTTTACAAAAGGCTGAAGGTGGTGCTACAAATAACTGGATTAAAACTAAAGTTGATGCAACTGGTGATAAAATGGTTGATCAATTCACAACAGAAGCTGCTGCTTTAGTTAAAGCAAATCCGTTAGGATCAGATCCACTAGAAAAGACAGATTGTTCTGCTTTTGCTGCAGACTTTGCAAAATTTGCAAAAGGAACAGCTTTATATAAAAAGAAGTCACGTAAGTAACTTTGAAGAAAAGGCCTAAATTTTTTTAGGCCTTTTTTTACGACTAATTATGAAAAAATTTTATCAAATTTCTGAATTGATTAAACTCTGGATCGAGAAGATATTAGGAACTATGTCAGCTCTTTTGATGATATGTGTAACCTTATTTGCTTTAGCTGAAATTTTTAGAAGATATATTTTAGGAGTTGTATTTGAGTGGGGTCAGGATGCAGTTATTTATGCTACAATGTGCTCTGTTGCTTTTTTCATTTGTGTAACACAAATTAAAAGAGGGCATTTAGTTATGAGTGCTGTACTTCAATTATTGAGTGCTTATAAGTTTTTTAGATTAATTGGATTTGCAAAAATTTTTGTTTCAACTACAGTTTGTATTTTTTGTGCATCATTAACTTATACAGCTATATCTACTATACAATATTCAATTAAAATAAGTGAGTTGTCTGAAAGTTTATTTTTTTATATGTGGCCATTTCATACTTGTTTAGCTATAGGCTTAGGTTTAATGTCACTAGTGGCTTTTTTTCAAATTATTGAAGATATTCATAGTTATATCAAGGGTGATCATTTCACTGAAAAAGTTGAATTATCAACGGATGTTTAGATAGAAAATTGTTATGTGGAGTTTAGGTAGTACATTATTTATGCTTTTATTTGCTGGAGTTCCTATTGGAATTTCATTAGCTGGTGCTACTGCGATTGGTGTACTATTTGATGATTTCCTTACTTACAGTACTTTATTCGAAGCTTTTTTTAGCTTTCTAACTAAATATACTTTAGTAGCAATACCTTTTTTTATTTATGCTGGTTTTTTAATGGAAAGAACAGGCCTTGTTGCAGGTTTATTTAGATTTGCTGATTCTTTAGTTGGTTGGGTTCCAGGTGGTTTCGCATATGCAACTCTTTTAGCAGCAGTTTTATTTGGAGCAATATCAGGTTCTTCAACAGCTATGGCCGCAGCAATGAGTGTTATCGCATATCCGGAGCTTGTAAAAAGAGGTTATCCTAAATGGATGGCGGCTGGAGTAATTGCCTCAGCTGGCGGGATAGCTTTATTGATACCACCAAGTATTACTCTTATTTTGTTTGGTGTTATTACAGAGATATCAATTATTGATTTATTTTTTGCAGGTATTGTGCCTGGTATAATGTTAGCAATAAGTGATGCAGTTATAATCATTAGCGTTTCATTATTTATAAAATTACCTCGAGGAAAATTTGACTTATGTGAGGTTTGGATTTCATTTAAAGATGCTTGGCCAGCTTTGTTAATGCCAGTTATAATTTTAGGTGGACTTTATGGAGGAGTATTTACTCCAACAGAAGCAGGCGCTGCTGCCGCCAGTTACGCATTATTTTATGGTCTGGTTTTTAAAAGAAAGACTTTTCTAAAAGAATTAATGCCAACGACAGTAAGGACTATGAATTTAACAGCTGTAGTTTTCTTTTTGTTAGGTTGTGTAGGCATATTCCAGTTTTATCTTGCTAATATGGGTTGGCCTCAGATGATAGCTGAATGGGCTGGTACCCTAGGTTTATCAAGGCTTGGATTTTTGTTTGCTTTAATGGGCTCTTTACTATTCTTATCTATGTTTTTAACAGGTGTTGCAATTTTAGTTTTAACAGTACCTATTTATTTCCCTGTTGCATTAGCACTTGGAGTTGATCCTGTACACCTTGGAATTTTAACAGCTTTATGTATAGAAATTGGAAGTGTAATTCCACCTGTTGGCCTTAACTTATTTGCTGTAAGTGGAGTCACAAAATTACCTGTAACGACTGTGATTAGGGGCTCATTCCCATTTTGTATTTCAGATACAGTTGTTTTAATAATAGTACTTTTATTTCCTGCTTTAGCTCTTACTTTACCTTCATTATTAATAACTTCTCATTTTGGCTAGCTAAATTCTAAGAGTATTTTTTTTGAAATACTCAAAAGGTTATTATCATCAGCCTTCTTTGAAATAAATTGACAACCTATTGGTAAATTATTTTTGCTTTTAAACATTGGTAGTGTTATCGATGGTAATCCTAATAAAGTCCAAGTCGTATTTAATACTGGTGAGCCTGTATATTCTAAACCATTTAGTGCTTCGCCTAGAGCACTCGGTGATATTATACAGTCATAAGAAGATACCTTGTTATTGATCATATGTTTATGTCTTTCAAGTTGATCAAATAAATAATGGTAATCACTTAATGACATTTTTTCACCGTCACTAAGCCTTCCATTTCTTAGGATATCACTTAGTTCATTATAGTGGTGAAAACGTTCGGCGGAAATAGATCTTTTAAATTCATATCCGCTTATTTTTTTATGTATTTCACTAGACTCTAAAATTAAATTATTTAAATCTATTTCTTCTACATTAACTTTTGATTCTATCAGATTAGAAATAAAATTTTCTAGATGAACTTTAGTGTCGTCATCTACTTTATTCCAGTAAGGAGTTTTAACGAATGCAAACCTAATATTGTTAATATTTAAATTTTCATTTAATAAACATTCTTCTTCTATTAAAATATTCCTCATAATAAGTATATCTTCTATCGATCTAGCCATAAGACCTAAAGTATCTATAGATGGTGAGTTTGGTAAAATTCCTGATTTATCAAAATCTCCATAAGTTGGTTTATAGCCTATAACTCCACAATAAGCTGCAGGTCTTATAACAGAACCAGTTGTCTGGGTTCCAAAAGCAATAGGTACCATGTTTTCTGCTACTGCAGCAGCTGAGCCAGAGCTAGATCCACCTGGGGTATGTTCATAATTATGAGGATTAACAGTTGGCCCGGGGTGTCTGTGGCCTAGTTCAGTTGTTACTGTCTTACCAATAGGAATACAGCCATTGTGTTTAGCGATTGCGACACTTCCAGCATCTCTTTTTGGTATATTTTCTGAATAAAAAGGTGTGCCCATTTGTGTAGGCATACCTTCAATATCAATAATGTCTTTTGCAGCAAATGGTATTCCAAAATTTTTCTTTTTTATTTGATCACATTTTTTTGCTAATTCGATTGGTCTCGTATAATCAATGTAGGAAAAGGCTTTAATAAAAGGTTCTCTTATTTTTATTCTTCCTAAACAACTTTCAATCCATTCAAAATATGAAAGTTTATTTTTATCAATTAATTCAAGAGCTTTTGTAGCAGTTAATTCAAATGGTTCAGTCATAAAAAAATTAAAATAAATTGAAAAAAATTTAATAAATTATAACATTATAACTTAACTGAAATAAATACAAGTTGAGAGATATGGAAAAATTAACTGAAAAATTAGCTAAATTTTGTGAAAACATTAAATTTGAAAAATTACCTAAAGATGTAGTTGAAAGAACTAAACTACTTATTTTAGATACTGTTGGAATAATTATCAGAGCAAGGCATGATGCTGAATCAACAGAAAGTTTGATTAAAGCAATTCAAACATTAGATTTAGATAACGGTAATTGTAAAGTTTTTTCAGATAAAAACAATTATGCACCATCTGCTGCAGCTTTAATTAATGGTACTTTAGCACATTCTCTAGATTTTGATGATACTCATGCTGAAGCTTCTCTTCATTCAAGTGCACCAATATTATCTGCAGCTCTTTCAGCTGCACAAATGAAAAATTGTTCAGGACAACAATTAATAACAGCTTGCGTTATAGGTTATGAAATTCAGATAAGACTTGGGTTGGCTGGCGGAGCATCTAAGCATTACAACAGAGGATTTCATCCTACTGCCACTTGTGGTATTTTTGGAGCTGTTGCAGCAACTGGTCACATTTTGGGATTAAATAAAAATCAATTTATTTCTGCCTTTGGTATAGCCCTAAGTCAGTCATCGGGTTCAATGGAATTTTTAAACGATGGATCTTGGACTAAAAGATCACATGTTGGTCAAGCTGCTCAAAATGGATTAAAATGTGCTGTTTTAGCTTTGGAGGGTTTTAAAGGTCCACAACAAGCTTTTGAGGGTAAATGGGGATATTTAAATTCTTTTGTTTCTGGTGGAGATTCTAAAAAGGCCTTAAATGCTTTAGGTGAAAATTTTGAAACTCTTAATTTAGGTGTAAAGCCCTATCCATCATGTAGATATAGTCATGCAGCAATAGATGGATTGTTAGAACTTAAAGAAGAAATAGGTTTTCATTTCAAAGACCTAGAAGATGTTGAAATTGGTTTATCAAATACAGCATTAAATATTATTGGTGTCCCTTTAGAAGAAAAAAGAAATCCTAAGAATATAGTTGACGGACAATTTTCAATGCCTTTTTGCGCAGCTATAGCTGCAAAAAATGGAAGTTTTGTATGGGATGATTATAAAAATAGTTTAGCTGATAATGAAACTCTATCTTTATGTAAAAGAATAAAAACTGCTCACAATAAAAAGGCTGAAGAATGTTGCCCAGAATATATGAGTGCAAATGTTAAAATCAAAGTTAATGGTAAAGAGCATGAAAGATTTATAAAAATTCCAAAAGGTGATCCAGAAAATTTTATGACCCAAGATGAGTTTATTGAAAAATTTGACGGTCTTGTAGAACCATACTTAAAAACAGAAAAATCTGATAAACTTAAAAAATTTATGCTTAAACTAGATAATGCGAACAGCATAGATTCATTATTTGAGTTAAGTAATTAAATAAGAAAGAGAGAAACTAAATGGACGATCAGAAACTATCAAAAATAAATTTGGACATCTCTGAAAATGATAAACTTATTCTTAGTAGCATAGATAAGTTTTTAGAAAAAGATGTTAAACCTTATGTTAAAGAATTTGAATCTGAGGATAAATATCCTCAAGATATTGCTGACAAAATGGCTGAACTAGGTCTTTTTGGAGCAACTATATCTGAAGATTATGGTGGATTAGGTTTGTCTGCTGTTACTTATTCTAAAATTGTAGAAAATGTGTCATCTGTTTGGATGTCAGTATCTGGTATTTTTAATTCTCATTTAATTATGTGTGCTGCTGTAGAAAAGTTTGGCACCGATGAAATGAAAAATTTTTATCTGCCTAAATTTGCAACTGGAGAGTTAAGAGGAGGTATTGCTTTAACAGAACCAGATTGTGGAACTGACTTACAATCAATTAAAACCAAAGCAACAAAAGATAATACTAATTATAAAATAAATGGAACAAAAACTTGGATAACAAATTCTGTTCAAGGTGATGTTTTAGCAGTTTTAGTTAAAACAAATAGTGAAATTTCTCCACCCCATAAAGGAATGAGTTTACTATTAGTTCATAAGGATCAAGGCTATGTTCCAAGAAAATTAAAGAAATTAGGTTATAGAGGTATTGATACAGGAGAAGTTCAATTTAAAGATGTTGAAATACCCCTTGAAAATTTAATTGGCACTGAAGAAGGCAGAGGTCTTCAGCAAATTTTATCAGGATTAGAATTAGGAAGAATTAATGTTGCTGCAAGAGGAGTAGGTCTTGCTAAGGCAGCACTAGATGATTCAATAGAATATTCTAAAACAAGAAAAACCTTTGGAAAACCTATATCTAATCATCAATCAATTCAAATTAAGTTAGCAGAAATGGCAACTCGCTTAGAAGCTTCAAGATTGCTTACAGAGCAGGCGGCTATAGCGTATGACAGTGGTCGAAGATCTGATTTGCAAGCAGGAATGGCAAAATTATATGCAACAGAAACAGCTTTATTTAACTCTACTGAGGCTATGAGGATTCATGGAGGTTTTGGGTATTCTCCAGAATATAATATTGAGAGATATTATAGAGACGCACCTTTATTAGCTATAGGTGAAGGTACAAATGAATTACAAAAAATTATTATTGCAAAGCAACTTGTTGAATAAATTAAATTAAATAATTTCTGAATATTATAAAAATAGAAAAACTACCTATACCTGCTATTAGTCCTAAGTTAGTATTTTTAGAAAAAAATAAAAATACTCCAATTCCTATAAAGAATGGAATAATCCTATCTATGTTTGGAATAAAGTTCAGAGCATTTTCTGGAAAAAAAACTATTTTACATACTATTGCAGTTGTCATTCCATAAGCTATAGAATTTATTGTTTTTGCAACTAAAGATTCATTTTCAATTTTTTTGGAGTATAAGACACCTAAATATCTCCATATAAAAATCCCTAAAAAAGCAACAAATAATAACTCTAAAGTATTTTGGTCAAATAAATTAATTGTCATGTTTTAAATATTTTCCTGATAAATAGCCTGGTATAGATGACATGAGACCAGCTAATAAAATACTCCAGTTATCTAAGATTGGATAAAAAATTATTAATAATACACCACTAGAAATAATTGTAACAATATACATTTTCTCTTTTGCATTGAGCATTAAAATCATTAAATATAGAGGAATAAAAAAAATTGGTATTGAAATTAATTGTTTAGAAAAATTACCAAAAATAAAATATCCTATAGACATTCCAATAGTACACATAACTAGCAAGCCAATTGCTAAACCTTTGAAATATGAAAATATCTCATTCTTATCAACTTTGTCAGGATTAGTTGATATTATAGTCCAAGCCGTAGGACTTACCCATTGTGCCCAAAATAATTTTCTTAAAAATGTTGTTTTTTCAGTATTTACCTTCATTGTTAAAAAAGACGATAATACCATAAAAAGAGTTCTTACGTTTGCAAGAAAAATGCTTGTAAACATTAAGATTAATGAAGCACTAGATGAAATTAATGTTACAAATAAGATCATTCCAGGCATGCTCCATAAAAATAACATTGACGCAATTGCGACTAAAAAATCTAAACCTGATTCAAATGCCAATGCACCAAAACCAATCATTGCAGATCCCATTGCAAACCCAGGTAGACCTAACCCTTTTTTTAATCCATTTTTAAAAGCAATTTGCATTATTTGTTATTAATCATTATGTTTTTGCAATTAAATCAATTTCTATTGATGCACCAACTGCTAAACCTGTAACACCGATACATGTTCTCGCGGGTAATTTTTTTTCAGAAAAATATGTTTCATATATTTTGTTGACGATATCAAAATCTTGAAAGTTAACCAAATAAATTCTTACAAACACAATGTTTTCCCAAGGAACATTTGATTTTTTAAGTACGGTGGATAAATTTTTAAGAACCTGATGAGTTTGGTCTTTTATATCATTAGATATTAATTTGCTTGGATCATCTTCTAAAGTAGGCATCTGTCCAGTTATAAATAAATAATTATCTGATTTTACAGCATGACTGAATGGTCCAACTCTTTTGGGTCCATCTGAAAATGTTAAATGCTCAATCATAAATAACTCCTATAGTTTTTTTTAAAATTAATTGTAAACTATTATAAATAGTGAGGATTAGCATATGAGATTTAAAGATAAAATTGTATTAATTACTGGTTCTGCAGGAGGAATAGGTTTTAAAACTGCATTAGATTTTGGCAATGAGGGTGCAATTGTGGCAGTTACTGACATTGACTTTGAGATGGCAAAAAAATTATCTAATCAAATAATTAGCAATGGAGGTGTCGCAGAACCTTTTCAATTAGATGTAACAGATTTAGATCAAACAAAAAATGTATTTGAAACTTTAAACGAAAAACATGGAGTTTGTGACATTGTTTTTTGTAATGCTGGTATAAGAGAAATAACTCCAATGTTAGATTTAGAATTTGAAGATTGGAAAAAAGTTATTGATGTTAATGTAAATGGGGTATTTTTATCTGCTCAAACGTTTGCAAAAAATTGCGTTAAACATAATAAAAAAGGAAACATTGTTATTACTTCTTCTACCTTGGGTATTGTTGCAGCGAATTCGAGATGTGCTTATACAACTTCAAAACATGCTACAATAGGTTTGACAAAACAATTAGCAATGGATTTGGCCAAAAACAATATTAGAGTTAATGCTGTCGCTCCTGGTGTTATAAGAACTCCTTTAACAGAAAGATATTTTCAAGACAAAGAAGTAGCTGAAAAAATTAATGGTATTCATGCTATGAATAGAGTGGGTGAACCGGAAGAAGTATCAAATGCAGTTAGATTTTTAGCAAGTGATGAATCAACTTTTTGTACAGGATCAATTCTAACAGTTGATGGTGGGTGGACAGCAGGAAAATTTATGTAATATTTTGATAACAAATTTAAACTAAAAATTAAATTAAATTCGTGAATAATGGATGAAATTAAGTTAAATAATTCATTGGATTAACTTTATGGAAAGTTTGAGGTAGATTTGGAAAGTATCAATTATCAAGAATTATTATATATTATGTCTGCCACTTATTTTTTTGCAGGTATAATAAAAGGAATAATAGGAATTGGTTTACCAACTACTGGAATGGCAATTTTGTGTTTTTTTGTAAATCCAATAACTGCTCTTGGCCTTAATCTTATTCCAATGTTAATTTCAAATCTTTGGCAATTTTATAGAGCGGATAATCATTTAAAAATTATTAAAGAATATAAGTATTTTGTAATATCAATAATTGTTTTTTTACTTTTTTCATCTTTTTTTGCAGTTGAGATTGGAAATCAAGCAGTAAGCATTTTATTTGGTTCTATGGTGTTATTATTTGTTATAACAAATTCTTTTTCTTTTAGTTTTAAAAATATAACCATGGGTGATAAGAAGCTTCAGATAGTATTTGGAGGTTTGTCTGGTTTAATAGGGGGAGTAACTTCGTTATGGGCTTTGCCTATAACAATTTACTTGTTTATTAAGGACGTATCTCCAAAGCAATTTGTAGATGCAAGCGGTTTTTTTATTTTAATGGGATGTTTTCCTGTATTTTTAGGATACTTTTCAACTGATGTTATAACAATCGATATGTTCAAATTTGGAATAGCAGGAGCTTTTTTTGCATTACTTGGATTTTACATTGGCGAAAAAATTCGGGGAAAAATTCAAAAAGAATTATTCAAAAAATTATTACTTGGCTTCTTTACTTTTGTTGCTCTAAAAATGATTTCAGATTCGATTATCTAAATTATTTTTACTTCTACTTGAGATAAACTATCAATTTTATAAACTATATGATCACCTTTTTTTGGAGCTCTAGTTTTAATTACACTACCTGTTATAATTTTACTTCCACTCGGTATGTTAATATTTTGTGAGAGTCTTACATTAATAACCCAGGCCAATGTTCTAAATGGGGTAGCATCTTTTATAAAAGCTTTTTGAGGTGCTTCATCATTCCATAATAAGGTTGATTGTAATGCATTAAAATCTAAATTTTTCCAATTATTAATTTTATTCCCTAAAACTACACCCCCACACCATACATTATCTGCGGTCATTGTGAGTGCATTAATTTTGCTATAATCTGCATTTCTATCAATGATTAATTCAAAAGCTGTATAAATATTCGAAATATAATTTTTAACGTTATTTTCATTTAATTTTCCAATACTTTCATCTAAGTCGCTGGAAATTTCCATCGCTAATTCAAATTCTAGACCAAGTCCATGGTAGTTTTGAATTTCAATATTATGTGGAGAATTAAAAATTTCATTTTTAAATATTCCTCCTGCAATGGGATGATCTATGCCACATAATTCTTGTTGTACTTTTGATGCAAGAGCAA
>CACOVB010000028.1 GCA_902630555.1 uncultured SAR116 cluster alpha proteobacterium
TCTCCAATCAAGTTCTTTAAATCTAATGTCTACATATTCTAGACTTGTAAAAGCAGAAATGTCAGCAATATTGAAATAATCATCTACAAAATAATTTTTGGAACCAAGATCTTTAGATAAGTATTTAAGTCCATTAAAAATTTTCTCTTCCTGTCTTTCTATCCATTGTTTACTAATCAAATTATTAACTCTTACATTTTCAAGACGAATTAGAACAACTGCATCACAAATACCATCAGCAATTGCTTCAATAGTTAAAGTAGATAATTCATTCTTATGATCACTAGGGTACAATTTTGGGTTAGTAACAATTTGATCTAAGTATCGAATAATTACTTTGCTATCAAAAATGTGTTGTTTCTCTTTAGTAATTAGAATTGGTACTTTCCCTAATGGGTTTTTATCTTTAGTTAAAGTGTTTTTATTCCAAGGAACATCAATAATAACCTCATGATCTATTTTTTTTTCTTGAAGTGATACTCGTACTTTTCGTGCATATGGACTTGGTGCTGCAATTATTAGTTTCATGCCAATAATCTAATCAAAATATAAACTTAAGGTAAAGAATAATTGATATTTTTGAGTTTTAAGTGGTGACCCCTACGGGATTCGAACCTGTCTGCAACTATCTCTAAGATCTCTACGGTTCTCTACACCGAATTTTTCCTAGTATTAATGATATAGAATAACTTAAAATCCAAGATAGAGATAGATAGTGCATGCGAGTAAAATGCAAGTGTGCTCGCAAAATGATCCCGTAAGTATATTTGAAAAAAATTTATATTAATTCAAATTATTTAAAAATTTAAAACTAATATTCATGTGCAGTTTTTATTACTTTTTTCTTTAAAAAATAAATATGTTCCTCCAATTATGATTAATATTGATCCTGACAAACTTAAAAAATCAGGTAACTCATAAAAAAATAAATAATCATACAATAAAACAAATATTAATGTGCTATAAAAAAAGGGTACAACAAAATTTAACTGATTACTTTTAAGAGCTTTTAAAAAACAAAATTGTGCACAAATCATAAGTACTCCAATTAAAATGCAAAACAAAAACTGTAAAAAATTTGGCGTAATCCAATAAAAAAAAACTACAGATGAGGATAAAATCAAACCAATAAAATTATTTACTAATAAAATTTGAATGTTCCTTTCATATTTAGTCAAAAGTTTAATAAATATTGCCTCAAAACCTAAACAAATGGCTCCAAAAATTGAAATTAATGCTACAGGATCAAAGTATAAGTCCGAAAAATTGGGTCTAATTAAAATTAATGCTCCTCCAAAAGTTAATATCATTGCAATCCATCTATATAAAAAATATTTTTCTTTCAATATTATTATCGAGAGTATCATTGCAAATACTGGATTTGAAAAATTAATTGCAACTGCGTCATTAACAGGAATTATACTTGAAGAGCCAAATAAAATCGTTACACCAATCCATCCAAAAGAGGTTCTTGCTAGATGAAGTTTAAAGTTTAAATTTTGAATTTTAAATTTATAAAATAACGAAAAAAAAAGTAAAAAAATAAAACCATAAAGGAATCTGGAATGGCTTATCTGAAAAGGAGATAAAGGTTCTCCAATTAAATTTTTTCCTAATAATTTTGCAATAATCGCAGTTCCCCCGATAAATGCAGATGCAGCAAGCATAAAGAATATTCCTGATTTGATATTATTGGTATTGGTCATAAAAATTTAAGATTTAATTTGTATTAATTATATGATAATGATAATTATTATCAATATTATGTTTAACCAATAAAATAATGAATGTAAAAACAAACATCCTAGATAAAATTTTTATAATAATGTTGATTAGTGTTTTTTTCACTAATGGTATTATGAAAATATTAAATTTTGATCAAACTATCAAATGGGTTCAAAGTTATAATTATCCAAGTGAATTAGTCTATATCGGTATATTTGTAGAATTATTAGCACCTATGTTAATTCTTATAAATTTATATAGAAAATTAGCTATTTATAGTCTTATTATATTTTGCATAATGACAGCTATCATGTTTCACTCAAATGTAAGCAATCCGATGGAATTGACTCAATTTTTAAAAAATTTTGGCTTAGCTGCTGGTTTTTATTTTTTAGGTAAAAGTGAACAACATAATTACTTTAAAACATAATTTAAAAAAAATTATATTTAAATAAAACATGAATAATTCTTATGAAAAATTTGATGTATTTATTGTAGGTGGAAACATAACGGGATTGATTTGTGCTATTGCGTTATCACAAAACAAAATTAAGGTTGGATGCTGTGACCCTAATATTGATATCAATAGTTTTAATTCTAAAGATACTAGATCAACTGCTATTCTTCGCCCAGGAAAAAAGTTTTTAGAAAATCTTAATATTTGGACAAATTTAAAAAATTCTTGCCTACCACTAGATAAGATGGAAATTATTGATGATAACAAAATATTTAAAAAATTTTCACTTTTTGAGAATTATATCTTTGATTCACAAGAATTACTTGAAAAACCATTTGGCTGGAATGTCAAAAATAATGTTTTAAAAAGAATTTTAGTTGAACTGGTTAGAAAAAGTAAGAACATCAAATTTTTTTCAAACCAATCTTTTGAAAAATTATTAATTAAAAAACAGACAATTACTATTAATTTATCTAAGGAAAAAATTGAAACAAATTTCTTAATAGGTGCAGATGGATTAAATTCAAAGGTAAAACAATCAATTAGGGTAAAACAGACACTATTAGATACACATCAAAAAGCTCTAAGTTTTCAAATTGAACACGAAAAATCTCATAAAAATATATCAACTGAAATTTATAAAGAAGGGGGACCTTTAACTTTTGTGCCAACAAAGGCTAAAGATAAAATGAATTATTCATCTGTGATATGGATGAACCATTCAAAAGAAAGTGAAAAATTATATAATTTACCGAAACATGAATTTGAAAAACAATTAAATAAAAGATCACTAGGTATTTATGGAAAATTAAATTTAAAATCTAATATTAATTTATGGAATGTAAATACAATGTTTGTTGAAAATTTATGTTATAAAAATGTTATTTTGGTTGGGGAGGCTGCTCACGTTTTACCTCCTATAGGTGCTCAAGGTCTTAATACATCTTTAAAAGATATAAGCATCCTAAAGGAAATTTTTCAAAATAAAAATAAATTATCATATCAAGAATTAGCTTTAAAATATGAAACCAAAAGGTTACCTGATATTAAAAAGAAAATATTTTCTATATTGCTTCTTAATGAAGTTGTGAAATCAAATTCAATTCCTGTTATGTTTATAAGACGTTTTGGTATTGAAATGATATCTAAACTTGGATTTCTTAGAAAAAATATTATGCGATTTGGTTTAAGCTAAACAAAAAAAATTAAGTTAAGAAATAAAGTTATAAATCACAATAATATTTTTTTGCCATAAAATCCCTTTTAAAAGCTATTCCTGTAATGTATTTTTTCCAAAAATTTTGGTTATTTTCTGCCCATTGATTAAAGCCGATAATTAACTCATTTTGATTTCTAACCAACTCGTTAGCATACCATGATGAAAGCCCAATTAAGGCTTTTTTAGTATTATCATTATCTGCAGATTTATAGTACCATCTTAGTGATTGACACAAATTATATCCAGTATTAGCTATACCTATAAGAGTTGTTTTGCAAAGCATAGCTTTTACCTGATTAGATTTGGAAAGTTTTTCAAAATCAAAGTTTGCTTTTTGATAAGGTTTACATTGAGAGTATAAGGAACCTATTTCTAATGTCCATAAATCTGCTTTTAGATTAAAATTGAAAAAAAATATTGATAATATAAATAATAAATACTTCATTTTTTACTCTGAGTTAGCACTATTTTATACTTATTTCAAAAAATTTTAAAACATTAGATACATTTTTTAATAGGATTGTTTTTTATTAATAATTAAATATGAGTAATAAATTTTATATGAATATTTAGTCTGAAAAACGTAAAATTAAAAATTAAGAACTATTGTTAATAATTTCCATTCTTCTTTGTAAATTTTTGTGCATAATTTTTATATCATAAGGCTTTAATTTTTTCCATTTCCTTGCTTCCTCTCTTGTACGAGCACAACCTAAACACCAACCATTCGGACCTATGAATTTGCAAATATCAATGCAAGGACTTTTTTGTTTTTTCATATGAACTTATATAATCAATTTGATATAAAGTATAAAAATTATTCATAATTTATAAATTTAATAATGTTAAAATTGAAATGAATTTTGTTAATTCCTTTTTAAAAGCCAAACATTGCATCTTGACCTAAAAAGTCAAGTGCCTTGATTTCTTACTCGCAAATGTATCCCGTAGGGATTGATGCCGGATCCCGTAGTAATTGCATCATCGATGCGAATAAAATGCGAGCAGAACTGGTATTTGAAAAATGTTTTCTAATAAAAACATATACTTAGATGGTGACCCCTACGGGATTCGAACCCGTGTTGCCGCCGTGAAAGGGCGATGTCCTAAACCACTAGACGAAGGGGCCATTGTTGTTTAATTCATAAATTAAAAAGCAAAAGTTATCAAGTCATTATATCAATTAAATTAAATTCAACTTTGTTCTTATTATTCCATTCATTTGACACTAAGTTACCTAATAAATGTAACGACTTATTTTTTTCTAAAACTGATGAAAAAGCAGTTTCATTAATATTAAAAATTTTACAATCTATTTCACCTGAATTATCAGAAACTTTAACAAGAAGATGTTGTTTTTCTTTTCCAAAAAAGACTAATTTTTTAATTATTACATCTTTTATTAGAAATTTAGGTATTGGATTTCCCTGTCCCCATGGCCCAAGTTTTTTTATCCAATCCATTAAATTACTATTTAATGCTGATATTGATAATTCACTTGTAACAGATATTTCTGAAACTAATTCATTTTCTTGGAAGGCATGTTCAACCTTAGAAATCAAAAAATCTTTAAACATTTGTATTTTATTATTTTCAATTGTAAGACCAGCAGCTAAGTCATGACCTCCACCTTTAAAAAGTAATTTTTTATCTAAAGCTTCCAAAAAATATTCCCCTATTGGAATGTTAGCAATAGACCTTGCTGATCCTTTGGAATGATTTTTCCCTAATGAGATTACACAACAAGGTCTATTATACTTTTCTTTAATCTTACCAGCAAGAATACCAATAATTCCTTCATTCCAATTTTCACCAACTAAAAATAAAAAATCAGGTAATTTTCCTATCTTATTTTTTTCACTCTCAACCATGCCTATTGCTTCTAAAGTAGAGTTGTTAGTTAATTTCTTTCTTTTCTCATTAAGTTGATAAAGTTTTGATGCAAGCTCATTTGCTTTACTAATATCTTTTGAAATTAATAAACTTACACCTATGTCGCTTGAACCAATTCTTCCAGCTGCATTAATTTTTGGTCCTAGTTTATAACCCAAAGTTTCTTCATCTGGTATATTATTTAGATCCGATATATCGCATAAAGCATTTATACCTAGATTTTTTCTCTGAGAAATAATATTTAAACCAGCTTTAACAAAACATCTATTAAGGCCTTTTAAAGGAACTACATCACAAACTGTTCCTAAAGCAACTAAATCTAAAAATCTAAATAAATTTGGTTCTTTTATTTTTTCAAAAACACCTCTTTGTCTTAGCTCTCTAGTTAAACCAACAATCATTATGAAAGTAACCCCAACAGCACTTAAATAATGATACTCAATTCCATTTTCTTTACGCTTAGGATTTACTATTGAAAAAGCAGGAGGCAAATCATCGTCGGGTGTATGATGATCAATGATAATACAATCTATGTCTGTCTTATTTAATTCTTTTAATGGTTCATGAGAATTAATTCCACAATCAACTGTTATAATTAAATTTGAGCCTTTTGAAACCAAACTTTTCAAAGCAGAAATATTTGGACCATAACCCTCTAAAAATCTATCAGGTATATGAATGTAAACTTCAATCCCAAAATATTGTAAAAATAATTTTAACAAAGCTGCAGAAGTTGCACCATCGACATCATAATCACCAAAAATACCTATAGGATTTTTATTTTCTATTTCATTTGCAATACGCTTAACTGTTTTATCCATATCTATAAAAATATTTGGGTCAGGGAGAAAGTTTTTTATCTTTGGGTCTACGAAAAGTTCAAAATTATCTTTTGAAACCTTATTATCTATAAGTATTGGCACTAATGCAGAAGGAAAATTAAACCTTTGAGAAAAGAACAATTCAAAATGTATTTCTAATTCTGTTTTAGTTGATAATTTCCAGTAATTTTGATTTATTGATTTTTTATTTTGATAATAGCTATTTTGATTATCATCCATTTTATTTTAATTATATATACAAAAAGCCAATGCGTTACCAACTGTACCTTTTAATTTATTAATTTTTACAACAGCTTTGTCCATTTGGGTACGTTTAACATTATGAGTAAATATAATTAAATTTGCAACTTGATTACCTTTTTGTAAATCTTGATAAATAGTTTCAATAGAAATTTTGAAGGTTTTAAAAATACTAGTTAAATCAGATAAAATCCCAACTTTATCTACAACACTTACTCTTAAATAAAACTTGACTTCAGACTTAAATGATTTTGAATTTGATACTTGATTAATTTTAACACCGTTTCTTAATAGTCCGGTTCTATTTCCTCCAGCTAAACAATCAAAGACATCAGACATAACTGCAGAAGCAGTTGGCTTTGACCCCGCTCCAGCGCCAGTCAAAAGTAGTGGTCCCGCTAAATTAGAATTAATTTCAATTGCATTTAGGACTCCATCAATTTTAGCTAAACTATGATCTTTAGAAATCAACCATGGTTCTACTGAACATTCAAAAGAATTTTGATTTGAACATATGGCAAGCAATTTTATTTTATAACCAAAATCATGAGCAGTTTTAATATCATATAATGTAACTTCTGAGACACCTCTAACATGCATTCCAGATAATCTTGGAAGTTTTTTAAATACTAAAAGAGATAAAATTGCTAATTTATGTGCCGCATCAATTCCTTCAACATCAAAAGTTGGATCTTTTTCTGCATAACCAAGTTTTTGAGCAGTCTTAAGCACTTTTTCAAAATCTATAGATTTCTTCTCAATTTCATCCATAAGATAATTTGATGTGCCATTCATAATACCTGTAATTTGTGAAATTTCATTAGAAACTAAACTTTCTTTTATTACCTTAATGACTGGCACTCCACCAGCAACTGATGCTTCAAATCCAAAATAAACTAAATTTTTATTTGATAATTCTGATAAATCCTTGCCATGTTCTGCAATGAGAGCTTTATTAGCGGTTATGAGGTGTTTGTTGTTTTTAATGGCTATAAAACAAACATCTTTAGCAATGCCCTCAGAACCTCCTATTAATTCAATAACTAAATCTATATTTTTATCCTGAGCTAACTTCCTAGCATCTGAATAATAAGTAATACCTTTTGGTAAAAAATTACGTTTCTTTTTTTTATTTCTGTAAGAAACTGCTTTAATAGTAAAAGATTTTTTATATTCTTTATGTTTAATTAATTGACTAACAACTTCACTGCCAACATTTCCAATACCAGCTATTCCAATTGAAACGGGTAATGATGTCATAAAACTTATCTTTTAGAAAATTGAAAACTTTTTCTAGCTTTCGCTTTACCGTATTTTTTTCTTTCAACTGTACGGGAATCTCTTGTCAAAAGCCCAGCTGATTTTAGAGTTGTTCTTAATTCGGGTTCAAATAAAGAAAGAGCTTTACTTATTCCATGTTTAACAGCACCTGCTTGACCTGAAAGGCCACCACCTTTTACAGTTGCCATTACATCAAATTCTTTAACTCTATTAGCTATTTCAAAGACATGGTTGAGTTGCATTTGTAAAACTGGTCTATCAAAATAAATTGGCATTTCTTTGCCGTTCACAGTCATGACACCAGAACCTCGTTTAACCCAAACTCTAGCAGTTGAATCTTTCCTTCTGCCAGTAGCGTAAGATCTACCCAAATCATCAATTTTAGGTTCAGTTGGCTGTATTGGTTGTTCTGCACTAGAATTACTATCTAATTCATTCAAACTATTTACTTCTTCATTCATATTTGACCTAACTATTTTTTCTGTTTAAAGATTTAATATCAATTACCTCAGGTTTCTGAGCTTCGTAAGGATGTTCGCTTCCACTATAAATATGAAGTTGTTTTAAAACTTTTCTTCCTAAGGGACCTTTTGGTATCATTCTTTTAACTGCAAGTTGAATCACTTTGGAAGGAGTTTTTCCAGTTAATATTTTTTCTGGTGTAGTAGATTTAATACCTCCAGGATACCCAGTATGCCAATAATAATTTTTGTTGAACCTTTTTTGGCCTTTTAAGAGAACCTTTTCAGAATTGACGATAATTATGTTATCTCCACATTGCATATTTGGTGTAAAATATACTTTATCTTTACCTCTTAATTTATTTGCAACAATTGCTGCTAATCTACCTAACACTAGTCCTTCAGCATCTATAATGTACCAACTTCTCTTCAAATCAGACACTTTAGGTATAAAAGTTTTATTTGGCCTCATAATATCCTCAAAATATATTGTGCTTTATATAAGCAATGATTTAATTAGTCAACAAATCAAAACAATAAATAGTAAGTTTTATAATTTACATATTAAAAGATTTTTTTTATGTTTACTAAATGTTAACAACTGAAGATTTTAAGAAACAGATTGAGGTCTTATCTAACGGGAAATATTTGTCCTATGATGAAGGTAAGTCTGCATTTGAGTATATAATGACTGGCAATGCGACTGATATATTAATTTCATCATTTCTAACATCTTTAAAAATTATATTTATTAATAGCGGTATATCTCACGACCTTATTGCAGCTGGTGCGGATATAATGCGTGAAAAAGCAATTAAAATTAAAGCCTCAGACGATACAATTGATATTGTGGGAACTGGTGGAGATGGTCATAATACTTTAAATATTTCAACTGCTACAGCTCTCGTAATATCAGGTACTGGTATAAAAGTGGCAAAGCATGGTAATTATTCAGCAAGTTCAATGTCAGGATCTGCTGATGTTTTAATTTCATTAGGTATAAATATTAAAAATGATATTTCTAATGTTCAAAAATGTTTAGATGAATGTGGTATATGTTTTCTTTTTGCACCAAAACATCATAGTGCGATGAAACATGTTATGAATGTTAGAAAAGAACTTCATTTTAGAACAATATTTAACTTATTAGGCCCTTTATCGAACCCTGCATTTGTAAAAAAACAATTAGTTGGTGTTTATGATAAGAGTCTTTTAATGCCCTTTGCAAAAGCCCTAAAAAAGCTTGGATCTACTAATGCTTGGATTGTATCCAGCGAAAATGGAATGGATGAAGTCACCACAACAGGAAAAACTTTTGGAGTGAAGCTATTAAATGGAAAATTATCAGAATTTGAGATTGAACCAAAAACTTTTGGAATAGATAAAGTTTCAATTGAAAAACTTAAAGGTGGGGATCCAAATTATAATGCCAAAGAAATAATGCAACTATTAAATGGAGAAAAAGGACCATTTAGAGATATAGTTAAAGTCAATGCGATTTGTTCAATTTTAGCCTCTGGGCTCACAAATGATGTCAAAGAAGCATCTGAAATGGTGACTAAGTCTATAGACTCCAAATCTGCATTGGAAAAACTTAATTTATTAAAAAAAGTTTCAAATACATAAAATGAAAACATTATCTGATATTATTGAGTATAAAAAAGAAGAGGTTAATATAAAAAAAAAGCTTTTAACTTTAACTCAAATAAAAGAAGAAAGCTCTAATTATAATCCAATAAGACCCTTTTTAAAACAAATAGAAAGCAACAAATCTAAGATAAGTATTATCTCTGAAATAAAAAAAGCATCACCAAGCAAAGGTATTATTAGAAGTGATTTTAATCCGGTAGAAATTGGTCAAATTTACGAGAGAAATGGAGCAACATGTCTCTCGGTTTTAACTGATAAAAAATTTTTTCAAGGTGATGACAAATTCATAAAAGCTATAAAAAGTAAAGTTTCACTCCCTGTTTTAAGAAAAGACTTTATTATTGATGAATGGCAAATTGAGGAATCAAGATATTTGGGTGCTGATTGTATATTGTTGATTTTATCATGTTTATCATTTGATCAAGCAAAAGAATATGAAGAATATGCTTTTAGTTTAGGAATGAACGTAATAGTTGAAGTTCATGATTTACAAGAATTAGAAATTGCAAACAAACTTAAAGCCAAACTAATTGGAATCAATAATAGAAATTTAAAAACAATGGATGTTAATATTAGCACCTCAATAAATTTGATAAATTATATAGAAAAAAGTAAAATACCAATCTCGGAAAGTGGTATCTCTAACTCAAAAGATTTAGAAAATTTAGTTCAATCTGGATTCAATACTTTCTTAATTGGTGAAGCATTTATGAAAGAAAACAATATAGCTAAAATATTCAAGAATTTAAAGGCAATAAATGTCTAAAAAATTTTCGCATTTAGATGATAATAACAACCCAAGTATGGTAGATATAAGTTCAAAGTTAGAAAGCAAAAGAATTGCAAAGGCTTATGCAAAAGTAATTTTAAATAATGAAATACTCAACCTTATTTCTGAAAATAAAATACGTAAAGGTAATGTCCTTGAAGTTGCAAATATAGCTGGAATTCAAGCAGCGAAGAAAACTCACGAATTAATTCCTCTTTGTCATTCCTTATCACTTTCGTATGTAAAAATACAATTTGAAATTTCTAAAAATAAAAACTTAATTGAGATTACTTCAGAAGCATGCAGTTTAGGGAAAACTGGTGTTGAAATGGAAGCACTTACAGCAGTTTCCGTTGCTGCTTTAACAATATATGATATGTGTAAATCTTTAGATAAAGAAATAACTATTACTGATATTAAATTAAAACATAAATCAGGTGGAAAATCTGGTATCTTCAATGTCTAAAAAGGGTCTTCTACCAGTTGATCAAGCAATATCAGCTATAATAAAAAAAATTTTACCATTAAAAAAAGAAGAGAAAATAAAACTATCAGATAGTCTAGGAAGAATATTATCTAAAAATGTTATATCAAAACGAAATAATCCTAGTGAAGATACTTCTGCAATGGATGGTTTTGCTATAAATTCAAAAAATAATACTAATAAATTTAAAATTATTGGAGAGTCATCTGCTGGAAATCCTTTCAAAGGTAAAGTGGGTAAAAATGAAACTGTTCAAATTTTTACAGGATCATTTCTACCAAAAGGTACTAACACTGTAATTATTCAAGAAAATACTAAAAATTTAACATCCGAAATCATTACAAATACTGTAACATTTGAAAAAAATCAAAATGTTAGAAAAAAGGGTGTGGATTTAAAGCTTGGAGAATTAGTTGTTAAAAAAAATACTTTGATTAACTCCAGAATTATCTCTTCTATAGCAATGTCCAATAACGATAATGTTTATGTCAAAAAAAAACCAGTAATCGGAATTTTGTCAACAGGAAATGAAATTGTTGATATCGGAAAACAAATTGGAAAAAATCAAATACCTAGTGGAAATAATCTGATGATTTCTTCAATGATTAAGATTTTTGGAGGAATTCCAAAAATTTTACCTATTGCAAAAGACAAAACTAAAGATATTGAAAAAATCTTAAATAAAAATTTAGATTGCGATCTTTTCGTTTCTTCTGGTGGTGCATCTGTAGGTAAATACGACCTATTAAAGAGTGTATTGGATAAAAAAAATAGTAATACCAATGTAGATTTTTGGAAGATAGCTATGAGACCTGGGAAGCCTCTAATATTTGGAAAATATAAAAATATTCCTTTTTTAGGGTTGCCTGGAAACCCTGTTTCTGCAGGAGTTTGTTCATTAATTTTCTTAAGAACATTGATTAATAAAATGTTAGGTATAAATCATTTTTTTCCGGATTTGCATGTTGGAATTCTTAATGGCGAATTAAAAAAAAATGATCAAAGACTTGATTTTGTTAGAGCTTATTTTGATAAAAATGATAAAAGTAAAATAATACCATTTTCAAAACAGGATAGTTCAATGATTAATTTATTTTCTAAATGTGACTGTCTTATTTTAAGAAAACCTTTTGAGAAAAAAGCTTCAAAAAATACAAAAGTAAATTTTATAAAATTTCCTGATTTAATATAAATTATTGACTTAATTAACATTTTATGTAAGAACAAAAGGTGAATATGCTAACTATTAAACAATCACAATTACTAAATTACCTAATAAAAAAGATTGAGGATAGTGGTACATCTCCTTCATATGAAGAAATTTGCATTCACTTAAATTTAAAATCAAAATCAGGTATTCACAGAATAGTTCAAGGTCTTTTAGAACGCGATTATATTATAAAGCTTAATAATAAAGCTAGATCTATATATCCAAAAAAATATCCAAATGGCAAAAATTATTCTACATTAAAACAAGATCAAGACAATCAAAATCCCAATAACATCAATACCTTGAGTATACCACTTTTAGGTAAAATTGCTGCTGGATTACCCATAGAGGCAATTGAAACTGCTAACGAAAATATAGAAGTTCCTATTTCCTTTTTAGGAAAAGGGAAATGCTATGCATTAAAAGTTGATGGTGATTCAATGATTGAAGCTGGTATCTTGCAGGATGATATCGCAATAATTGATTCAGAAAAACATCCCATAAATGGCGATATAGTAGTTGCATTGATTGATGAAGAAGATGTGACTTTAAAGCGCTTTAGAAAAAATGGAGAGAGTATTGCTCTTGAACCTGCAAACATAAATTATAAAACATACATCTATGGGCCGAATAGAATAAAAGTTCAAGGTGTACTAACTTCTTTATATAGACACTACTAAAATTTAAAATCATGATAAGAACTAGGTTTGCACCATCGCCAACAGGTAAACTTCATATTGGAGGAGCAAGAACTGCATTATTTAACTACCTTTTTGCAAAAAGTAATGGTGGCAAATTTTTGCTTAGAATTGAAGATACAGACATCAAAAGATCTTCAAAAGAAAATATAGATGTAATTTTGAATGGGTTAAATTGGCTTAAATTAATTCCT
>CACOVB010000029.1 GCA_902630555.1 uncultured SAR116 cluster alpha proteobacterium
CAGGCCCAGTTGGCGAAGGCATGCCACCTCTGGGAGATATGCCACCTATGGGTGATCCAAATGGACCTCCTCCAGGTGGACCAGGACCTGACGGAATGCCAGGTGGACCAGGACCTGACGGAATGCCAGGTGGACCAGGACCAATGGATGTCGGACCTGACCTTGGTGCTATTAATGAAGCCATGGACATGGAAACTACAGACCCAGCAAATGGACCTGAAGATGGTCCAGGGCCAATGGATGAGCCTGCACCTGACATGCCCCCTCCTGAAGATGATGGTAATGTAGTATAATTATGTAAATCATAAATTTAGATTGACATACAACCCCTCATTTATAAAAATAATGAGGGGTTTTTTATGCTTTCAGGTGCAATAGGGTTTCAAATTTTAGCTAGAAGATTAGGTGTTGAAATAGGAAAAGCACAATTCAGTCATATTGAGGGCGTTGATGATAATGAAATTTCTCCAAATCAAATTAAAGATTTAGCCAAACGACACAAAATTCTATGCAAAGCTATTAAAACAAATTTATCTGGTTTAGAACAAGCATGTAAAATACAACCTATCTTATGTAGATTAAAAACTGGAAGATATGTTATACTTGTTAAAGTTAATCAAGAAGATGAAAAATCAAATGTTACAATTTTAGATCCGAGTGATTCACAACCTAGGCCAAAAAATATTCCTTCTTCAGAGTTTCTAAAATTTTGGGGAGAACAAAGTTTTATATTTAAAAAATCAAAAGAATTAGCTCGTGAAGATAATGAAATTAGTTTGGGGGCTATATTAGATGATTTATTTGAAAACAAAGTCATAATAATCCAACTATTCATAATAATTACATTTCTGAATATTTTTGCTTTATCTCCAATAATTTTTTTAATAATTGTTTTAGATAAAGTAGTTAATTTCGAAGCTTATTCAACGTTATATGTAGTCGCTTCAGGAGTTGTTCTTGCACACATTTTTAATTTAGTTCTTTCAAAACTTAAAACAAATATAATGAGTTTATCTGCATCTAAAATAGAAGCTAAATATGGTGTTAGTATTTTTGGAGAAATTATAAACCTTCCATTATCCGTTTTACAAAGTCAAACAAATCAAGTTAGAAAACTTACCCAAACTTTATCACAAATAAGAACCACTATTATTCAAAAGTTACTTGGCTCAATTACAGACTTTGTTTCTGTTTTATTTTTTGTTCCTATTTTGTTTTTTTATAGTCCCCTATTAGGCTTAATAGTTTTAGGCTTTTGTGGTGTTAGCTCACTTTATAGTTTCATTCATTCTAGAAAACATAAGTTATTAACATCCCAAACATTCCAAGCTGATCAAAATAGGCAAGAATTGCTTTCAACAACTGTAGATGGTTTTGAAGATATAAAAAGACTTGGTTTAGAAGAAGAAATATTCAATCAATGGAAAAACTATGAAGGTGAATATATTAAATCTAATGAAAAAAGTTCATACAGTAGCTCATCTGTTAATGAAGTAGGAACACTGCTTAATAATTTATTAACTGTAATTGTCTTATTTGTAGGGGTTCATATGGTTTTCTCCGGAGATTTGTCAGCTGGAGTTCTTATTGGAGTTAACATGTTAATTGGAAAAATATATAGACCAACTTTGAACCTAGTTGATCTTCCGGGAGATATTAAAAAGTTTTCAGAATTATTGAACAACTTGAAAAAGTCAGCTTCCTTGTCATCAGAAGACAGAGGAGCTGGTCAGTTTCATCCAATTCAAGGAGGTATAACTTTTCAAAATGTTTCATTTTCATTTAAAGATAGTTCAAATGTAATAGATAACGTTTCTTTAAATATTGCGCCAGGTGAAATTATAGGTATATGTGGTCCAAGTGGATCAGGAAAAACAATTTTTAGTGAGTTGATTCAAGGCTTGTTTAATCCAACCGAAGGAAAAGTGTTCATTGATGGAAATGATATAAAAACAATTAATATTCAACATCTTAGATCTCAAATTTCTCTTGTTGGTGGAAATCAATATTTTTTCCCAGGAAGTATTAGAGAAAATATGCAAAGGGTCTTTCCAAACGCAAATAATGATCGAATATTGTGGGCTACAAGATTGGCTAAGGTAAATGAAGATATTGAAAAACTGGAGAAAGGTTTTGAAACGCCACTTGGTGATGCAGTGGCTGATATAACACCCGCTATGAAACAAAAATTAGCAATAGCTAGAGCAATAATAAGAAACCCTAAAATTTTAGTTTTAGATGACGTTTTTGCTAATTTAGATACACCAAATGAATTAAAAATAATGGAAGGAATACCTGATTTAGCTAGAGGAAGAACCTTAATTATTATTTCACAACAACTCTGGTACTTAAGACACTGTAGAAAAATTATGTTTATAAATCAAGGTAAAGTAGAACAATTTGGTGACACTCAGACTGTGATTTCAGATGATGGTCCAATTAAAAACTTTTTAGAAAAACAACTTAATATTGTGAGCCCAAAATTAAAAGGACAACAAAATTTAATTTTTAATTAGTAAGTTATGTCAAATAAAACAACAAATAAAACTTTTTTGCCTGGAGACTTTATTTTTAGAGAAGGTGAATATGGAAAAGTAGCATATGTAATTGAAGAAGGTGAAATTGAATTAGTAAAGTTTACTGGTGAAGATTATATAACTCTCGCAGAAATTTCCAAAGGTGCACTTTTTGGTGAAATGGCAATCATTGATGGAAGTCCTAGGAGTGGTTCAGCAAGAGCAAAAACGTCATGTGTTTTAAGAGAAGTTTCAGAAGAACAACTTAAAAAATATTTGTCCGCATCCCCACAAACATCTCTTGATATGATGAGAAGACTAGCTGGATATGCACGATCAGCAAATGAAAAATTGAATAGAGATGCATTTGAAAGTGATGAAAAAGAGAGTAATAAACAAACCTCAAATTTAGAGGATTCTCAATTAAAAAAAGAAAAAATTGATAATTTTACTAATAAAACTTTGAAGGAATTCAATGATAATATTGACCAATTTAGTGATATTAATCCAAACAAAACTTTATTTATATCTGGATTTGTTATTATTATAGTCGTTTTTGTATTCATAATATGGTCTTCGATTACTAAAATTGATATTACAGTAGCAACAAGAGGACAAATATCTACGGAAATACCTAATGTAAATGTACAATCAAATTATGATTCGGTTATAAAAAAAATTTTAGTCAAAGAAGGCGATCAAGTAAAAGTTGGTCAAATATTAGCAACTTTTGATGAAACATTGTTGGCCTCTGATATAAGAGATACGGAAATCAAACTTAAATCTAATAAAGAAAATTTAATTAGAACTGAAGCAGAATTAGCTTATTTAGATGATAAAAGAAAAAAATTACCCAAAAATAATATTCAACTAGCAATATTTAAAGGATTTACATTAGAAATAGATACCCAAAAAAATACAAATAAAACAAAATTAAATCAACTTAACGTCGATCTTAAAATAATTAAAAATGAAATTAACTTTAATAAGCTTGAATATGACAGACAAATTGAATTAAATAAAAAAAATGTGGGTATAAAAAAGGATCTCGAAGAGGCAAGATTTAAACATAAACAATCATTACTAAGTGAAACAAAACTAAAATCTCAAATAAATGATACAATAGAAAGTCACCTTGCTTACATCAATCAGACGAAAAAAACAAAAAATGAAGAATTAAAATCTCTTGTTGATAATGATATAGCTATGCGCGAAAGATTGATTAAATTAAAAAGAAATCAACAAGATGTTAACCTGTTATCACCTATTTCAGGAACAGTTTTAAAACTAGAAGATAATTTTGAAGGCTCTGTTGTTGAACCTGGTGATGGTTTACTTACAATTGTACCTGAAGATGTTGCATTATATGTTTTAATTGATATTGATCCAAAAAATATAACTAATGTATATGAAGGAGCTAAAGTTAAAGTTTTATTAGATGCTATGCCATCACAAAAACATGGAGAACTAGTTGGAAAATTAATTAGTATTTCAAAAGATACTAGAGATGAGGATATATCCGGAGAAAAAGGCAGTGTTTACAGGGGAAAAGTTAAAATTATTGAAAATAATTTAAGAAATGTGCCTAAAGATTTCACTTTGCTTCCAGGAATGAACGTTTCAGGAAATGTAATCTCTGGAACTAGACCTTTAATAACTTATCTTATTTATCCAGTCATAAAAACAATTAACACTGCCATGAGGGAACCATAAAAATTGTTTTATTAATATGAAAAATATAAATTAAAAATACTATGAATATTAAAAATAACTTTATAGAATCTATTGGTAACACACCTTTAATAAAACTTAATTACCCTAGTAAAATAACTGGATGTAATATTTATGGAAAAGCAGAGTTCCTTAATCCTGGAGGATCTATAAAAGATAGAGCAGCTAAAGCCATTATTCTGGATGCAATTAAAGTCGGTAAACTCAAAGATGGTGGTACAATTGTCGAAGGAACTGCAGGAAACACTGGCATTGGACTTGGTTTGGTTGGGAATTCAATGGGTTTTAAAACAATTATTGTAATGCCAGAAACTCAAAGCCAAGAGAAAAAAGATGCATTAAATCTTATTGGTTGTGAATTAAAATTAGTCCCTGCACTACCATATTCAAACCCTGAGAATTATATCCGTCAATCAGAAACTTTAGCTAATGAACTTAATAAATCTGAACGAAATGGTGTTTTATGGGCAAACCAATTTGATAATATATCAAATATGAATGGACATTTTAATACCACTGGGCCAGAAATTTGGGTGCAACTAGATGGAAAAGTTGATGGTTTTACATGTGCAGTGGGAACTGGTGGCACTTTAGCTGGAGTGAGTAGATACTTAAAAGAAAAAAAAGAAGATATTAAAATATTTTTATCAGATCCTTATGGTTCAGCACTATACAACTATTACAAAAAAGATGAACTTAAAGCAGAAGGTAATTCAATTACTGAAGGAATTGGTCAAGGCAGAATTACAGAAAATCTAAAACACCTTGTTGTTGATGACGCTGTTAGAATTAATGATAAAGAAGCTTTAGAAATGATTTTTAAACTGCTTAAAGAAGAAGGTTTGTTTTTAGGTGGGTCAAGTGGCATTAATGTATGTGGTGCTATAAAAATGGCCGAAAAACTTGGCCCTGGTCATAATATTGTTACTATTTTATGTGACTCAGGCCAAAGGTACCAATCAAAAATATGGAATAAAGGTTTTTTAAAATCAAAAGATTTACCTTTTCCAAGTTGGATGGAGTAAAATGAAAGATATTTTTTTATCAGCTAAAGAAGTTAATGAATTAAAAAACACAAAAAAAAATGTAATTATATTCGATTCATCATATTTTTTGCCAAATACAGGTATTAATGCAATTGATGAGTATAACAATGAACATATTGAAAATGCAGTATTTTTTGATATTGATAGGATTTCAGATCCAAATAATGATCTTCCACATATGTTTCCATCTAAATATGTTTTTGAAAAACATATGCAAAAACTTGGATTAAATAATAATGATATTGTAATTATATATGATAATTCTCCCCTATTATCATCAGCTAGATGTTGGTTTTTATTAAGATATTTCGGTCATAAAGAAATTTTTATTTTATCTGGTGGCATTAAATCATGGAAAGAAAATGGTTTTGTAACAACTAATGAAGTGTCAAATATGTCTTTTGGGAATTTTATAGCAACTGAAGAAAATAAAAACTTATTAATTAAAATTGAAAAAATGAAAAATATTTCTGATAACAAATTCTTTCCAATACTTGACGCAAGATCATTTGAAAGATTTTCTGGAAATGGTAAAGAACCAAGACCAAATTTAGAATCTGGACATATGCCTAATTCTTTAAATCTTCCAGCATCTAAATTATTAGATAAAAATGGTAATTTAATTTCTAAATCTGATTTTAAAAATTTAATTAATGATTTAAATTTAAATAAAAATGAAAAAGTTATAACTACATGTGGATCTGGAGTATCTGCGTGTGTAATAGCATTATCTTATTATAGAATAGGTAATGAGGATATTCCAATTTATGATGGCTCTTGGTCAGAATGGGCTTCAAAAAACATGAAAATCATTAAGCTTTAGTGATTTAAAATCTGACTCAAAAACAGTTTAGTTCTATCGTTGGTTGGTTTAGTAAAAAATAATTTTGGAGTATTTTGCTCTATTATTTCACCTTCATCCATAAATATTACTCTATCAGCGACTTTTTTTGCAAAACCCATTTCATGAGTCACAACTAACATAGTCATGCCAGTATCAGCTAATTCAATCATTGTGTCTAATACTTCTTTAATCATTTCAGGATCTAAAGCTGAAGTAGGTTCATCAAATAGCATTATTTTTGGTTTCATACATAATGCACGTGCAATAGCAACTCTCTGTTGTTGACCTCCAGAAAGCTGTCCAGGAAATTTTTTTGCTTGCTCAGGAATTTTAACTCTCTCTAGATATTCCATTGCCAATTCTTCGGCATCTTTCTTAGGCATTTTTCTTACCCAAATTGGTGCAAGTGTGCAATTCTCTAATACCGACAAATGTGGGAATAAATTGAAAGATTGGAATACCATCCCTACATCGCTTCTTATAGCTTCAAGGTTTTTCAAGTCACCTGATAGCTCAATACCATTAACAGAAATGTGTCCTTCTTGATGAACTTCCAATCTATTAATACATCTAATTAAAGTTGATTTTCCAGACCCTGATGGACCACAAATAACAATTCTTTCACCTTGCCCTACTTCAAGGTTTATATTTTTTAGAACATGAAATGATCCAAACCATTTATGCATTTCATTTATTTTAATTACATAATTTTTATTTTTACTATTCATATTTATTCCTTTAAAACAATTAGTTATGATCTGTACTTAATTTTTTTTCAAGCCATAATGAATACCTAGACATTGCAAAGCAACTTATAAAAAATATAACAGCTACAAACAAATACGTTTCAGTTGATAATCCATTCCATTTAGTATCTGCAAGTGCCGCTCTACCTATTCCAAGAGGGTCTAAAAGACCTATAATTACAACCAATGTTGTATCTTTATAAAGACCAATAAATGTGTTAACAATACCTGGTATTGAAATTTTTAGCGCTTGTGGAAGAGTAATAAACCTTGTTGTCTGCCAATATGTCAAACCTATTGCATCAGCCGCTTCATACTGTCCTTTTGGAATAGCTTGAATGCCGCCTCTTATAACTTCAGCAATATAAGCTGCTGAAAAGAAAGTCATCATTATGATTACTCTTATAAGTAGATTAAAGTTCGTGCCAGGTGGCAAGAAATAATTTAACATTGTTGATGCAACAAATAACAAAGTTATTAATGGTACTCCTCTCATAAATTCAATAAAACAAACGCTTATTACTTTTACTAACTTTAATCTAGACTGCCTACCTAAAGCCAAAAGTATCCCTAAAGGTAAAGAACACGCAATACTAGTAACTCCTATTATTACCGTAAGCATTGTTCCACCAAAAAGATTTGTTTCAATCATTAACAGATTAAAAAACCCTCCTTTGATTAAGATAAAAGCAATGAAAGGATATAAACAACTAAATACAAGCATGTATTTTCTAAATTTTATGTCAGGATAAAGTAATGGTGCTGCTGCAACAAATAATAAACAAAAGGATACATTTATTCTCCATCTTTCAGCCAGAGGATAAAAACCATAAATAAATTGATCAAATCTTTTGACAATTACTGCCCAGCAGGCACCATCAGCTATTTTTCTACAACCTGGTTTATCATTAGCATTTACAACTGCATCTACTACAAACCAACTTAAGCCACCCTCAATTAAAAGATACAAAAGATACAAAGATAGCAATGTTAAAATAGAATTACTTAATGAAGAAAAAAGATTATTTTTTAACCAGCCAACTAATCCAACTGTACCTGGTGGTGGAGGTAAATCAGGATGAGTTCCAGGAGCGTAATTATTTTTATCAAAAGCCATTATCTGTCCACCAATTTAACTCTATAATTATACCAATTCATTAATGAAGATATACTTAGAGAAATACATAAATAAATAAGTAAAACTAAAACCATAGTTTCCATTTCTCTTCCAGTTTGGTTTAAAGAGATACCACCCAAAGTTGCAACTAAATCCATATAACCAATAGCTATAGCTAATGATGAATTTTTTGTTAAATTTAAATACTGACTAGTTAAAGGCGGAATTATAACACGTCTAGCCTGAGGTAAAATCACTAAATTCATTACTCTATCTGGCTTTAGTCCAATAGATTCCGCAGCTTCTCTTTGTCCTTTGTGAATTGCCAAAATCCCTGCTCTAACGATTTCTGCAATAAAAGCGGCAGTATAAATTGCCAAAGCAAATGTTAATGCTATTAATTCAGGACTTAAATGTAAACCACCTCTAAAATTAAACCCTTTTAACTCTGGAATACTAAAAGAAATTGGAAAGTTATTAAATGCAAGTGCTATGCAAGGAAATACAATAATTACCGTTAAATTTATCCAGAAAACTGGGAATTGTTTTCCTGTTTTTTCTTGTCTTTTTTTTGAATATTTACTAAATAAAACTGCAAAAATAATCGCAATTACAGTAAATAAATAAAATAGTTCAATTCCAGATTCAGCAATAGGTTTTGGTATATAGAAACCCCTATTTGTTAAGTAAGAAACATCAAAAATGTCAATCGCTTGTTTTGGATGTGGCAAAGTATTAATAATTATTCCATGCCATAATAAAATATGAAGTAAAATTGGGACATTTCTAGTAAATTCTACATACCAATAAGCAATTCTATTAGCTAACCAATTTTTCGATAATCTTAAGATACCTAGAAAAAGACCAAAAATTGTCGCTATAATTATACCACAAATAGCTACTAACCCAGTATTAAGTAATCCGACTATAGCTGCTCTTAAATGAGAATCTCTGTTGTTATAAGAAATTAAATATTGATTAATATCATATCCAGCAGGAATAAAAAGAAATTCAAAACTTAGATCTTTCCCTAATCTTTCAAAATTTCCAGAAACATTTCCCGCAAGCCAAGAAATAAACCATCCAAATATAATCAAAACGAAAACCTGAACAATTATTTCACGAGACTTTTCGTTTCTCCAAATTTTTAAAAGATTTAGCATATTTTAGACCATACAATTAAAACACCTTAATACAATTTTTCTAATATTACATTAAAATAAATAAAAAAAAACGCCTCTAAATGAGGCGTTTTTAGTTTTTAATTGTTAGATTCTTAGCTTACTTAATTGGTGGGATATAATGTAATCCACCATCTTTGTAAAGTGCATTCATACCTCTTACAATTGTTAGAGGGTATAAGTTTCTTTCAAAACTTTCAGCATAATTACCAACTTGACTAATTACATTTACTGCCCAGTCTGCAGAAAGACCAAGTTTAGACAATCCTTGTAAAGGGTCTTTACCAAGAAGTCTATTAATCTCCTTATCTTTATTGTCCTGTGCAGCTAATTTCTTAACATTTTTCGATGTGATACCTTTTTCTTCAGCTGACATCATTGCTCTTAACACCCAAGATACAATATCAGCCCATTGATCATCGCCATGTCTTACAACAGGGCCTAAAGGCTCTTTTGAAACTATCTCTGGTAACACAACATGAGCTCCAGGATTATCAAAACTCATTTTTGTAGCATATAGTCCAGAGGCATCAGTTGTATAAACATCACATCTACCAGCTTTATATAGCTCTTGTGCTTCAGCATTAGTTTCAATTGGAACCGGGTTATACTTCATATTATTACCAGCAAAAAATTCTGCTAAGTTTAATTCAGTAGTAGTACCTGTTTGAATACATACAGATGCGCCGTCTAATTCTTTAGCAGATTTTACTCCTAATTTTTTTGGCACCATGAAACCTTGGCCATCATAGTAGTTAACACCAATAAAAGTTTGAGCTAAATCAACATCTCTTGAAAAAGTCCAAGTTGTATTTCTAGAAAGGATTTCACCTTCACCAGCTGCTAATTTTGTAAATCTTGTTTTACCTGTAGCAGTAGTATATGACACTTTATTTGCGTCACCTAATACTGCAGCTGCAACAGCTTTACAAAAATCAACATCAAATCCTTGCCAATTTCCTTTGTCATCAGGTGCAGCAAAGCCAGCTAAACCAGTGTTAATAATACAGTTTAACTTACCTCTAGCCCTGACATCGTCAAGTGTACCTGCAAGAACAGATCCTGCAAACATTACTCCAGCGACAGAAGCCGCTAAAAGTGCTTTTATTTTCATTTATAGTCCTCCATAAAAATTGTCATGACATTTCATGAATTAATGATTAATTTTGTACATGATGTTATTAATTATTCAAGGAAAATCGTAAATTTAGAGCTAAACTGGTATGAAAAAGAAAAAAATACAAAAAATTGAAACAATTGCTGCACATGCTGGATTAAAACCTGAAAAAAATCATGGTATTGTGAATCCACCTGTTTATCACGCAAGTACGATACTTTCCCCGTCCATGAAAGATTATAAAGATAGAAGTGGAAAAAAATATACGTATGGAAGAAATGGCACACCAACATCTGAAGCACTAGAAAAAGCTATCTCAGATCTGTATGATGCAGATGGTTGTGTTTTAGCTCCTTCAGGCATGTCAGCAATTACTAATAGCTTTATGGGCGTTTTAAAATCATTTGATCATGCTTTAATACCCGATTGTGTATATGGTTCTGCAAGGAGATTTGTTGAAGAAGAGTTTAAAAGATTTCAAATAGAGTATGATTTTTATGATCCAAGAGATCTTTCAAATTTAGAAAGTAAGATTAAAAATAATTCAAAAGTTATATATTTAGAAAGCCCAGGAAGTTATACATTTGAAATAATAGATATTAATAAAGTAGTAAAATTAGCTAAGAAATACAAAATTACTACGATAATAGATAATACATGGGGAACAGCACTATATTTTAATGCCCTCAAATTTGGTGTCGATATTGTTGTTGAAGCAATAACAAAATATATTGGTGGTCATTCAGATGTTATGATGGGTGTAACTGTATGTAGTAAAAAACACCTCAATTCAATAAATAGATGGAAAAGAAACTCAGGGCAATGCGTTGGGCCAGATGATATTTTTTTAGCTTTAAGAGGATTGAGAACACTGCCATTGAGACTAAAACAATCTCAAGATAACTCTATTAAATTAGCAAATTTTCTACGCAATCAAAAAGAAGTTAAAAAAGTTTACCACCCTGCTTTAAAAGAACACCCTGATCATAAATTATGGAAAAGAGATTTTAATGGTGCATGTGGAATATTTGGAATTGAATTTAAAGATTATATAACAACTAATATGGTTGAATTTTTTGCAGATAATTGTTTTTTATTTGGAAAAGGAGCTTCTTGGGGCGGTTACGAAAGCTTAATGACAATGACTGATATAAAAACTAACAGAACAATTAATACAAGTTATGTACCTAAGGGAGAATATTTAAGAATTTATGTTGGAATAGAAAATATAGAGGATATTTTAGATGATGTAATAAATTCATTTGCAAAAATGAGAAAAAAATTCAAATAAGAGCCTCTTCTCCTTCAATTGTAGTTCTTCTCATATCCCTTAATTCATTAACATCATCAAAAGATCTTACACGATGCATTGTTTGTCGATTATCCCACATGATTAAATCATTAACTTTCCATTTATGCACATACTTAAACTTTTTTTGAGTTGCATATTCAATTAAATCATCCACAAAACACATTGTATCGGGTCTTAACCATCCTTTAATTTTGCCAATATGACTTGATAAATATATTGTTTTTCTATTATTTTCTTTTATTTTTCTAACCATTGGTTGAAGTACTGGTTTAAAGTTTTTAATTTCGCTTTTTGATAATTCTTTTTCCATATCAA
>CACOVB010000030.1 GCA_902630555.1 uncultured SAR116 cluster alpha proteobacterium
ACATATTTGAATTAGGTCGTATCAATTAGTAACAATCTTTTAAGGAGTTACTAAATGACAAGTGTAAACACAAATATGGGATCTCTTATTGCTATGGCAAACATGTCGAAGCAAGAAAGAGAGATGCAGTCTGCAATGGAAAGATTATCATCAGGATTAAGAATTAATAATGCTGCTGATGATGCTGCAGGTTCTGCAATAGCGTCTAAATTAACTGCACAAGTTAAAAGTTTAGGCCAAGCAATTAGAAATGGTAATGATGCTGTTTCTCTAACTCAAACTGCAGAAGGCGCATTGGGTGAAATAGAGAACATTCTTCAAAGAATGCGTGAGTTAGCTGTACAAGCAGGTAATAGCACATTAAATTCATCTGATAGATCTCAAATTCAGGCAGAAATGGATCAATTAGCAGAAGAGATTAATTCTATTGCAAGTAAAACCAACTTCAACAAAGTTAAATTATTAGATGGTTCTAATGATAAAGTAACTATGCAAATTGGTATTGATGCAACAGATGCTTTAGATATCGCGCTAAAGAAAACTGATGTTGAAGCTTTAGGTATAGGAAAAACAAACACTTCTTCTGTTGGTAGAATTGTTACAGCAAGAATGGAAGGTTTTGGAACAACAGATATTGCTAAAGAAGATATCAAAATTAACGGTGAAAACTTTACAGCTACAGATTTTGATTTGGATGCGACAACTATTGATGGCACACCTACAGATATAAGCGCAGCTGATTCTTCTAACGCTGCAAACGAAAGACAAGCAAAGGCATTAGAAGTCAAAATTAACGAAAACACAGGTGCTCATGGCGTTGTGGCAAGAGCTTTCAACGAAATTAAAGCTGCAACAACATCCTATACAGCAGCTGACGTTGTTATAAACGGAACAACAGTTAAATCTAGAGCAACTAAAGAAGATTTTGTTGATGCTGTTAATGATGAAGTTACTGGCATTAATGCAAAAATTGATACAGATGGTTTTGTAGTTTTATCTAATACAGACGGTGACCAAATTGCCTTTACTGGTGGTGGTGGATTGACAGTCCTCGGTATTGCAAACGATGTATATGGTGGATTTGTTGAATTAACATCAGTCGATAATAAACCTATAACTATACAAGCAGGTAATTCTGAAAATGGTTATGCTGGTTTGTCAGGAACTATAGGCGATTTAGACAATATCGGTTTAAATGAAGTTGTAAATGCTGCTAACGGTGTGGGTGTAACAGTGAAAGGAATTGCAGCAGTAAGTAATTCTCAACTTACTGGTACTGATGGACTTAAAATTAATGGTGTACTTATCACTGAACTTGATGATCAAACTTCAAGTAATGTAAGTGCTCAAGATAAAGTTCGTCAGATTAATGATAAGACTTCTGAACATGGTGTAGTTGCAACTGCAGCAACTAAAATTAAAATGACTGTTGACTTAGTAGGTGCAACTATAGGAAACCATGATAAAACAACTATTGCTGGAGTGGAAGTAGACTTATCAGGTGTTACAACAACTACTACATTGATTTCAACAATCAACAATGCAATGTCTGGAGTTAATGATGTTGTTGCCAGTTATGATCAATCAAATGGTAATTTAATACTTTCCTCTGCCTCTGGAGCCACAATAGATTTAGATGACTCTGATGATGGTACTGGACAAGGTGATTTGTTTAAAACTGCAACATTTATGGATGGAACAACTTTTGGTTTCGCTTCTGGTGCAGGTACTGGTGCTAACGCTGCTAGAGGTACAATTTCTCTAACAGCTGAAGATGGTGGTTCTATTATTATAGAAGATGGTGTTGCCGATAGTAACACTGACACTGGTGCTAATGAAATTGGTTTCAAGTCCCAAAATGAAAAAGCTCAAGCTGCAACTGGTCTCGATGTAGGAAGTACTATAGCAGCTACAAATTCATTAGCTTCATTAGACGATGCTATCGACACAGTTTCTGAGTTCAGAGCTAGTTTTGGTGCCTTTGAGAATAGATTGGAAGCGTCTATTAGTAACCTTGTAACATTACAAGTTAATACTGATGCTGCTAGATCTAGAATTGAAGATGCTGACTTCGCTCATGAGACAAGTAAATTGACAAAAGCACAAATACTTTCTCAAGCTGCAACTTCAATGTTAGCTCAAGCAAATGCTTCTAAGCAGAGTTTATTAGCGCTTTTACAGAGCTAATTATAACAAAAAAAGCCCCTGATTTTGTATCAAGCCCCCACAAAAGGGGGCTTTTTTTAATGAATAATCACATATTCAAATATTTATTTAAAAGATATAATTACTTTTCTTCAAATTCATTTTTTAATTGATGAAAGATTTTTTTAAAAATCTTTTTATCTAAATGAAAAGCGTCAATATGAAATACTTTATTTGAAAAGTCATTTTTATTAGTATATCTGTAAATATCAATGATTTTAAATTTGAAGTCTTTAGCAAATTTAGATAGAAAAAAGTTAAATTTTTTCACTACATAGGCAACTTTATTATTTAAATGTGGATCAATTTTTTTGTTATATACAGGTGCTGGAATATTAAGAAAAAATAAATTTTCTTTTTGATTAATATTTTCATTAAACCATTTTAGGTAAGATTTTGTTGTATTTTCAATCAAACAATCTATCTCAACATTAAGTTTTTTTGCAGCTAAGATTATACCCTCATCAAATCTGCAATCGATCTCACCAAAAGAAATTAATATTTTTGACTTTAAGGGCAATTTATTTAGATTAAATCTTACTAAAGTTTTATAATGATTATTATGTTCATTTGCAAAATGATAAGATTTTGCTCCAATTATCAACATCGGTTTGATCACATAATTCATATTATCAATTTTTATCGGTGTTTGATTAAATGATAAAGAATGACTATCACCAATATGATAAAAGTAGTCGAAATTGTCTTTTAATTTCAAGTTTTTGTATTTTGAGATTTTTTTTAAAAAAATGAAATATGCCTTACAGAATTTCCTTTCTTTTTCGTTAAGTATAAGTGAATTTTTAATATTTAAACTTTCTATTAATTTTAGATTTTTGTTAACCTTATTAATATTATTTTCTATGAAATTATGAATTGAGTTTAAGATTAAAAATAAGGGATTAAGATAAAGTTCATCTCGATATATCTTTAAAAAATTTTTATATTCTTCTTCATATTTTTTCATCATCTCATTACTTTGAATGATAATTTGGTAAAAATTTATAAATATATTTATTTTATTATTTGAGTTTAATGCCAAAGCGTTTTTATAATTTTTTATAGCTTCTTCAATACTTCCTTGTTCCAACTCTGTATTTGCTAAATTGTTAAAAGCATCACCGTTTTTTGGTTCTAATTCAATTGCTTTTTTAAATAATTTAATGGATGCATTTAAATTTTTTTCATTTTTTTTAATTTGCGCTAGATTATTTATTGCATCTGAATAATTAGGGTTTATCAATAATGCTTGTTCATAATTTTTTATTGCTTCTTTTTTTTTGTTTAACTCAAGTAAAGCTTTAGCTTTATTATTAAAAACAATATAATTTTTTGGGTCAACTGAGATAATCTTTTCATAAAACACAATGGCATCATTAAAATTTTTATTACTTTGACACATGTCACCTAATTTTAATAATGCATTGACATTATTAGGATTAATAGACAATGCAGATTTATAAAATTCAACTGCCTTATTACTATTAAGTTTTTCTAGTATGTATCCTTTAGTATAAAATGCCCTTGATGATTTTTCATCAATTTTTAGAGCTAATTCAATAGTTTCTAAAGCTTCAAAATATAAGTTTGATTTAATATAAGCTAAAGTTAAATTATAATAACCTGAAAATTTTTTTGGCTCTAATTCAGTAAATTTTTTAAAACAAAAAATTGCTTTTTTAAAATTTTTCAAATTAGTATAAATTGCACCGCACATGTTCCAAGCCTTTGAATTAGATTGGTCATGTTTAAAAATTTCTTCACAGTAATATAAAGCCTTGAAAAATTCAGATTTTTCATAAGAAACTTCTAAATTTTTAATTAAATCTGCAGTTATATGATTTAATGATTTTTTTTTTAATATAATTAGTGAATCTTTTGCCTGCGAGTTTTTTGGATATTTTTTTAAAATTTCTTCATACAATTTAATTGCATCAAAAGTTTGACCTTTATTAGTTAAAAATTTAGCTTTTAAAAATTTGTTTTGTAAACCTGGGGTACTCATGATTATAAATCTGCAATTAAAGTGCCATTTAAATTTGTGTTTAGATGTTAGATATAATCATTAAAAAAGAACTAAGCCCCCATGAGGGGGCTTATTTGTGGAGGAACTATGAAATTAATTTTGAAGTAATGTTAAAATATTTTGCTGAATTCTTCCTGCTTGGGCAATCATTGCTAAAGCAGACTGTTGAAGAATTTGAGCTTTCGTTAAAGTGGCTGATTCTTTTGCAAAATTAGCATCTCTTATTCTACCTCTTGAAGCTTCAGTATTTACGGCGACATTTGTCAAATTATCTATAGCTTTTTCCATTCTACTCATCAAAGCACCTAACTTAGCTCTTTCTTTATGAATTCTATCAAGAGATCTATCAATGACACGTAAAGCATTAACTGAATCTTTTCGTGTTTTAACTGTTACACCCTCTAATTTATCTAGAGATGCTGCACCAGGAGATGACTCAAATAAACTTTTTTCTTCTTCACCAAGAACAGTAAAGCTATTACTAGCATAAAATTCTAATTGACCTGAAACTATAGCTGAATCAGCACCTTTAAGACCTACTGTTACTGCTGCATTTGTAGCAGTATCTGGTGTTACGGAGAAAATAGTGCTAAATACTAATCTTCCACTTACCGTACCACCAGCAGTTGGACCTTTAACTACCTCAGTTTGAGCATTACCATCTAGGTCATTACCGACTATTGAGAATAACACTCCACTTTCATCACCTGTAGTGCTTGTTATTGTTACAAGGGATGATGTAGCATGGACTGCTTGTTCTATTCCAGCTTGAATCGTGCCACCAAGTGCACCATCAACAGATATTGAAGTTACACTTTTAAAAATTTTTGTACTTGTTGCTTTATCGGCATTAGTTAATGGTACTTCTTCAGTTAATGTGTTTCCATAAATGTCAGTTCCGGTTATTGTTGCTTTACGAGCAGCGTCATTACCACCTGAAGTTAAACTAATTTTTGAATTTAATGTTAATGAAGTTGCTCCACTTACTAAAGCTAATGTGTCTCCACTAGAAAAACCACCACCAGCTTGACTTGCAGCTATAGATGCTGCAGCAGTTGTAGAAGCTTTACCAGAAGTATTAAGTGTCATAGCTGTACCTGCGCTACCACTTGCAGAGGCGACCACATCATCGGCGTCAGTAGTAACTGCAGCTTTGTCAGTTAACATAACTGAACTGCCAGCAGCTATTTCGTCATTATCTAAGCTTGTTACAACTAGAGCTTTTCTAGGTCCTGTAGCAGCTGTATCTCCTGCAAAGTCTACATCTCCTAATTTGATATCAAAGCCTTCATTTTGTACTAAAATAATACTAGTTTTATCAGCAGATAAGGTCGCTGAGATACCAGTAGTTGTTGTGTAATTATTTACTGCATCTCTAAGTTGTGACAAATCAGATGTGCCAGTAGTTGCTCCAAATGTAATATTTGCTGAAACCGCTGTTGCCGTAGAATTTTTACCTTGAATTGTAAATGCAACACTGTTTAATCCAGTGTTGTCAGATCCAAATGCTTTTGCCTCAATTTTAAGTTGTGTAGAAGCAAGTGCATTTACACCTGTATTTTCAAATGCATTATTAACTAAAGTAGCTACATCTCTAATTGTTGATCCAGCAGTTGTTGTTAATGTTTTACTTCCTAATGACCCATGTATAGTGAAAGATTCTTCTTGAACTAAATTAGCATTACTTGCTGAATCTGTTGCATAAGCATTCAAAGCTAAATTGTTTGCTGTACTAGCACTATTAGTGCCGCTTGTATTGTCTGTGCCGTATTCTCCATCTGTTGTGTCACTAGTAACTTTAAACGCACCGAGAGCACCTAATCTCATTGAAGAAATTGACAAAGTTGCAAATTCTCTTTCGTGCACACCGATTTGAAATCTTCTATCAGCAAATGTACCATCTAAAACCGCTATTTCATTAAAAGTAGTGTCCCTTGTAACTCTATCGTGTTCAGCCAATAATTGTTTTACTTCAGCATCTAGATAGCTTCTTTCCTCAGCATTATAAGAGTCTGTAGCTGATTGTATCGCCAACATTCTAATTCTTTGTAGAATTGCAGATGTCTCGTCTAACGCGCCTTCTGTAACTTGAGCCATAGATATTACATCAGCTGCATTTCTGGCAGATTGTTCCAAACCTTTAATCTGAGATGTCATTCTATCTGAAATTGCTGCTCCGGCTGCATCATCACCTGCATGGTTGATTCTTTTACCTGAGGATAACCTTTCCATAGCAGATGTGAGTTCACGGTCTGTTTTGTTAAGGTTATTTAAAGCATATTTTGCAGCAATATTAGAATTTACTGTTGGCATAATAATCTCCTTATTCGGAGTGATTGTGCAATTGTTATGCCAAAATAGTTTTTAAAATATTTATATGAATAGATCTATTGTTTTTTGCATATTGTATAGCTTTAAATCTATTTCACTAATCATTTGATAACGAGTTGCCTTCTCATTTTGTCGGAAATTTGACGATAATAAAGCCTTTGCTTTTAAAAAACTTTCAGTAGTTGATCCTGAAGAAGGTGAAAGAGATGGTGAGTAGACATTTTTCATATATCCTGGCGCAAGATTATTAAATTGGCGAAAAGAATGCTCAATCTGATTAATACTATTTTCAGATATTGGCATACCATTTGCAAATTGCTGCGTATTAACTTTGTTATAATGGTAAGCAGATGGTTGGGTTACATTACTAATCGGATTTGTCTGAGTATTAATCATAACTTATAAATAAATAATTTTGTATGAGATGTAAAATAAAAAATGAGTAACCAGTTAAATGTATTATCCTATAAAAAAGTTCAACAAGCTTTAAATTCTTCTAGATCTCAGTACGAGATAGTGCAATTTCTGATGGAAAATCTTTTATCCTCAATGAAAAATATCATGCCAGAAAATGTTGAAAAAATAAAAAAAACAGAAAAAGAAAAAGCAGAAATCAAAGCAAAAAATGCATCAAAAGGTTTAACTATTATTTATAGTTTACAGATTTCTCTTGATTTTGACAAAGCACCTAAAATTGCTCAAAATTTATTTCAAGTTTATGAATACTGTAGAGTTCAAATAATTAATACTTTGCTTAATAAAGCAAAAGAGGGTTTAAAGAAAGCTATTATGGCACTTGAAGATATATTAGACGCCTGGAAAAATTTAAAAAAAAATAATGCCCATTGAATTAGAAAAAAAATTAAATGAACTTGAAGATTTATCTGAAAAGATTTCAGATTTAATTTATGACAATAAATTTTCTGAAATCTTAAGTTTAGATAAAAAAAGAAGATCAATAATATTAAGTATTAATAAAGATCATGCAAAAGCTTATAAAAAAAGATTAAAAATTATTTTAAATGAAAATTTTAAATTTACAAAAATTCTAGATGATAAGTTAGTCAATTATAAAAGGAATAATAATAAAATTCTAGACAAAATGGCAGCATATTCAAAAAATTAAATTATTTTTTAAAAAAAACTAAACAATTTAAATACTACGTCGTTAACGATGTGTAACTTTAAAGATTTTGTGGGGGCAAACATGTTTAACGTTGGACAATACACTACAACTACGTCTTATATCAGACAAAATATTATTGAGAATATAAAAAAAACTACTGAAGCAACAGAAAGACTATCTTCAGGTAAGAGGATAAATAGAGCAAGTGATGAACCTGGGAAAATGGGTCAAATATCAAGAATTGATGCAAGTATTGGCAGTATATCTCAAGCTATAACAACAGCTGGACAAGCTATTACGTTAACTCAATCTGCTGATTCGGGATTGAATGAGATTAATAATTTATTGAGTCGGATCAGAGAACTCGCTGTTCAAGGGGGATCATCATCTTTAACATCTGGAGATAGGACCTCATTACAAACTGAGGTAGATGCTTATCTTGCAGAAATTGATAGTATATCAAATTCAATCAAGTATAATGATATGAAATTATTAGATGGTTCTACAAAAAAGGTTACCTTTTTAATTGGTGAAGATAAAAATGATTTATTAGATATTGATTTGCAAGATTCAGATAGTTCGGCATTAAATCTATCTGCTATTTCAGGAGTTAAAGAGTTTACAAGTGGTAGAGTAGCTAGTGTTAATTACAGCAGTTCTAATTTATCGGCAAATGAAATTAAAATAAATGGTCAAAATGCTTTAGCTTCGACATTAACAACAGATTTGACATCAGGTAATAATACTGCTTCAGCCCTTGCTACAGCTATCAATGCAAACTCAAATACTCACAACGCTGTGGCAACTGCTTTCAATGAATTGACATCAGCAGTAAAAAATACCCTTAGTATGTCAAATACGTTTACTATTAACGGAAATACAATCTCAGTTCAAACTACTATGCAAAATCTGGTAACTGAAATTAATCAAGAAGCTTCAGGTGTTACAGCAACACTTAACACAGATAATTCTATAAAATTATCAAATACAACCGGAAATGATATTGTAATTGCTGGAAATGCACCCTCTGATGCAGGTTTTACAGCTGGAACATACTTAGGGTATCTAAAATTAGTAAATAATGATGGAACATTTGTAAAAATTGAACCTATGACTAAAAATAATAGTTATGCTTCAAATTCAGGTAATATTTCAGATTTAGCAAATTTTGGTTTTAATGAAATCGATTCGTCAACAGTGATTACTTCGGGGCTTGTTTCAACTAATGCTTTAACGAGTTCACATGACATTAAAATTAATGATACATCAGTTGGAACATCTATTAATTCTTCAGCAGCAGCAAAAGCTACTGCTATAAATGCCATAACATCGTCAACAAATGTAACAGCAGCTGGATCTAATTTAGTTACTGTAGACCTTAATTTTTCAAATATCCCATCGGCATCACAAGTATCTATAAATGGAAGTACTGTTGATTTTTCAAGTGTTACAAATATTTCTGATGTTATAACTCAAATAAATAATGCAGCAATTGGTGATATAAGGGCTGCAGCAAACTCTGATGGATTTCTAGAAATATCTAGTTCTAGTGGTGCAGATATAATTATTGGACATTCTGGAACAGCAACTCATCTATTTGCTTCACACACAGATGCAACTGATGCAACAATTGCAAGAGGAGCTTCTGTAACTTTTAAGGGTAGAATTTCACTTTCACATAATGATGGCGATGTTATAAAAATATCAGGAACTAATGTTTCTGAATTGGGCTTAACGGAGCAGGCTCCTACAAGTTCTCCATCAGCTGGATCCACAATTTCAATGTCATCAATAAGCAATGCAAATTTAGCACTTACCCTGATAGATACTGCTATTGATACTGTAGCAAATAATAGATCAAAAATTGCTTCAAGCGAAAACAGAGTAAACCATAAGCTTGATAATCTAACAAATTTAAAAACTGTAAATAAAACAAGATTATCAAAAATACAAGATGCTGATCTTGCACTTGAGACATCAAAATTAACTCGAGCACAAATTATAACTAATGCTGCAACATCTGTTCTAGCTCAAGCAAATGCTAGTTCAAAAGTTTTTTTAAAACTTCTTTCTTAATATGAATAAAATATATCAACATCATTTAAATTTGAATAATATAATATTATTATATTGTTATATGCAATGATACGCTGGATGATTATTATTAATTTATAATAGGAATATAATTTTATTTTCATAATTAAATTGAAAAATGTCTAATGCTACTTTGAAATTTCAAGACCTTTTACCAATTTCATCCGATTTACTTATTGGTTTGTTAAGTGAAAATAATGTTAATTTTGATTTATATAGTCATACACCTCTTTTTTCTGTAAAAGAAACTAAAAAACAACAAAATTTAATTTTCCCAACTGATAATAATGCTGTTCATATTAAAAATTTTTATTTAAGAGATAAAAAGAAAAATAATTTCTTATTTACATGTGAACAAGACAAAAAAGTTGATTTAAAATTTCTAAAAGAACTTATTAATTCAGATCGCTTATCTTTTGGTTCTCCAGATAGATTATATCAATATTTAGGTGTTTTTCCTGGTGCTGTATCACCTTTTTGTATGCTAAACGGGATTAAAAATAATGTAAATTTTTTCTGTGATAATGATTTGAAAAAATTTAAGATGATTTATTTACATCCGTTCGTAAATGACAGGACCATTTGCTTGGATATTAATGATCTTGAAAAATTTTTAAAAAAATATCATATCTCTATTAATTGGATAATTATGTAATATATGTTATTTATTTTAGTTAAAATTCTTGTCACTGCTTTTATAATTGTGATGGTATCAGAAATTGCAAAAGTAAATGATAGAATAGGTGGCTTAATAGCAGCTATGCCTATTTCAACCTTCCTTATTTTATTTTGGATGTATTACGAAAATGTGTCTGAAAATAAAATTGCAACTCATATTAATTATACTCTTTTATATTTAATAGCTACTGTCCCCATGTTCTTAATTTTCCCTTATTGCTTAAATAAATTTGGATTTTTGATTTCAATTTTTATTTGTATTGTTGTTACACTGATATCTACAATAATTGTTCATCAAATAAGTAGAAATTTTGATATTAAGTTATTTTAATATTCTATGTTATAATCAAACTTGGCACGTTAATTGAAGACTTATGAAAAAATTTAACTTTAATATTGGTACAAAGTTTCAGAAATTGGTTTGGAATAGTATAGCCAATATACCTGAGGGGGAGGTTTTGACTTATCAAGAGTTAGCGATGGAAATTGGGCATCCAAAAAGTTTTAGAGCAGTTGCCAGTGCTTGTGCTAAAAATCCTTATATACCAGAAATACCATGTCATAGAGTTGTTCGAAAAGATGGTGGATTAGGTGGTTACAGCGCCGAGGGTGGAATTAAAAGAAAAAAACGTATGTTAGAAAAAGAAGGACATAAATTTATTAAAGACAAAATAATTTTATAAATTTGTCGTAAAATATTTTGAGGTAATAATTATGAGTGATAATCAAGATTTAAAAAGTAAGATTTTATTAATGAGACAAAAAAATTTTGGTGAAGTTGTCAATGAACCTAATGAAAAAAATGATAATGAAAAGCCTGTAGATGCTGAACTTAATCAAGATAAATCTAATATTGAAACTAATCAAAATAAAGATGAAGTTGATCAAAATAAAGTTCAAGTAGATATTCAGTATGATAAAAATTTAGATATATCTGAGTTAAAAGAAAATCTAAATAAAGTAGCTAAAACCAACGAGAAAGCATTCGATTTACTTGCCAAAAAATTTAATGAGTCTGTTGAAGTTATTTTAGAATTAACACAAAGAGTAGAAAAACTTGAAACAGTTACAAAATTGCAATCTATGCAGGAGAGTGTTAATAAAAATGAAGTAAAACCTAGCCAAAAAGGTCTTAAGTTTTTTTTATTTCTATTATTTGTTGCTGGAACATCATATGTTTTCTATAAATTTGACATAGATCTTAGCATTCTAAAAGATATAAGTAGAGATTTTCTTGCAATTCTTGGAAAGTAATTTAATTATCAATATCTTCACTTAAAATTGTCATATTAAACTGATAACATGTATCCTCATCCTCATTGTCTTCAAAAACTACACCAATAAATTCATCATCTATTAAAACATCTGCAGAATCATTTTTATTGGCTCTACCCTCAAT
>CACOVB010000031.1 GCA_902630555.1 uncultured SAR116 cluster alpha proteobacterium
ATTTTTTTATCAATTAATTTAAGTAGGTTCTTTTTATTATCATTTGCGACTATTTCACCTTTATGAATTATAGCAATTTCATCACATAATGTTTCAGCTTCTTCTAGGTAATGCGTCGTTAAAATAATTGTTATACCTTCTTTATTTAATTTTTTAAAATTATCCCAAAGTTTTTTTCTCAATTCTATATCAACCCCAGCAGTTGGTTCATCTAGAATAATTATTGGAGGATTATGTACTATTGCTTTCGCAACTAACAGTCTCCTTCTCATGCCTCCAGATAAATTTCTACTATATGAATTTGCTTTTTCAGTTAGCTCCATCAATTCTAATATGTAATCTGTAACTCTATGTTTTTTTGGTACATTGAACAACCCAGCTTGTAGTTCAAGTTGATCTTTTGGTGTAAAAAAAGCATCTATGTTTAACTCTTGAGGTACTATCCCAATTGCTAGTTTAGATTGCTTTCTATGAGTATCAATATTTAGCCCCCAAATTTTAATTTTTCCAGTATCTTTAGTAGTTGTACCGCCTATAATATTAATTATAGTTGATTTTCCAGCTCCATTAGGACCAAGTAATCCATAAAAACTTCCGCATTTTATATTCAAATTAATTTTTGATAAGGCATTAATTTTTTTTTGTGAATTTATATACGTTTTACTTAAATCTTGTATCTCAATAGCTAAATTATTTTTTGGTTTAATCCATTTTTTATTCATAGATGATTGATATATTTGTATTAAGGTTTATTATCATATAATAAAATTTATGAATAAATATAACAATGAGAAACTTAAAAATAAAAACAAATAAAACTGACCTTAAACAGATTTTTAGAGTAAAAGACAAAATTATTGCTTGTGATGGTGGCGAAGATTATGGGCATCCCTTAATTTATTTAAATCTAACAAAAGGCGGCAAACAAGTTTGTCCATATTGTTCTAAAATTTTTATTTTAAAAAAATAATTATTAGAAGAAAAATTGAATAACATACCAGAAAAAAAAGCTAATGAAAAACTGATATTAGTTGATGGTTCTGGTTATATTTTTAGAGCATATTATGCTCTTCCTCCAATGAATAATCCTGATGGTATTCCAATAAATGCAGTTTATGGGTTTACAAATATGATGGTAAAACTAATAGAAGATTTTAATCCTCAAGACATATGTGTATTGTTTGATTTTGGAAGAGAAACTTTTAGAAATGAAATCTATGCTAATTATAAGGCTAATAGAGCCTCACCACCTGAAGATTTAATCCCTCAATTTGATTTAATTAAACAAGCATCCAGATCAATTGGTTTGCCAACTATAGAGATGGAAGGATTTGAGGCAGATGATTTAATTGCCACTTTCGTACAAAAAGCAAAAAAAACAAATAAGGAAGTTATCATAGTTTCTTCGGATAAAGACTTAATGCAGTTAGTAGCAAATGATGTATTAATGCTAGATCCTATGAAAAATTTATGGATTGATGAAAATAAAGTAAAAGAAAAATTTGGTGTTTCACCTGATAAAGTTATAGATGTTCAAGCATTAGCAGGTGATAGTAGTGACAATATTCCAGGTGTGCCAGGTATTGGATTAAAAACAGCGGCTGATTTAATAAATGAATTTAATAATTTAGAAGATCTTTTAACTAGAAGTAATGAAATTAAACAAAACAAAAGAAGAGAAAATCTTATAGAGTTTAAAGATTTAGCTTTAATTTCAAAAAAACTAGTTACATTAAAAAATGATGTCCCTATAAACTTAGATTTAGCTGAATTAAAATTTGATTTTAATAAAAATAAAGAGATATTCTCAAAGTTTTTACAAAAACATTCTTTTAAAAGGCTTATTGAGAAAATAAGTGATGGTATTGATTTAGAAAAATCAGAGGCGAAAGAGAATATCAATGGAATAAATAACTTTAGTGAACGTAAAGTTAATTATGAATTAGTAACATCTGAAAATGAACTAATAAAAGTTTTAGAAATGTGTAATGAAAAATCAGAAATTGCTATTGATTGTGAAACAAATTCTTTAAATTTTAAAAGTGGAAACCTAGTTGGTTTATCAATTGCGTATAATATTGGTGAAGCAGTGTACATACCACTGAGGCATATTAATAATGATCATGACCTTTTTGAAAATAAAAAGAATGATGATTTCCCTAATCAAATTGAATTTGAAAAAGCAATAAATTTAATTAAACCTATTTTGGAAGATCCTTCTATTTTGAAAATTGGGCATAATATCAAATTTGACATGAATATATTAAGACAAAATCATAATGGTAATATTAAAGTTTTCCCAGTTGATGATACTATGTGTATGTCGTATTGTACCAATCTTGGAAAAGTACAAAATCATAAATTAGATACACTCGCACAAACAGAGCTCAATTATACAACGATTAAATATGAAGATTTGTGCGGTAAAGGTGTAAACCAAAAAACTTTTGATTTAATCAATCCACTTGAAGCTCTTAAATACGCAGCTGAAGATTCAGATGTCGCTCTTGCTCTTTATCAAAATTTAAAGTTAAGATTAATGTCTGATAAAAAAAATTTTGTTTATCAAAAATTAGAACGTGAATTAATATCAGTTTTATCTGACATTGAAAATGAAGGTATAATTGTAAATGAAAAAACACTAAATTCACTTTCAGAAACATTAACTAAAAATATTATAGAATTAGAGAAAAAAATTTTTTCAATAACAAAAGAAGAATTCAACATTGGTTCTCCTAAGCAATTAGGTGAAATACTTTTTGACAAATTAAAATTAGATAAGGGAAAAAAATCAAAAACTGGAGCTTGGCAAACCAGTGTTTCAATTTTAGAGGATTTATCAAATAAAGGACATGAAATAGCAGATTTACTTTTAGATTGGAGACATTTTTCAAAACTTAAGAGCACGTACTCAAAAGCTTTAATTGAACAGATAAATATTAAAACAAAAAGAATACACACTAGCTATTCAATGGTTGGAACTAGCACAGGAAGATTGTCTTCATCAGATCCTAATCTTCAAAATATTCCAATAAAAACAAACGAAGGTAAGTTGATAAGGACTGCGTTTGAATCAAAACCTAATTATTATCTACTTTCAATGGATTATTCTCAAATTGAGTTAAGGTTAATTGCTCATATTGCTGAAGAAAAAAGTATGCTCTCTGCTTTTAATGATGGTATTGATATTCATCTAGATACAGCGTCAAAAATTTTTAATAAAAATAAAAATGAAATTACATCAGAGTTAAGAAGAAGTGCAAAAGCTATAAATTTTGGAATTATTTATGGCATTTCACCATTTGGTTTAGCAAAACAGTTAAAGTGTTCAAATTCTGAGGCAAAAGAATTTATTGATTCTTATTTTCTAAGATTTCCAAATATAAGAAATTATATGGATGATATTAAAAGAAAACTTTACTCAGATGGATATGTAGAAACCTTATTTGGAAGAAGAATGCATATTAATATTCAAAGAAATAGTAATCAAAATTTAAAACTTTTTTCTGAAAGGCAAGCTATAAATGCTCCAATACAAGGAACAGCAGCTGACATAATTAAACTAGCAATGGTAAAGGTTCAACATAAATTAAAAGAAATCAATTCAGATTCTAAAATTTTACTTCAAGTTCATGATGAACTGGTATTTGAAGTAAATAGTAAAGAAATTGATGAAATAATTACTATAGTAAAACCTATAATGGAAAATGCACATTTACCTGTAAAACCATTAAATGTAAAATTAAGTGTAGATCATGGGTTTGCTAAAAATTGGGCAGAGGCTCATTAGTTTTTCACATTTTTGACATAAACATTTATTATTTTAGTAATGTATAGGTGAAAAGATGAATGAAAAAATTATTTTAGTTGATGATGATAATCATATATTAACCTCAGTATCAGTTGCTCTTAGGAATGAAGGTTGGCAAGTCGAAACATATCCTGACGGTGAAAAAGGATTAATAGCATTGCAAAGAAACATACCTGATCTTGTTATATTAGATATTAAAATGCCACGTATTGATGGCATGGAGATGTTAAAAAGATTGAGAATAAGTTCAAATGTTCCTGTAATTTTTCTTACAAGTAAAGATGAGGAAATTGATGAAGCTTTAGGTTTAAGAATGGGGGCTGATGATTATATCACAAAACCCTTTTCACAAAAATTATTAATAGAAAGAATCAGAGCAGTATTAAGGAGATCATCGTTATCTACCTCTACTGATCCAGAAAAAATTATTCAAAGAGGTGATCTAATGTTAGATATAGATAGACATATATCTACATGGAAAAATGTAGATGTAAGATTAACAGTCACCGAATTTTTGATTTTACAAAGTTTAGTGTCCAGACCTGGATTAGTTAAGAGTAGAGATCAGTTAATGGATGTTGCATATGGCGAAACAATTTATGTCGATGATAGAACAATAGATAGTCATATTAAGAGAATGAGAAGAAAATTTAAACATAGCGATAAAGAATTTGATAAAATTGAAACACTTTATGGAATTGGGTATAGATATAGAGATAACAAGTGAAAAACTTTTTTAAAAATTTCTTTATACCATTAAAAGTTAGAATTCTTATTATAATAATTTTTCCGGTAATTTTTTATCCTTTTATCATTTTATATTTTAATAAATATCAAGAGATCTTAATTAACTCAGAGTTCTTAGCTATGGAAAGGCAAGGTATAACTTTTGCAAAAGCTATTGGAATGGCAGAAGATCAATATGGGTTAATTGAAAAAAATAAAATTTCAGGTGTAGCACTTCAAACTTTACTTACATCTGGAGATCAAAATTTTCAACTTAAAGCAACATTATATAATACAAATGGAAGTTTAATTGCTGATAGTGATACAAGATTTTTTTCATCTAAAGTGGAGATTAGTAAACTTCCAGTTTTTAAAGAAGATAGAGATTTTAATAAGGTTTTTACAAGTATTGTTTCAAGTTTATCAAAAATAATTTCTCAACCAATAGATTTAAAAAAATATAATCAAAATTTTGAAAACGATGAAATAAAAGCAATCTCTATAAAAGATGCTCTTAATGGAAAAGTTTCTAGATTTGTTACAATTGACAATTTTAAAAACCTTAAATTAAATGTAGCTTTACCAGTAAAGTCCTTAAAAGTTATCAGAGGGGTAGCAATTATATCATCATCTGGAAATAAAATAGAAAATGAATTATTGGATTTGGAAATTGAATTGTTTAAAACATTAGGAATAATTTTAATAGTTACAATTTTATTAGCAGCATATTTAATTAGATCTATTACAAATCCAATTATAAAATTGGCAAATTTAGCAGATTATATTTCAAAAAATAAAATAATAAGATCAAAAAAACTTTTTGAAATTCCTAAATATAATGATGAGATAGGAAAATTAACAAAGTCATTCGAAACTATGATTAGTGAAATTGAAAAGAGAGTTAATGATATAGAATCATTTGCTGCAGATGTAGCACATGAATTGAAAAATCCACTTACTTCACTTCGTTCTGCGTCTGAAACTTTTATTCAAGCTAAAAATAAAAAAGATCAAAGGCAAATGATAGAAATAATGTTTAAAGATATTGGTAGAATTGATAGATTAATAACGGATATTTCTTTTTCTAGTAGATTAGATGCTGACTTAGTCAGAACAAAATTTGAAAACATTGATCTTTTTAAATTATTAGAAAATTATATTTCAATAAGAGCAACAAAACTTAAGTATAAAATTATCCACGACCAAAATGAAACGGACATACAATTGATAGGAAATAGTAATAAACTAGTTCAAGTTTTTGATAATTTAATAGACAACTCTCTATCTATAATTGGAAAAAATTGTAAGATTAATATAAGAGCTTTTTCTAAAGGTAAAAAAATTTTTATTTTATTTGAAGATAATGGGCCAGGATTTCCAAAAAATGCTATTAATAAAATTTTTGATAGATTTTATACTGATAGAATTAATCAAAAAGAATTTGGAAATCATTCCGGGTTAGGTTTGTCTATTTCTAAACAAATAATTTCAGCCCATAATGGTAACATTTTTGCAGAAAATATTATTAATAATAACAAAAAAATTATTGGTGCTCGTGTCAATATAATTTTAAATAAATAAATTTTTTTAAATTTATAAATATTGACAAAAACTATCAGATCTCTAAAAAGAAATAATCATGAAAAATTTTGAAATTAACGATATATCATTATCTGATTGGGGATTAAAAGAAATTGCTATAGCTGAGAGTGAAATGCCTGGTTTAATGGCATGCCGCGAACTATATGGCAAAAGTAAACCTCTCAATGGAGCTAAAATTGCTGGTTGTCTTCATATGACAATTCAAACTGCTGTTCTAATAGAAACTCTTGAAAAAATTGGAGCTTCACTGAGATGGGCAAGTTGTAATATTTTTTCAACTCAAGATCACGCAGCTGCTGCAATTGCATCTAAAAATATTCCTGTATTTGCTAAGAAAGGCGAAACATTAACTGAATATTGGCAATATGTTGATAAAATTTTTGATTGGGGCAATGATGAATACCCAAATATGATTTTAGATGATGGAGGCGATGCTACCTTATATATAATTTTGGGAGCTGAATTGGAAAATGGCAAAGATGTTTTGAGTTCTCCTAGTAATGAAGAAGAGGAGGCCTTAAAAAAACAGTTGATGACAAGATTTAAATCTACTCCAGGGTGGTTTACTAAAGTTAAAAATTCGATTAAAGGCGTGTCTGAGGAAACTACGACAGGTGTTTTAAGATTATATCAAATGGCAGAAAAAGGGCAATTACCTTTCCCAGCTTTTAACGTAAATGACTCAGTTACTAAGTCTAAATTTGATAATCTTTATGGATGTAGAGAATCCTTAGTAGATGGAATAAGAAGAGCTACAGATGTAATGTTGTCTGGGAAAGTTGCTGTGGTAGCAGGTTTTGGTGATGTAGGGAAAGGTTCTGCAGCATCTCTAAGGCAAGGTGGTGCAAGAGTTATAGTAACTGAGATTGATCCTATCTGTGCGTTACAAGCTGCAATGGAAGGATATGAAGTTTGTACTATGGAAGAAGCATCTAAAAGAGGAGATATATTTGTTACTGCTACTGGTAATAAAGATGTAATCACTTTGGATCATATGAGAAATATGAAAGATAGATCAATTGTATGTAATATTGGACACTTTGACTCAGAAATTCAAGTTGAGTCTTTGCAAAATATGAAATGGAATGAAATTAAACCTCAAGTTGATGAAGTTGAGTTTAATGATGGTAAAAAATTGATTGTTTTAGCCAAAGGAAGGTTAGTGAATCTAGGTTGTGCAACAGGTCATCCAAGTTTTGTTATGAGTGCTTCTTTTACAAATCAAGTTTTAGCACAAATTGAGTTATGGCAAAAACATGATAATTATCAAAACAAAGTATATACTTTACCGAGACATTTAGATGAAAAAGTAGCACGACTTCATCTTGAAAAAGTTGGTGCTAAATTAACAGAATTATCAGAAGATCAAGCTAGTTATATAGGAGTTTCCAAAGCAGGACCCTTCAAATCTGATAGTTATAGATATTAATGGATTTAAAAAAAAACTTTCAATCTAAGTTAGCTGTTAACTTATTTTTAAAAGACTTTGTAAATTATATAAAAGCTGGTCACTGTATTTTTCTTTTTGGTGATTTGGGTGTTGGGAAAACATACTTTTCACAACAAATCATTAAATCTTTTACATCTGAAGAGTTTGTGTCTAGTCCTACATATAACATAGTTAACACATATAAATATAATGACGATGTAGATATATTGCATTGTGATTTGTATAGATTAAATTCTTATGATGAAGTTTTAGAGTTAGGAATTTTAGATAATTTAAATAAAAAAATTTTACTTGTAGAGTGGCCAATTTTTTTAGAAAAAATAATTAAAGACCCAATTATTTTTAAAATTAATTTTGGTAAAACAAATTATGAAAGAGATGTTATTATCAATCTACCAAAAAATTTTATTATGATAGAAAAATAATGAGTTACTTGTAAATGAAATATGTTTTTTATGATTTAGAAACAACTGGTAAAAATAAAGATTGGTCACAAATTATTCAATTTGGTGCAGTTTGCGTTGATGAACAATTTAATGAACTAGATAGATTTGAAACAAGATGTAGATTGAAAACTGGACTTGTTCCAGAACCAGAGGCATTAATAGTAAATAATACAAGTATTAATAATTTAGAAAAAACAAATTTATCACATTATGATTTAACAAAAGATATTAAAAGAAAAATTGAAAATTGGTCTCCTGCTATATTTTTTGGTTATAATTCAATAAATTTTGATGAAGAGATTATAAGAAAAACTTTTTTTAAAACATTATTTAATGCCTACGTAACACAATTAGAAGGAAATAAAAGGGGTGATATTCTTAATGTTATAAGATCGTTTCATAATTATGATAATACTTATCTTAAAACAACTATTAATTCTAAGGGTAACTCAAGTTTTAAATTGGAAGATTTGGCCAAAGAAAATCAAATTATTCATAAAGCTCATGATGCAATGGGTGATGTATTAGCTACAATTGATTTAGCAAAGATAGTAAAAAAAAATGATTATAATATATGGAGACAAATTTTATTGACTTGTAGCAAAAAAGATGTGGATGATTTTATCAATCTTAATGAAAATTTTTCATTAAATGAATTTTCTTTTGGTAAATTAAAAACATCTTTAGTTACAAGTATTTGTAATCATCCAAATTATAATTATCCGCAATGTTATGATTTATCAATTGATCCAGAACCAATTTTATCGCTATCTTATCAAGATTTAAAGAAAAGGATGAAGGAAAAGCCAAAGTTTTTGAAAACACTTGGTCATAATAAACATCCATCTATTTTTAATAATAATTATTTCTTTGAAATTAATAATATTAGCAAAATTGAAAAAGATTTGTTTGAAAATAGATCATCTAAAATAAGATCTAATAAAGAGTTCATAGAAAGAATTAAGTTAATTTTAGATGAAGAGTTTCATGATAAAGAAAACATTAAACCACAAAATGATATTTTGGCAGAAGAAAGCTTGTATTTTGGAGGATTTCCATCCAATAAAGACAAAAATCTTATGGAAGAATTTCATTTATCAAGTTGGAAAGATAAATATATAATATCTGAGAGATTTGAAGACAAAAGATATGAATATTTTGCAAAAAAAAATTATTTATGAAGAAGCCCCTGAAAACCTACCTACGGAAGTCTTCAATAAATTTCATAAACAAATAGGTGAACAGATAATGACTCTAGATGATGTTCCTTGGTTTACAATTCCTAAAGCTTATAAACAGATTGATGATTTAAGAAATAACTATAGTATAGAAAAAAATAGTGAAAGGTTAAATTTTGTTGAAGAAATAAATATATATATTCAAAAAATGGAAAAAGTTTATTCCGCTACTAAATTTTTATAGGAGAAAAAAATGCCAGTTTTAAATACAACAGATAAAAATTTTAAAAATGATGTGCTTGATTCATCAAAACCTGTCTTAGTTGATTTTTGGGCAGAATGGTGTGGGCCTTGTAAAGCAATTGCGCCCGCCTTAGACGAAATTTCAAATGAGATGAGTGACAACATAACAGTTGCAAAAATTAATATAGATGAAAACCCTAATACTGCTCAAGAGTTTAATATTAGGTCTATACCAGCTTTAATGATATTTAAAAATGGTAAACTAGAAGCCGAGATGATGGGACAAGTTCCAAAATCACAATTAGAAGAATGGATTAAGGAAAGTATTTAAATTAAAAATCTAGTTCTTTAACAGAAAATAATTTTAAAACTTCTCCCATTAAATAAAGAGAACCTGTAATAAACAAAGGGTTATTTGAATTAATGGAATCAAGAGCAGATTTCAAATTTCTTTTTACTGAAGAATTAAATTTTTTTTCTTTAAAAATAATTTTTAGCTCCTCAGGCTGATACGAGTTTTTTTGGTTTTTTATTGGTATAAAAATAATTTTCTCAATATGTTCTTCTATTATTTTTATGAATTCTCTAGGGTTTTTGTTATTCATCATTCCAAATATAAAATTCCATTTACCTGAATTTAATTTATTTAAATGTGAGTTAATTATTTTTGCTCCTTCAATATTGTGAGCACCATCAATCAAAATTTCATTTGATTTTGTTATTAATTTATTTTTAAAAGTTAATTTTTGAATTCTACCTGGCCAGCTTGCTTTTTTTAAACCTTTTTGTATCACCTCATTTGCAATGTCTTCAAGGACATATTTTACAGCTGTTACAGCAGTTTTAGCATTAACTTTTTGATGATTTCCTATTAATCCTAGATAGCTATTTTTAGGAATAGATTTAAGTTTTAAAACTTTACAATTTATATCTTTAATTCTTTTTCTTAATAAATGACTTTTGTAACTAGTATTTTGTGAGGAAATTATAACTGGTATGTCTTTACTTAATATACCACATTTTTCTCTAACTATATTTTTCAAATAAGGAGACAAAAATTCCTCATGGTCTAAGCCTATTGAAGTAATAATATTTAATATTTTCTTTTTGATGGTATTTGTTGCGTCTAATCTTCCACCTAATCCGGTTTCAATTAAACAAAAATCGGCTTTTGTTCTTGAAAAATTAAGTAGGGCTACAGCAGTTGTTAGCTCAAAAAATGTAATTTCTTGATTATTATTAACTTTAATTACCTCATTTAATGTCTCAAAAAGATCATCATCTTGAATTTGTTTATTTGATAAAACAATTCTTTCATTAAAACGAATTAAGTGAGGTGATGTATAACAATGAACTTTAAGTCCATACTCTTCCATTATATTTTTAATAAAAATTAATGTTGAGCCTTTCCCATTTGTTCCAGCTATATGGATAACCGGTGGAAGTTTATTTTGAGGATTATCTAATTTTTGAAGAAGTTTCTCAAGTCTTAACAAATTTAAATCTATGTATTTTGGGTATAATTTAGTAACATTAAATAATAATTTATCAATTTTATTTTGATTTTTTATCAAAGTTAATTACTTTTGAAAAAAGTCTAAAATTTGTGTAATTTCTTTTTTCTGATTTTTTCTTTCAATAACTCTATCAATCATTCCATGTTCGAGAAGGTATTCTGATTTTTGAAAATCGTCTGGTAACTTTTCTTTTACTGTTTCTTCAATGACTCTTCTACCTGCAAAACCTATAACTGCTCCAGGTTCTGCCAAATGTATATCACCGAGCATAGCAAAACTTGCAGTAACTCCTCCAGTTGTAGGATTTGATAATAGAACGATATACGGTAGACATCTGTCTTTTAACTTTTGAATTGCAACTACAGATCTTGGCATTTGCATTAGGGACAGTATGCCTTCTTGCATTCTAGCACCACCTGAGGAGGGTATGATTAATAAAGCACAATTTTTTCCAATTGCAGTATCTACAGCTTTGATTATGGCATCTCCTACTGATCTACCCATAGAACCACCCATAAATGAGAAGTCAAACAAAAGTAAAACGCAAGGCTTATTGTTAATTAAACCATATTTAATAGAGATAGCATCATACGAATTTGTTTTATTTCTAGCAACTTTTAGTCTATCTGAATATTTTTTTAAATCTTTAAAATCTAAAGGGTCATCTTCAATTTTATTAACTTGTATATTTTCAATTGTTTTTTCATCTAAAAGTAGTTTAGTTCTATTTTCAATTTTCATGAAATCGTGATAACCACAAGATTGACATACGTTTAAATTGCTATCATGTTCTTTATGAAA
>CACOVB010000032.1 GCA_902630555.1 uncultured SAR116 cluster alpha proteobacterium
TTATGTATGCGAAATGTTACAGGAAATAGAAAGAGAAAAATTGCTAATAGCAGTAACAAAAATTTTCAATAAAGAAAAATTAATAACGGAATATAAAAGTAAAAAAAAATATATGGATATTAAAGAACTAATAAAATATCCATGCAGTTTTCATCCCTTTATGCAGAGGAGTCAATTTAAGGAATATAAACACTTTCCAAGTCAAGACATATATAATTTAACAGAACATTTATCAGAAAAAAAAATTAAAATTATTAAAGATGCTTATTACAAATTAAATCTAAGAAAAAACAGTCTGACTATGAGAAAGGGATTTGAACATAAAATTAAACTTGCATATAAAAAATATTTAATAAAAGGAATAAAAGAAAGGAACAATAAAATATCAAGGCATTTTGCTGAAAGACTCATATTAAATAAAAATTTTGAGAAATGGAAAAAATATAACAACAGTAAAAAAAGTTATTATGAATATTTAGGAGATGTTTATGGAGAATGAAAAAATTTATGTATTTGATGCTTATGGAACATTATTTGATGTAGATCATGCATGTAAAGAAATGGCGATCCAAATAGGCGATAATTGGGATAAATTGTCAAGTATATGGCGACAAAAACAATTAGAATATAGTTGGTTACATAACTCAATGAATGAATATTTTTCATTTTGGAAAATTACTGAAGATAGTCTTGAATATGCCATGAGTTCACTTTCAATTAATTCAGTCACAATAAAAAATAAATTACTCGATCTCTATTTTAAAATAGGTGCTTTTGAAGAAGTTGAAGAAGTTTTAAAGAAGATAAAAAAAAATAAAATGAAAACAGCAATATTATCCAATGGTAGTTATGATATGTTAAATTCAGCAGTTAAAAATTCAAAGTTTGATGAATTAATTAGTGAAGTAATATCTGTAGATGAATGTAAAAAATTTAAGCCTCACAGAGATGTTTATAACTTAGTATTAGATAAATTTAATATAAATAAAAAAAATTGTATATTTTTTTCAAGCAATTGTTGGGACATTCATGGAGCATCAAATTTTGGTTTTCAAACAGTATGGGTAAATAGAAAAAAAAATATCGATGAATTACTTCCTGGACAAGTTGATGATCAAGTACAAAGTTTGAAGGAGTATTTTTTTAAAGCGTAGAATTCATGCCACCATCTATTGTGATAATAGAACCAGTCATATAACTATTATTAGGATCAACAAGCATTTTTAGAGAAGGTAATAATTCATCACAAGATGCAAATCTATCTAACGGTATTTTAGATTTTAATTTAGAAGATTTTTCACTTTCCAAAAAAGATCTGTTTAAATCAGTAATTATATATCCAGGGCAAATAGCATTTACAAGGATGTTGTATTTGGCTAATTCAATTGATTGAGATTTAGTCATTTGGATTAAAGCGGCTTTTGACATTGAATAAGCACCTACAAATTTTAAAGGATTTAAACCAAGAATAGAGGAAATGTTAATAATACGACCGATTTTATTTAAAATCATTTTCGGTATAATTGTATTACTAATATTTAGCGCAGAAATTAAATTAATATTCATAATTTGATTAATCTCATCAAGGGATGCTTCATGGAGAAGATTAGATTGAGCAATACCTGCATTATTGATTAAGCAATATAAATTTATATTGGATAACTTTTCCTTAACAAGATTAAAATCGGTAATATCAATTGGTAAAATATCATGATTTAAATTTTGATTTGGCAGAGAATTAAATGTATTAATTAATTGATCTTTGTTTCTTGCAATGCCAATGATCCTATAACCTTCATTAGCAAGAAAGTTGGAAAAAGAAGCTCCTATACCTTTAGATGCACCTGTAATTAAAATTGTTTTAATATCCATGATTTAAATATATATATGAAATTAATGATAAAAAATAATAATAATTTAAAAAAATGGTTAGAAGAAAAATTACCTCATCTAGGTAATCTAAACAAAATAGAAAAATTTGATGTAGGCCAATCAAATCCTACTTATTTATTACATTGTGAAAATAAAAAAATAGTACTTAGATCAAAGCCTATGGGTAATTTATTAAGAGGAGCTCATAGAATAGATAGAGAATACAGAGTAATGAGTGCTCTTAAAGAAACTAAAATACCGGTTCCAAATATGATTATTTATTGTGATGAAAATAAAATAATTGGTTCAGAGTTTTTTTTGATGGATTTTATTGATGGTATAAAAGAAAAAAAACCAATCTTAGAAAATTATAGAAATGATGAGAAAAAAAAAATCTATAAAAAAAAATTAGAAGTATTAATAAATTTAGCTAGGATAGACTTGAAAAAGTGTAATCTAGAGGATTATGGTAAAAAATCAGATTATTTATTTCGACAAATTGATCTATGGATAAAACAATATAGAGCTTCTGAAACACAAAAAATAGAAGCTATGGAATTTTTAATTGAAAATTTAGGATCAAATATTCCAAATAAATATGAAAAATTTAATCCTGTTTTAACCCATGGCGATTTTAGAATCGATAATATGATTTTTTCAAAGAATTTAGATATAGCATCTTTATTAGATTGGGAATTATCAACATTAGCACCACCATTTATAGATTTATCATATTGGTGCTTGATGCTTAGATTTGAAAAAGATTGGCCAATTCCAGGTTTGGGTCAAATTAGAGATAATATTATTACAGAAGGAATACCAGAGGAAAAAGATTTATTACAACTTTATGCTGATGCATTAGGATATGATATTGGAAAGAGCTGGAATTTTCTTTTAGCTTTTAACTGCTTTAGATTTGCTGGAATTTTACAAGGAGTATTTAAAAGATCTAAAGATGGTAATAATGCAGGAAAAGATGCAAATCAAGTTGGGTTATTAACTGAGCCTGTATCAAAAATGGGTGAACAATTTTTAAAATTATATATTTAAAATCCTGTTAGGGTTTATCATTAACAAAGATCCAAAAATTAGAACAATGCCAGAAATCATCATTGAAAAAAAGAATGAACCATAATAATCAGTTAGAAGTCCACTAAGATAAGGTCCTATCATTTGTCCAATACTGAATGAAAATGTTAATATTGCAGTCGAAACTATAAAGGATCCAGAGAATCTTTTTTGACCTTCCAAAAGACACATTGAAGTAATTGGTATAAAAGATAAACCGAATAATATACAGGAAAGAAAAATTCCAAATTCATTATTAATTAATACAGAAAACAAAACTCCTAATCCCAATATTAAATTCGCTAAAAAAAGTCCAATATCATTTCCTATTTTACTACCAAACCAATTCCAAAAAAAAACAGAAGGTATTCCTGTAATACCTACAACAAGCCATACATAAGGCTCAGTTTTCTCTAAGCCTGGTGTCAATCTTGACATTGTTGATATAAACGTTCCAAATGCAACATATCCAAACCCATACAATCCATAACTAATAGTAATTAAAGAAAATCCTAAATTTATTTTATTTTTTGATTTTAAATTATATTTAACTTCTGATTTTTGAATTGGTGTAAATTTAATAATTTGAAATGATAGTATTATAGCTAAAATACCAATAGAAAACCATAATTCATCCCATGTAAAATTTAAAAATCCTAGATAGGACACTACAATAGCTGACAGTGCCATGCCCAGTCCAACTCCAGAAAAATGAGCAGTTCCTAAAAATAATTTACCTTTTTTTTGAACGTGTGAAACTATTAGGGATGTTCCTAATATTAATACAAACGCACTAAAAACTCCATGTATGAAACGTATGAGTATAAATATTTCAAAAGTATTTGTTAGACCCATTGCAAAAAGAGATATGATAGAGATAAAGATTGAGTAAATAAATATTGATCGGATATTTTTTGGAAATTGTGGAAAAATAGGGATTAATGAACCCAATAAATAACCTAAATAATTTGCAGAAGCTATTAAGCCAGCATCAGTAGCGGTTAAGTTTAATTCAGAAATCATATAAGGTAAAATAGGCGTATAAGAAAATCTCCCTATTCCAACAGCAATTGTAAGTGCTGCAATACCTGTAAGAATTAAAATAGCAACATCATTTGTTTTATTCATTAATTTAGACTATCTTAAATGTATAAATAAGCATCTAACAATTTTATTTTTTTAATATGGAATTTATAGAAACAAAAAAAATTACAAATAATATTGCTAAAATAACGCTGACTAATGGCAAAAAATATAACCCATTATCTCTAAATGTGTTAAGGCATCTAAATAATGAATTCAATGATTTGTCAAATGATTTAAATGTGAAAGTAATCATAATTTCATCAAATGGTCCTGGTTTCTCAGCAGGGCATGATTTACAAGAGCTTAAACAAAATAAAAATAATAAAGAATTTTTTACCGAACTTTTTAATGAGTGTTCAGATCTAATGTTAAAAATAATGAAATCACCTCAACCAGTAATAGCAGAAATACCTGGAGTCGCAGCTGCGGCTGGATGTCAATTAGTTGCAACATGTGATCTTGCCATAGCTTCTAATGATGCTGTATTCATAACGCCAGGAGTGAATATTGGTTTATTTTGTTCTACACCAATGGTTGCGGTTTCTAGATCTCTAGGTCGAAAAAAAACTATAGAAATGTTGTTAACTGGTGAAAGCATGAATGCTAAAGATGCTGTTAGCTTTGGGTTAATTAATAAAAATGTTCCTTTAAACGAATTAGAAATAACAGTATTAAACTTTGCAAAATTAATTGCATCTAAACCAACTTCTACTGTTAGAATTGGGAAAGAAGCATTTTATAAACAAGCTGAATTGCCAATAGAAAATGCTTATAAATATACATCTGAAGTGATGGCACAAAATATGATGCAAAAAGATGCCAAAGAGGGCATAGAGGCATTTTTGGATAAAAGAGAACCTAAATGGGACAATTAAATATTCTTGAGTATTCAATTTTAGGGCATTTGTCATAGACACATTGTATATTATTTTTTGTAACTAAATTAAATGCTTCCTTATTGAAAATGTTAAGTTGCATCCAAAAAACTTTTGCATTGATTTGGATCGCTTGTTTTGCAATTTCTAAACAGTCTTCACTTCTTCGAAAAACATCTACCATGTCAATACTATAGGGAATATCGAGTAAAGATGAGTAACATAGTTCATCATTTATTTTCATATTTACTTTTGTTGGATTAATAGGAAATACTTTATAACCTTTTGTTTGCAAATATCTCATGACAATGTTAGATGGTTTTTCTGGATTATCGCTTGCACCAACTAAACCTATTATTTTCATTTTAGATAGAATATTTTTGATTTGTAAATCATCTAATTTATTTTTAACCATATATCCCTTTTTTAATTACTTAATTTTTTTTATTCAAAATTTAATTATCTAAATTATACTTAATTTTATGGATAAACAAGTTTTTGATATAATTATAGTTGGTGCTGGAACAGCTGGTTGTTTACTAGCAAATAGGTTATCTGAAAAAAATAATTTAAATGTTGCTTTAATAGAAGCTGGAGGTAGTGATAATTACCATTGGATACATATTCCAGTTGGATATCTCTATTGTATGGGCAATAAAAGAACTGATTGGTTGTATAAAACATCATCTCAACCAGGTTTAAACGGCAGGCAACTTAATTACCCAAGAGGAAAAGTGTTGGGTGGTTGTTCATCTATCAATGGCATGATATATATGCGAGGACAATCCAAAGATTACGATCATTGGAGACAATTAGGCAATATTGGTTGGAGTTGGGAAGATGTCCTTCCATACTTTGTAAAAACTGAAGATAATTTTTCTGGAAAAGATATGTATCACGGTCAGGGCGGTGAATGGCGTGTTGATGAACAAAGATTACATTGGGATGTATTAGATGACTTCCAAAATGCAACTATAGAGGCAGGCATTCCAAAAATTGCTGACTTTAATAATGGAAATAATTTTGGTGTTTCTTATTTTAAAGTTAATCAAAAAAATGGATTTAGATTAAATACAGCCAAAGCCTTTTTAAAACCAATCCAACACAGAAAAAATTTAAAAGTATTTAAAAATTGTGAAGTTGAAAATTTAATTATTAAGAACAAGGTAGTTACAGGCTTAAAGATTAATAAAAATGGAAAAGAGCTTCAAGTTAATTGTAACAAAGAAGTTATATTATCTGCTGGATCAATTGGTTCGCCAAAAATCCTTGAACTTTCAGGTATTGGAAACCCAAAACTTTTAATAAAATTAGGTATCAAGCCTATGATTGATTTAAAAAATGTTGGAGAAAATTTACAAGATCATTTGCAACTTAGGGTAATATATAAGTTACAAAATGCAAAAACATTAAATCAAGAAATAAACTCACTTTTTGGCAAAATGAAAATTGGAATGGAATATTTTTTTAAAAGAAAAGGCCCCATGTCAATGGCTCCAAGTCAATTGGGTGTTTTCGCAATGTCAGATTCTTCATATGAAATGCCTAATGTGCAGTTTCACGTTCAGCCTCTTTCTCTAGACAAATTTGGAGATCCACTTCATGATTTTCCTGGTCTAACAGCAAGCGTTTGTAATTTAAATCCTTTAAGTAGAGGTTCAGTTCACATTCAGTCGAGAGATTTAAAAGTGCAGCCAGAAATTAATCCTAACTATTTATCACATGAAACTGATAAAAAAGTTGCGGCTGATTCCATTAAACTAGCAAGAAAAATTCTCTCACAACCAGCAATGAAAAAATACAATCCAAAGGAGTATGCACCTGGTATAAATCATCAAACTGATGAAGAGTTAAAAAGAGTAGCAGGTGATATTGGAACAACAATTTTTCATCCAGTTGGAACTTGCGCAATGGGGATAAGAGATGACTCAGTAACTAAGCCAAATCTAAAAGTCAATGGTGTAGAAAAATTAAGGGTGGTTGACGCATCAATAATGCCTTCAATAACTTCTGGTAATACAAATTCTCCAACTTTAATGATCGCTGAAAAAGCTTCCGAATTAATTTTGAATGAGGTATAAATTATTCATGAGATGATTTATGGAATTTAACTTATCTGAAGATTATAAAAATATACGAGAGATGGCAGCTTCATTTTCTGAAACTGAATTGATGCCTTTTGCTTCAGAATGGGATCAAAAAGAGATTTTTCCAATTGATGTTTTAAAAAAATCAGCTGATTTAGGTTTGGCAGGTATTTATGTTAGTGAAAAGTTTGGAGGTTCAGGCTTAGATAGATTATCAGCTGCTCTAGTTTTTGAACAACTTTCAAGAGGGTGTGTTTCAACCGCTGCATATTTATCAATTCATAACATGGTTGCTTGGATGATTGACAGCGAAGGATCAAATGAATTGAAAGAAAAATTTATTCCACAATTATGTTCCATGAACTTGTTCTCAAGCTACTGCTTGACTGAATCAAGCTCAGGTTCAGATGCATCAGCATTAAAAACTACTGCTAAGCGAAAAGGTAATAGTCATTACGTTCTCAATGGATCAAAAAGTTTTATTTCTGGGGGTCCAACAAGTGATGTCTATGCAGTAATGTGCAGAACTGGTGAAGATGGACCAAAAGGTATTTCATGTATATTAGTTGAAAAAGACACTCCTGGCTTATCATTCGGTAAAAATGAAAAGAAATTAGGCTGGAATAGTCAACATACTTCAACAGTTAATTTTGATAATTGTGAAGTGCCAATTCAAAATTTAGTAGGAAATGAAGGTGATGGATTTAAGTTAGCAATGAAGGGACTGGATGGAGGAAGAGTTAACATTGCTGCTTGTTCTATTGGAGGTGCAACTTTTGCGCTTGAGAATGCAATTCAATATACATCAGAGAGGAAGCAGTTTGGTAAAAAAATAAATGAGTTTCAAGTAAGTCAATTTAAATTAGCGGATATGTCTACTGATTTAGAGGCTTCTAGATTAATGGTTTATAAAGCTGCAATAAGTATAGATAACAAAGATAGTGATGCTACAAAATACTGTGCAATGGCCAAGAGATTTGCAACAGATGCTTGTTTTGATATTTGTAATCAAGCTTTGCAACTTCATGGTGGTTATGGATATTTAAAAGATTTTCCTCTTGAGAGAATACTCAGGGATTTGCGAGTTCATCAAATCTTAGAGGGAACAAATGAAATAATGAGATTAATTATCTCAAGAAAAATTTTAGATATTTAAAGGAATAATATGAATGAAGAAATAATTTTAAAATCTGAAAACGGGGTAGGTATTATTACTTTAAACAGACCAGAAAGGTTAAATGCTTTAACATATAATATTGTTCAAAAAATGAACGACTTTTTGGACAAATGCGAAAGTGATGATGATATCAATTGTGTAATAATTGAAGGTGCTGGAGAGAAAGCTTTTTGTGCAGGTGGAGATGTAGTTTCATTAAGAAAACAAGTTCTTGATGAGGGTGGCCCACCAACAGAATTATCAGAAAAATTTTTTTATGATGAATACCTTTTAAATTACAAAATTAATAACTTTAAAAAACCTTACATAGCCTTGATAGACGGAGTTACTATGGGAGGTGGTGTTGGTGTTTCCATGCATGGAAGTCATATTGTGTGTACTGAAAGAACAATGTTTGCAATGCCTGAGACTACTATTGGTCTTTTTCCTGATGTTGGTGGAGGATGGTTGTTAGCCCAATTGCCAATAACAATAGGTTTATGGTTAGCATTAACGGGTGCAAGGTTAAAATCAGTAGATTTGTTGAAAACAGGTTTGGCAAATTATTATGTAGAATCAAAAAATATATTAGATTTAAAAAGTCACCTAATTGAAAACTCATCTAAGAATCATCAAGAAGTTACAAATTTAATAAATAAATTTAAAAGTCAGATAAGTGGAGAAAGTAGTATTCAAAAAAATCAAGTTGAAATAAAAGAAATTTTTGAACAAGAAAGTGTTGAAGACATTTTAAAAAAAACAAATTTACTTTCTGAAAATGGGAGTGATTTTGCGAAAAATATTGAACATGAGTTAATGGGAAAATCTCCAACATCTTTAAAAATAACTTTTAAACAAATAAATGAGGCAACTGAAATGAGTCTTAGAGATGCTCTTATAATGGAATATAGAATGGTCCAAAGGTGTCAAGCGTCAGGAGACTTTTATGAAGGGGTTAGAGCGATGCTTGTTGATAAAGATAGAAAGCCTAATTGGAAACCCAGTAATCTCAACAAAGTTGATGAGATTTGGGTGAATCATTTTTTTGAACCATTACATGAGAAAGACTTAAAAATTTAAAATTATTTTACGGAGAAGTTTATGAATGAAGTTTATATTATGTCTGCTACTAGATCACCAGTTGGTGCATTTGGAGGTTCGTTAAAAGATTTTAACCCAGTAGATTTAGGGGCGATTGTAGCAAAAGAAAGTATCAAAAGATCTAAAATCTCACCTGAAGAAATTGGTCATGCCGTTTTTGGTAATGTTATTCATACCGAACCACGAGATATGTATGTTAGTAGAGTCATAGCTTTAAATTCTGGCTTGAATAAAGAATCATGTGCTTTAACTGTAAATCGTTTATGCGGATCAGGATTACAAGCTATTGTAAGTGCATCACAACTTATTTTGTTAGGAGATACAGAGATTGCTTTGGCAGGTGGTGTTGAAGTCATGTCAAGTGGGACGCATGTTGTGAAGGGTTTTCGTTGGGGTAATAGAATGGGGGATAGTAAAGTTTTTGATATGATGCTAGGAGCTTTACACGATCCATTTGGACATGGTCATATGGGTATAACAGCTGAAAATATCTCAGAGAGATATCAAATTGATCGATCTAAACAAGATGAATTTGCATTGACTAGTCAAAAACGTGCTAAAGAAGCAATTGAAAAAGGTTTGTTTAAAGAGCAAATTACCCCAATAGAAATTAAATCTAGAAAAGGGATTAATATTTTTGATACTGATGAACATCCTAAATATGATACAACAATCGAATCATTATCCAATTTAAAAACAGTTTTTAAAAATGACGGATCAGTAACTGCTGGAAACGCATCTGGTATTAATGATGGTGCGTCAGCCCTTGTTTTAGCTAATGAAAAACAAGCTAAGAATGGCAATCCAATGGCTAAAATAATTTCTTATGGATTTGGGGGAGTGGAACCCGATGAAATGGGTCTAGGTCCAATACCAGCATCTAAGATGGCTTTAAAAAAAGCAGAACTATCCATTGAAGATTTAGATTTAGTTGAATCAAATGAAGCATTTGCTGCACAAGCATGTGCCGTCAATAAAGAGTTAGGCTTAAATGAAGAGATTGTAAACGTTAATGGTGGAGCTATTGCTTTAGGACATCCTGTAGGAGCAACAGGCTCAATTATAATGACAAAACTTGTTCACGAATTAAAAAGAAGAAATGGTAAATACGGTTTAGCTACAATGTGTATAGGAGGTGGACAGGGAATAGCTGTTATAATTGAAAATTGTTAAATTAACTTTTAGTTTTAATTAAAAAGTTTGCAATCCATGTCATTACAACTTTGTCATCTTGATTTGTAACGGTGTTTAAAGTTCTTACTGTACCTTTGTTTGGTTTTTTTGATGATAATTTTTTTTCTATAACTTTTACTTCTGATTTTAGTTTATCATCTGGATAAACAGGGTAAGTCCATCTAAGTTCATCTATTCCCCAAGCACCCATGCTAGTCTCTTTAACAACACCAGTTTCAAAGAACTGAGTAAATGATATGCCTAAAGTCATAAAACCACTTGAGACAAGTGTCCCAAAAGGACCTTTTTTTGCTTTATTTTCATCAATATGAAAATCTTGAGGGTCATAGTTTTTTGCGAAACTAATAATTTCTTTTTTTGTAATTTTTTTCGATTCAGTTTTTATAACTAAACCAACTTCAAAATCCTCAAAAAACATTTTTGATTTTTGCATTTTTATCTTGGAGCTAATCTAACTGATCCATCAAGTCGAATTGTTTCCCCATTTAACATTACATTTGTAATTATACTCTCAACTAAAAGTGCATATTCATAAGATGTA
>CACOVB010000033.1 GCA_902630555.1 uncultured SAR116 cluster alpha proteobacterium
ATTTAACACGCGTTTATAAACCAGCTCAAAATAGTTCTCTTTTTGGATGGTTAACTAGCTTATATCCAGTATGGCAAAATATTATTCCTTCAGATATTTATATATCATCATTAATTGGTGTGTCAGAAATGGTATTAACTGGATGTACAACAACAAGTGATCATCTTTATCTATTTCCAAATGGTAGCAAATTAGAAGACCAGATTGAGGCCGCAAAATTGGTTGGTTGTAGGTTTCATGCTGCCAGAGGATTTATGAGTGTTGGAGAAAGTAAAGGCGGATTGCCTCCAGATAGTTTAACCGAAGATGAAGATTTTATAATTAAGGATTGTCAGAGAGTTGTAGAAGAATTTAATAATCCAGATGCTTTGTCCATGCTTCGAGTTGTAATTGCTCCGTGTTCACCATTTTCAGTAAGTCAAGATCTTATGAAAATAAGTGCAGAAATGGCTAGAAATTATAATATAACCCTTCATACACACTTAGCTGAAAATGATGAAGATATCGAATATTCAATAAAAAAATTTAATAAATCGCCAGGCGAATACGCTCAAGATTTAGGATGGTTAGGGGATGATGTCTGGCATGCACATTGTGTGAAATTAAATCAATCTGAATCAAAATTATTTTCTAAAACTTGTACTGGTATAGCTCATTGTCCAACTTCAAATATGAGGTTGGCAAGTGGTATTGCTCCAGTTAGAGATTGGGTTGATTTAGGAGTAAAAGTAGGTTTAGGAGTTGATGGTTCAAGTTCAAATGATAGTGGACATTTACTAGCAGAAGCAAGACAAACAATGCTTCTTCAAAGAGTTAAATATGGCGCAGAAAAATTTTCAGCTCGAGAAGCTCTAAAGATAGCAACTAAAGGTGGAGCAGAAACTTTAAATCGAAATGATATTGGGGAAATATCAATTGGGAAAGCTGCAGACTTTGCAATTTATGACTTGAACCAAATTGATATGTCTGGGACATTTTCTGATCCGATCGCAGGATTAATTTTTTGTGGACCCATAAAAACTAAGTTTACTATCTGCAATGGGAACATAATAGCTGAAAATGGACATATGAAAAATTTTGATTTAAATATCTCTCTTGAAAATCATAAGATGGCAAGTAAAAGGTTGTTAAACATTTAAATCTATATAAACGTAATCTTTTTCATCAAAATAAAATTCTTCCAAATTTTCATTATTTTTTTCAAAATTGTTTATTCGATCTATTACCCAAAAATCCTGATTTTTTGTTACTAAAAGTGGATGATGCCAAGTATTGGTTTTATAAGTTACTCCCATTTCAGAATAAACTTTAAAACACCTCAATGTGTTAAGGTTTGGCATATTATTTTCTTCTTGAGCAACAACAACTAACCAATCAAAATTTTGAATTGGTAAGAAGGTTTGTGTTGCTAAAGGATGTTTTTCTAAAATTTTTATTTCAATTGGAAGTTTTCTTGGTTCGCCAGAAAAAATGGAAATATAACTATCACCATCATTTGTATTAAGATTTAATTTAGATATTTCACTATGTCTAATGGTTGTACCTTGATTAATAGTAAGTTTTTTGTTTGAATTTGTTTTTTCTATAATATCTCCAAAAGGTGAAAATATTTCTTTGTTAATAGTTTCTATTGATAGGACATTCAACTTGATAAAACTCCAAAAATTCTTAGTCTGGATACTCCTCCATCAGGATAAATATTTAGTTTAACATAATTTACAGCACCAGATTGATTTAAGTCTAAATAAGTATGTATTTTATCTGCCTCTAACTTTTGTGAAGATAAAATTTCTATCCAATTTGAAGAAGATTCAACTAGTTCATCATCAGTCATTTTATCTTTAACTAAAGCACATTGCACTGATGCTCTATCAGGATAATTTCCTTTGAAATGTGCAGTATCAATCTCTATTTTATTTATGATACCAACTTGAGCTAGTTTAATAATGATCCAATCATTTCCTGGAGTTCTCCTCCTTCTTGTCTCCCAACCATCACCCATTGTTTTTCCTCTTCCATTAGAAAGTAAAGCAGATACATCACCATAATGAGCATTATTGTAAGTTATTATTTTTCCGCCTAAATTTAATGAAGAAAGTTCATAGTCAATTTTTTTATTATTATCAAAGTTATAAATTACTTCTCCATTTAACCTTAACCTTGCAACACCACCATCTGGAAAAATTTGGAATCTTACATAATTTACTATTTCTGATTCTACTGCAAACTTTTGAAGGTGGTCTCCTTTTAACTCAGATTTTTTTAAAATAGATATCCAATTATCATCAAAGTTTGGATTTTCACTTGAATAAATACCCTCTAAGGAAGCATAAGGAGGAAAGTTTCCAGTGAAATATGCTGTATCAATTTCTATTTCACTGATTTTTCCAGGTGAACCTAATTTAATAATACACCAATCATTGCCCTCATTTCTTTTTCTTCTACTTTCCCATCCATCCATCCATTTGCCATGGTCATCGTATTTATCTTCAATAAATACAGGTTCTTTATCATCAAGCATTCTTGAAACATCACCAAAAAAATCATCAGAAAAATCGATGATTTTAGTACCTAATTTTGGTGATGCTAGATTTACAAGTTTTAAAATATTTTCATTCATAACTAATTCCTTAAAATGATGAGAAATCTCTGCTCATATATTTGCCAAGATTATTTGCTGTTGTAAACTCTCCATTATCAAAAATTTTATTACCACGTAACCAAGTTTGAACTGGCCATCCTGTTATTTCTAATCCTTCATATGGGGTGTAGTCAGAACCATGATGAAGATCATTTTGAGAAATTTTCTTTTTTAAATTTGGATCCCAAAACGTAAGATCCGCATCTGAACCAACTTTAATAACCCCTTTTTGAGGATACATACCATACATCTTGGCAGGGTTTGTAGAAGTTAATTCTACAAATCTTTTTAGATCGATTTTGTTTTTTGAAACACCTTCTGAAAACAAAATGGGCATTCTCGTCTCAACTCCTGGAATTCCATTTGGCACCCATTTAAATGAAGTTCTTGCACCAGGTCTATCTTTCCCTTGTTTATCTTTAAATCTAAATGGACAGTGATCTGAGGAGAATATTTCAAATGTACCATCGATTAAACCTGACCAAATGGCTTCTTGACTATTTTTATCTCTTGGTGGAGGAGAGCAAACATATTTTGCACCTTCAAAGTCCATATTTAAACCTTTGAGGTCATCTTCAGTTAGACAAATATATTGAGGACATGTTTCTGAAAAAACTTTTATACCTTTATCTTTTGCCCATCTAATTTGGTTTAGCGCTTCTTCTCCTGAAACATGAACAATCATAAGTGGAATGTCAACTATTTGTGCATGACTTATAGCTCTGTGTGTAGCTTCTCTTTCGACAATTTGAGGTCTGGTAGGAGCATGATAATAAGGCGCTGTTTTTCCTTCTTTTTCAAACTTATCTGATAAATATTTAATAGAATCATAACCTTCTGCATGAACCATCACTAAGGTTTTTAATTGTTTTGCAACATCAAAAACTTCAATTAATTCTTTGTCATTTAAAACTAAATCATCATAAGTCATAAAAACTTTAAAAGACGTATAGCCATCTTTTGATAGGGCTGGTAACTCTTGGCCTAAAACTTGAGGAGTTGGGTCGCTAATTATCAAATGAAAAGAGGTATCTATATACATATTGCCTTGAGCCTTTTTATGGTAATCCTCAACACATTTTCGCAAGGATTGTCCTTTTATTTGCATGGCAAAAGGTAAAATAGTTGTATTTCCACCTGCAGCTGCAGACTTTGTTGCTGATTGAAAATTGTCAGCCATAATGACATCATCTCCTGATGGCTGATCTACATGGACATGAGGATCAATGCCTCCAGGTAAAACAATTAGATCACTGGCATTGATTTTAAATTCTGCATTTAGATTTTCATCACCAAGATAAGCTATTTTGCCATCTTTAATTCCAATATTGAAGTGACCAGTTTCATTTTCAGTAACAACTAAACCATTTTCAATTAGCGTATCTAAATTATTCATTTATCACTCGATATAAAGATTGTTATTAAGATATATAAAGTTAACATGTTTCGATATAATTTTAAATGCAAAGGAAAATTATTTTAATGCATGATCAAAATTCACAAAAGTCGTTTGGAAAACTTGATGTAGAAGTAAAAAATAACCAATTAAAAAAATTTTTTCAAAAGGGCTGTGCAAAATCATTTATTCCCAAAAATGATAATTCAACTACAGAATTAGTTACATTAAATACAGCAGGAGGTCTAACATCTGGTGATAACTTTGTAACTAATTTTAAATTAAATAACTCAAAGATTTGTATTTCAACTCAAGCAGCTGAAAAAATATATTCTGGTCATGGTTATCCTGCAAAAGTAGAAAATAAAGTAATTATTGATGATTCAAGTACGCTATTTTGGATGCCTCAAGAATTAATATTATTTAATAACTCTAAGTTAGAAAGAAATTCATATTTTGATTTAAAAACTAATTCAAATTTACTCATTTGTGAAACCATCATTTTTGGAAGAAGATCAATGAATGAAAATATAGAAAAAATTTTTATTTCGGATAATTGGGAAATTAAAATTAATGATAAAATTAAGCATTTTGAAACTATTAATTTTAAAGGCGTTTTAAGAGATTATTTTACAAACAAATCGGCACTTTCGAATAATTGTGCTTTTAATTTTATATTTGGTTATGGAGAATCACTTATTAATAAAGCAGAAACAATTGATAAGAATTTACTTAATCATGAAAATACTGATATGGCCATTTCAATTTGGGATGAAAAATTCATCATAAGATCTGTTTCTGAAGATAATTACGATTTAAGAATTGCTCTTCAAAAAATATTGCCTTATTTTTATAATAATGAATTACCAAAAATGTGGAAATTTTAAATGAAATTGTCACCTAGAGAAAAAGAAAAGTTATTAGTCAGTTTGGCTTCTATGGTAGCTAAAGACAGGCTCAAGAGAGGTGTAAAACTTAATTACCCAGAGGCTATTGCCATCATCTCAGATTTTGTTATTGAAGGAGCACGAGATGGTAAATCAGTAGCTGATTTAATGGAAGAGGGTGCTCATGTCGTTAAGAAAGATCAGTGTATGGAGGGAATTAAGGATATGATACATGAAGTTCAGGTAGAAGCAACATTCCCTGATGGTACTAAATTGGTAACTGTTCATCATCCAATACGATAAGGATTTATAAATGAAACCAGGAGAAATTATTAATAAGGAAGGTTTTATAGAGTTAAATAAAACCTCAAATTCTATTACAATTAAAGTTTCTAATAAAGGAGACAGACCTATTCAAGTTGGAAGTCATTATCATTTTGAAGAAGTAAATGAGTTTTTAGAATTTGACAGACTTAAATCAAGTGGAAAAAGATTAAACATTCCTTCAGGTACAGCTGTTCGATTTGAACCAGGACAGACTAGGGATGTAGAGTTAATAGATTTCCTCGGAGATCGAAATATTTATGGATTTAATAAAAAAATAATGGGCTCTTTGAAATGAAGAAAATTACGAGACAATCTTATTCTGATATGTATGGACCAAGTACTGGTGATAAAATAAGGTTGGCAGATACAGAACTATTTATAGAAGTTGAAAAAGATCTTACAACATATGGTGAGGAAGTAAAATTTGGAGGTGGAAAAGTAATTCGAGACGGAATGGGGCAATCTCAAGTAACAAATAAAGATGGTGCTGTAGATACAATTATTACTAATGCCCTGATTGTAGATGTAACCGGAATTTATAAAGCAGATGTAGGGTTAAAAAACGGAAAAATAAATAAAATTGGTAAAGGTGGAAACCCAGATACTCAACCCAATGTTGATATAATCGTTGGTCCTGGCACAGAAGTTATTGCGGGAGAAGGTAAAATTTTAACTGCTGGAGGATTTGATAGTCATATACATTTTATATGCCCACAACAAATAGATGATGCTTTGCATTCAGGATTAACTACTATGTTAGGGGGCGGAACTGGTCCAGCTCATGGAACTCTTGCAACAACGTGTACTCCAGGTCCATGGCATATTCAAAGAATGATTCAAGCTTCTGATGCTTTCCCAATGAATTTAGGTTTTGCTGGTAAAGGTAATTCATCATTGCCAGAGGGTTTGAAGGAACAAATCATGGCAGGCGCTTGCGCTCTTAAACTTCATGAAGATTGGGGCACCACTCCAGGAGCAATTGATAATTGTCTATCAATTGCCGATAAATTTGATATACAAGTAATGATACATACCGATACCTTAAATGAGAGTGGTTTTGTTGAAAATACACTTAAAGCAATCAATAAAAGAATAATTCACGCCTTTCACACTGAGGGTGCAGGTGGTGGGCATGCTCCAGATATTATAAAAGTATGTGGTGAAGAAAATATTATACCATCGTCTACTAACCCAACAAGACCATATACTGTTAATACAATAGAAGAGCATTTAGATATGCTTATGGTTTGTCATCACCTTGACAAATCTATACCTGAAGATGTTGCATTCGCAGAAAGCAGAATTCGAAAAGAAACTATTGCTGCAGAAGATATTCTTCATGATATGGGAGCATTTTCAATAATTGCGTCAGATAGTCAAGCAATGGGCCGAGTAGGTGAAGTAATTATAAGAACATGGCAAACTGCTCATAAAATGAAAGTACAAAGAGGGAAATTGCCTGAAGAACAAGGAGACAATGATAACTTTAGGGTTAAAAGATATATTGCCAAATATACAATTAATCCAGCAATTACACATGGAATTTCAAAGTATATCGGGAGTGTTGAAGAGAAAAAAAGAGGTGATTTAGTATTGTGGGATCCTGCATTTTTTGGAGTAAAACCAGAAATGGTTTTAATTGGAGGCAGCATAGCATGTGCTCAAATGGGAGATCCTAATGCTTCTATACCAACACCTCAACCAGTATATACGCGTCCAATGTTTGGATCTTTTGGAAGATCATTAGAAAAATCTTCAGTTATATTTACTAGTGAATTATCTTTAGAAAACGATATTCTGAAAAATAATGATACCAAGAAAGAATTTGTAGCAGTAAAAAATACTAGGAACATATCAAAAAAAGATATGGTTTTTAATAACACATGTCCAAAAATTGAGGTTAATCCAGAAACATATGAAGTTAAGGCTGAAGGAAAATTAATCACATGTGAACCTGCAAACATTTTACCAATGGCACAAAGATATTTTATGTATTAAGCCATGGAAATTTGTAATTCAATTTTACATAATATAGGCGCTGCCAGTGATGAAGATTTTATTGAACTTTCTTATGATGAGAGATTTTTAAGAAGAAAAAAATTAAAATCTTATAATGGTATTGAATTTCTTGTAGATTTAAAAAATACAATATCACTTAAAAAAGACGATATGTTTAAGCTAGATAGTGGTTTACTTATAAATGTTAGATATAAAATAGAAGAACTTTTAGAAATTAAGGGTAATAATTTAATGCATTTAATATGGCATATTGGAAACAGACATATTCCATGTCAAATTGAAGAAAATAGAATTTTAATTCAGAATGATAAAGTTATTGAAGAAATGATATTGAGGTTACATGGGCAAACAAAAGTAGTTCTAGAAGCATTTGATCCTGAGGGAGGAGCCTACGGAATTGGAAGAACACATGGCCATAGACACTAATTTTTCAGATGATATCAAACAGAATCAAATATTACAGATATGGTTTTCATCATCTTTTCCAATAGGATCATTTGCCTATTCTCATGGATTAGAGGCTATGATAGATAATAAATATATTAAAGATGAAAAAGATATTTTGAAATGTATTGATGTATTGACTAATCATGGCACTTTAAAAAATGATTTTATTTATATAAAAGAAACGTATGAAGGCCATGAATTAAATGATATTGTTTTAGCTAATGCAGCGAGCAAAGAGAGATATTTTGAAACAATTTCTTTAGGTAAATCTTTTAGTAAAATACTCAAGGAAACATGGGGTTTTGATTTAGAACCAAATTTATCTTATCCAATATGTATTGGAAAAGCAGGTTTATATTTTAAGATTCCTTTTGATAAACTTATTACGTTTTATTTTCAGTCATTTATTTCAAATTTAATTAATATTTGTGTAAAGCATATCCCATTAGGACAAAAAATAGGACAGGACTGCTTATTAAAATCAACATCTATTGCTGAAAATTTTTTTAAAAAATCAAAAAAATTAAACTTAAAAGATATTGGTGGGATAACTTTTAATCTTGATTTACACAGTATTCATCACGAAAAATTAACATCAAGGATTTATATTTCATGAAAAGTTTCAATGGTCCATTGAGGATAGGTATTGGAGGTCCAGTGGGCGCTGGTAAAACTAGTTTAACTGAGGGCTTATGTAATGCATTATCAAATAAGATATCTATGGCTGTAATTTCAAATGATATTTATACCGTTGAGGATGCAGAATACTTAATGAAAAAACAAGCCTTGCCTGTTGAAAGAATAAAAGGCGTTGAAACTGGTGGATGTCCTCATACTGCAATAAGAGAAGATGCATCAATTAACTTGTTAGCAGTTGATGAAATGAAAAATAAATTTCCAGATCTAGATTTGATTTTGATAGAATCTGGAGGCGACAACTTAGCAGCAACATTTAGTCCGGAACTTGTAGATTTAACTATCTATGTTATTGATGTTGGAATGGGAGGTGATATTCCAAGAAAAGGAGGTCTTGCTTTAAAAAAATCTGATCTTTTAATCATAAATAAAACTGATTTAGCACCATATGTAGATGTTAATCTTGAAGAAATGAAAACTGATGTTGAAAAGACTAGAGATGGTTTACCTTATATTTTTGGTCAAATGAAGAATAAAGTTGGTATAGAAGAAGTTTCAAAGTTTTTAGAATTAGAAGGTGGTTTGAATTGTTTTTAATTAAGTATCATACAATCTATCGCCAGTGTCACCCAATTCAGGAACAATAAAACCTTTATCATTTAAATCAAAGTCTTTCTGTGCACTATAAATCCTATAATTAGGATATTTTGTAACAACATTTTTTATACCAATTTCACTTGATAAAAGGGTAACTAAAGTAATATTATTAATTTAACAAAGCTATTAATATTTTAGTTTTAGCGTTATAATTATTAATAAAGAATTTAAAACTTTTTTTATGAATTTTGATCTAAGAAAATCTAAAGGCGTTTTTGCTATTGCAACTACACCATTTAATGACGATGGTAATATTGATTTTTCATCAATTGATAAGTTGTCTGATTATTATATCACTTCTCAAGTTTCTGGTTTAACTATTTTGGGTGTGATGGGTGAAGCTCCTAAACTAAACTTGCAAGAACAAAAACTAGTTATAGAGAGATATATAAAAAATACTGGAAAACAAGTTCCAGTTATAGTTGGGGTAAGTAATCCGGGATTAGATAATTTAATATCTATATCCAATGATGCAATGGAGCTAGGTGCATCAGGTGTTATGGTTGCAGGTAACAATGGGTTAAAAAATGACGACCAGATAAAAAGTTATTTTAATCAGGTCTCTATTTCATTGAAAAATATTCCAATTTGTTTGCAAGATTATCCTCCTACAACAAATGTATATTTGTCCACATCTGTAATAAAAGACTTATTTTCAAATAATGAAAATTTTGTAATGTTTAAACATGAAGATTGTCCAGGGCATAAAAAGCTTTCTCAATTGATAGAATTCAGAAATTTAATGAATACAAGTAAATTTTCAATTTTAGTTGGCAATGGAGGAATTTATGTTCCTCAAGAATTAAAAAGAGGTGCTGATGGAATAATGACTGGATTTGCATTTACTCAGATGTTAGTTGAAGTTTACAATCTTTTCTACAAAGAAGATTATGAAAAAGGAGAGGATTTGTTCGATCTTTATTTGCCTCTTATAAGACATGAACAGCAATTTGGTGTTGGGCTAGCTATCCGTAAAGAAGTATTAAAATTAATTGGTGTTATTAAATCATCAAAAGTAAGGGCGCCTGGACCAATTTTGGATAAGAATGACTTTATTGAACTTGATAGATTAATTTTAAGATTAAAAAATAAGCTTGAAGAGAGAAAAATTCCTATTCCAAAAGGAATTTAAGTTATGAAAATTTTACTGTTAAATCCAAATACAACTAATTCTATAACGGATACATTATTTAAAACTGCAAGTTTAGTAAAAAGCAAAGAAACAGAACTGATACCTATAACAGCTGATAAAGGCTTCCCGTACATCTCTAACAAAGCTGAAGCACAAATAGCAGGAGTTGGTGTACTTGAAATTATTGCAAAACATGAAAAAGATTTTGATGCAATTATTATTGCTGCATTTGGAGATCCTGGCTTGATAGCAGCAAGAGAAACGTTTCAAATACCAATTGTAGGATTAGGAGAGGCTTCAATGTTAAGTGCCTGTCTTTTTGGAAAAAAATTCTCAATTATTTCATTTACACAAAATATGAAATCTTGGTATCAAGAAAGTGTTGAATTACTTGGTTTAGAAAAAAGATATTCGGGTTTTAGAGCTATAGAGGGTGTTGTTCTTTCTATTGATGAGATACAATCGTTGCATAAAAAAC
>CACOVB010000034.1 GCA_902630555.1 uncultured SAR116 cluster alpha proteobacterium
ATGCAAAAGTTGGCATTGGCTCATTTTTTGTTAGTGCTAAATGCAATAAATCAGGATTTAGTAATTTAGCTGAATCGTTTGCTTTTTCTTGGTTGTTTGCTGTGAAAATTGCCATTATTGCTACTTCGTTATTATTAATTGTTAGTGGTTCTAAATTTCCAAGAGTTGCGTCTTTTCCAATAATTCTTAGTTCTAATCTAACATCAAATAAAATACTTTTTTGAGTTTTTCGGTAAAATGATTTTTTAAGTTTATTTATCCATTTATTGATATTTTTAACATAATGAGGATCTCTTATTAATACGATTGATATTGTTTGAAAACCAACCAATCTTGCACCTTCTAATTTAAGTGTATAAGGATTTTTGTTAAACCATTTACTACCTTCTACCCTTACACTGTTTTTTTTATGTTTTTTATATTTAGCATTGCTTACATCTAAATAACCACCAGGCTCTAACAAAATATATGGATCTGCATTTTCATAAAGCATATGAGCAAATACAGTATGCGGGGTGGCTTTAGTATTTTTACACATTGGTGTTATTGTAAAACCATTGTGGTCAAATTCCAATAAGACTACTCCAGAGTTTGGGTTATTTGTTGCAAGAGCACCACATTCTGCAATTTTTGCTCCATGCCATGCAGAGGCTATATTTAAGCCATGATAGATTGGCAATGATGCAATTATAGCTGTATCTGTCGAACGACCAGAAATAATTATATCTGCTTTTGCATTTATAGCTTTTTGAATTTGTTCTACACCTGCGAGAGCAACTATATTTGAACAATTGTTTATTATATCTTCATTGATTTTTGGTGCACCTTCTAAAGGTTTAATTTTTCCAGATTTATATTTTTCAAGTACAAATTTATTAGATAAATCTGTTTTTAAAGCTACAATCTTAAGTTTTTCTTTATTTTCTTTTGCAATTTCTTTGGTTATTTTTAACATCCATTCAACAGAACTTTTTGTGCCACACGTCCCTGCTGTTCCTATTAACAATGGAACTTTAGCTTTTGCACGCATTTCCATTAAAATACTCCAATCTCTTTTTGTCGCACTATAGGAGTATTTGCTTTTTCCACTTCCTAGATAATATGGACCACTATCAGTTGAACCACCATCAATAGCTATTAAATCTGGTTTCTGTTTAATGCCATTTATTAAAGCATTTTTATCAAAAGGTATTCCTAACGCACCAGCGGGAACAAGAATTTTTACTGTTTTTTTATTCATAATTTTTTAAATGTTGAGTATAATTATAAACATAGTTAAATTTTTGTAATCCCCTTTTCTTATATATTATGAACAACTGGAAAACTGATTTTAAAGTTAAATTTCATTTAGAGTACCATCATAATGATGGAACAAAAGAAATAGATTATAATTCATTAATAGTGCATGCTGAAGATGAAGATGCAGCAAAAAAAATGATATTAAATCAATATGAGAATTCTAAATTTTTAAAAATTGATAAAGTAGAAAAACTTTGGAAATATTAATTAAAAAAAATGATAACAACACATATGCTGTTTTTATTGAAAATTCCGTAAATTCAAACCACATAGTCACACTTAATGACGATATTTATTTTGAAATGACAGAGGGCATTAAATCAAAAGAAGAACTAATCTTGTTTAGTTTTAAATTTTTATTAGAACGTGAGAACAACACATCAATTCTTTCAAATTTTAATTTAGAAACTATTCAAAATTATTTTCCAGAATATAACAATGAAATACAAAATTGGAAAAATTTATGACAAAACTTGATGTAATTTGGAATGTAAGATTTGAAGTTACTTTTTATGGAGTAGATAAAGCAGGGAAATCATTTAGAGAAATTAAAGAGAATACAATGAAATTTGATGATAATTTTGAAATACCAAATAAATTACCATTTGATTCAAAAGAAAATGTAGAAATCAACTTTCTTTTATGGGTGGATGGAATTTCACCTAAAAAATTAGTTCCTCTTCCATATGATTATTATAATAAAGATGTAAGATATGGAGAAGAATCAATTGATGTTTTAGAGGTTATTAAAGAGTAAATGCAAAAAAAATTTTTTATAATTATTTTTATTATTATTTGCATAGGTTTAATGTATGGAAGATTTACAGGTCTCCATGAGTTATTTACTTTATCTCAATAGCTACCAAGGTCTATTTAACTTGTTAATTTATGATGAGTTCAAAATAGACACTAGAATAATCTTAATTTAGGCTAAATATATGAAGTTTTTTGCATCAACTATTATTATTTTTATATTTACCAGTTTTAATGCTCTTAATGCAAAAGGATTAAAAATAAATCAGATTAAAAACCTTAATTCTAAAGTTTTTTTTTTGAGACATACTTTAGCACCTGGCAATGGTGATCCTGAAAACTTTAAATTAGATGACTGTTCTACTCAAAGAAATTTAAGTAGTGATGGCATCAATCAAGCTAGAAAGATATCAAATAAATTCACAAAATATAATGTAAAATTTACTAAAGTTTATTCAAGTTATTGGTGTAGATGTTATGAAACAGTAAAATCAATGGGCTTGAAAAACTATCAATTACACTCTGGTCTTAACTCATTTTATCAAAATCAAGTAAGCAAAAAGGAAGTCATGAAAGATTTGAGAGATCTAATTTTTTCTTTAGACAAAAAACAAGGGCCTTATCTATTCGTCACTCATTATGTTGTTATTGGTTCTTATACAAAAATATTTCCAGATAGTGGTGGGATTGTAGTTCATGATTTAAATTCTAAATCAAATCATGAACTACAATTGTTTTAATTAATTTTTTCCAATGATTGTTTGATATCTTCAATGATATCATCTTCATGTTCTATACCTATTGAAAGTCTTACATATCCTGGTGTAACACCAGCATTTAACATTTCTTCTTCCTTGAGTTGTGAGTGAGTAGTGCTAGCTGGATGAATAGCTAAAGATCTTGCATCGCCGATATTTGCTACATGATAAAATAATTTAAGATTATCAATAAAGCTTTTTCCTGCTTCCAATCCTCCTTTTAGCTCAATTCCAATTAATGCGCCTTTCCCTTCTTTTAAATATTTATTAGCGTTTTCTTTGAAAAAACTATCTTGATTTGTTGAAAAAATTACTTTTTCAATTTTGTCGCTTGTTTCTAAAAATTCTTTAACCTTAATAGCATTTTTGCAATGTTGTTTTATTCTAAGTGATAAGGTTTCTAGACCCTGAATGATTTGAAATGAGTTAAAAGGACTTAAAGCTGATCCCAAATCTCGAAGTAAGACTACCCTTGCACGTATTATAAAAGGTATATTTGCGCCTGTTAATTGTGGAACGGCATCTCCCCAAATTGCACCATGATATGATTTATCAGGTTCCCATATATTTGGATGACGAGATTTATTTTTTGACCAGTCAAAGTTTCCTGAATCTACAATAATTCCACCTATACTTGTGCCATGACCGCCTATATATTTTGTTAATGAATGCATTACTATAGCCGCACCATGTTCAATGGGTCTGCAAATTATGGGGCAAGCTGTATTGTCGACTATAAGAGGTATACCTAAACTCTTTCCTATATCCGCAACGGCACCAATTGGAAAAACTCTGAGTGATGGATTAGGAAGTGTTTCTGCATAAAAAAGCCTTGTCTTTTCATTACATAACTTTTTGAAGTTATCAGGGTTTGATGGGTCTACATATCTAACTTCAATTCCCATGGATTTTAAAGTATTATTAAATAAGTTTATAGTTCCACCATATAAATCTGTTGATGCTATTATATTATCTCCAGAATTACATAAATTTTGGATTACAAAAGCAGATGCAGCTTGTCCGGAGCTAACACATAATGATGCAACTCCTCCTTCAAGAGCGGCTATTCTTTCTTCAAGTACATTTGTAGTAGGGTTCATGATTCTTGTATAAATATTACCAAATTCTTTTAATCCAAATAAATTAGCTGCATGATCAGTTGAATTAAATTGAAACGAACTTGTTTGGTGAATTGGAACAGCAACAGAAGTTTGTACATCATCTTTTCTAAAACTTCCTCCATGTAATCCAATAGTTTCTGAATTTAAGTAGTTTGACATTTAAATTTCTCCGTTTTAAGAAAAATATAATAATTTTCTATAATTACAAAAAAAAATGTATAATTTCAGAATATTTTTTGTTATTTTAAAAAAAAATAGAAAAAAATTCTAATTTTTATAAATATTTTAGATGGATTATATTGATAAAAAAATTATATTCATACTTCAACGTCAAGCAGATTTGCCTCTTTCAGAAATTTCAAAAAGAGTGGGGCTATCACAAACACCTTGTTGGAATAGAATTAAAAAGCTTGAAGAGGATGGAGTTATTGAAAAAAAAGTAACTCTTATAAATAAGATAAAAGTTAATTTACCCATAACAGTTTTTCTTATGATCACAGTTAGAAATCATAACTCAGATTGGATGAACAAGTTTAATGAAATTTTAAAAAAATATAAGAATATTTTAGAAGCTCATAGGATCACAGGCTCACAAGCAGATTATATCATTAAAGTTGTTGCAGAAAGCATTGAAGAATATGATGAGTTTCAACAGGTCTTAATTAAAAATATTGAATTTAATTCAATGTCATCTGGTATTTCATTACAGGAGCTAAAAAGTACAACAATCTTACCAATTAAATAATCACAAGGGTTTATAAAACTTTATAGCATTGTTGTAAAATATATCTTCTATTTCTGTATTTGTTAAATCGCTAATACATTCAAATAAAGTTTCAACAATTTGATCATATGATGCACATAAGCTATCCACTGGAAAATTTGAACCAAACATACATCTATCTGCTCCGAATTTATCAATTAAGTAATTAATAACGCCTTCATTATTAGATTTATTCCAAGTTGAATTTGGAACACCAATTCCTGAAATTTTAACTATGACATTTGGACATTGACAAATAATGTTCATTGCATTTCTCCAAGTTCTTAATCCTTCTTTTGATCTGTCATATGGAAGTCCTGCGTGATTAAGAATTATAAGTGTATTAGGAAAATCATTAGCTAATAGTTTAGCCTCCTGTAGATATTTCCATGGTATTTGCAAATCAAAATGAAGATCATATTTTGCAAGTTTACTAAAACCTATCCTAAAGTTTTCGTCACTTAGTTTTACAAGTGGTTTTTTAAAATCGTCGTAATTAGGTTTTTGTCTAACACTTTTAACAATTGGATGTTTAAAGTATTCTTTTAATAGCAATTCTGAATTTTTTTCATGAAGCCAAATTTGTCCAACGGCTCCATTTGGAAACCCAAATTTATTATAAAGTTTTTCTAGCCATATTATTTCTCCAATTGAATCTTTAGTATCCCATTCTGCTTCCATATGAATAGTTTTTTTTATATTAAAATTTCTTGAGACATGTTTGTAATCATCAAAAAGAAAATTTTTACAAATTGTTTCGTAATTACCATAACGGAAATCAATCAATGGTCTTTCACAAAGCCACGGATGCTTTTTCATAGATAAGTCCCAAAAATGATGATGAGAATCAATTATTTTTAATTTCTTTAAGTTCATTAATATTATACTTTATCAATAAAGATATCAGTCTACATGTAAATTTTAAATTATGAAGAATGAAATTAAATTAGGAATCATTTTAATGATTTTAGCAACATTGTGCTTTGGTATTATGGATGGTGTTTCCAGATATTTAGCTGAAGAATATAATGTTTTTATTATCAATATGTATAGAAGTTGGGTATTGGTTTTATTTGTTTTAATTTATTCAATAAAAAAAGGTGGGATCAAACAGGTCTCTTCCTCTAAAAAACCATTAATTCAAATTATTAGAGGAATTTTATTAATTTCTTGTGTCTGCATAGGTGTATACTCATTTACTCTTCTTGGATTAGTTGCTGCTCACACTATTATAGCAATTTATCCACTCTTAGTCCTTCCACTATCGTATTATTTTCTAAATGAAAAAATTGGTTGGAGAAGGTGGAGCGCTGTATTTATCGGTTTTTTTGGTATCATGATTATATTAAATCCGATCTCGATGAGTTTTGACTTTAATATGTTATGGCCTTTACTCCTTGCTTGTTTATTAGCTATTTATTCAATTTTAACTCGTAATATTTCAGCTTATGATAATTCTGAAACAAGCTTCTTTTGGGTGGCCATAGTAGGGGGAGTTGTAATGACAATAATAGGTCCATTTTTTTTCGAATTATTAGTTTTAAAAGATATTCCTTGGTTTTTATTTCTTTGCTTCTTAAGTACTTGTGGACACTTTTTATTTATAAAAGCACTTGAAACAGCTCAAGCAAGTGTTTTACAACCTTTTATTTATTTACAATTATTTTTTGCATCAATTATTGGAATTATAGTTTTTAATGATCTTCTAACTTTAAACCTAATTTTTGGTGGAATTTTAATTATAGGTAGTGGTATATTTGCACTTATAAGAACCCATAATGTTAAGAACCCATAATGTTCAAAATTAGTAAATAATGCTAAAAATTATTGTCGATAAAATAGTAAATCCATCTGATAAGAAAAAAGCTTTCGAAATTAGAGATTTAGTCTTTTGTAAAGAACAAAAAGTTTCAAAAAAAATTGAATTTGATGGATTAGATGAATTTTGTGATCATTACTTAGCTAAAATAAACGAACTACCAATCGGCACAGCTAGAATTAGAGAAGAAAAAAAAGGCGCATTTAAAATTGAACGAATGGCTGTTTTAAAAGAATATAGAAAAAAAGGCGTAGGCAAAGCAATAATAAAAGAAATTTTAAAACATTATTTAAATTTAAACCAAGTAAATAATTTGACATTAAATAGTCAGATTAAGGCAAAAGATTTTTATAAAAAATTTGGTTTTGTTGAAGTTGGTGAAGAATTTGTTGAGGCTAATATTATACACCAAAAAATGATTTATAATGCTTAGATGGTGCCGGCACACGGACTCGAACCGCGGACCTGATGATTACAAATCAACTGCTCTACCAACTGAGCTACGCCGGCACATTTTTTTTTTATAATAAAATTAAATATCTATCAAGTTATATTAAAACTTAATTTTTAGATATTTCATACATTGCTACTGAAGCTGCATTTGCTGCATTTAATGAATTACATTTAGGGTTAATATCAATTTTTACTAGTCCATCCACATTTAGTTTTGTTAAATTTCTTAAACCTTTTCCTTCAGCACCAATAATTAATGCTATTCGATTATCAGTTTTATCAATTTCCTGAATTTTTATATTGCCTTCTCCGTCTAAACCGTAAATGAAAAAATTTTGTTTTTTTAAAATCTTTATTTCTTGAACCAAATTTCCAATTTCTAAAATTTTAATATTATCAATTTCTCCTGCTGAGGCTTTTATCAAGGAGGGTGTTTCAACTGGTGAATTATTTTTAAGTATACATACAGCATCAAAATTAAAAGCAAATGCAGATCTTATAATAGATCCTACATTTTGTGGATCAGTTAATTGATCTAAAATTAAAATTCTACTTTTCTTTGAAGATAATTTTTTTAGATATTCAGATAATTTTTTTTTAATTATTTTACTGGCAAATACAACTATGCCTTGATGATTATCAGAATTACTAATATTATTTAGTTCAAATGTTTCTAGCAAAACAATCTTAATGTTGACTTTATTACTTATTACAAAATTATTCCAATAATCAAATTTTTTTTCTGTTGTACAAAGAAGATAACAGTTACGATTTGAACTTAACAATGCAGATTTAGCTGGATGATTTCCATATATATTAATAGCATTATTGGGAATATTAAATTTATTTAATTTTTTCACTTGTTAATTAGTCATTTAGTATACAAAATAAGAGCCTTTTTTTTACTTTATTGTTGACATTTGATCAAACCTTTTTTAATGGCAATATAACATTATGAAAGTATTTAGAATTGAAATTGGTGGGGTGGCCGAGTGGTTAAAGGCAGCAGACTGTAAATCTGCCCGCGTCAGCGTACGTAGGTTCGAATCCTACCCCCACCACCATAAATTAAATTTATAACAAAAAATGAGAGGTTTATAAAATGTCTAAAGAGAAATTTGATCGTAGCAAACCACATGTTAACATTGGTACCATTGGCCATGTTGATCATGGTAAAACAACATTAACAGCTGCTATTACAAAAGTGATGGCTGATGCAGGAAGAGCTGATTTTTCTGCTTATGATCAGATTGATAAGGCTCCTGAAGAAAGAGAAAGGGGTATTACGATATCTACTGCACACGTTGAATACGAAACTGAAAACAGGCATTATGCTCATGTAGATTGTCCTGGTCATGCTGATTATGTTAAAAATATGATTACTGGAGCAGCTCAGATGGATGGTGCTATTTTAGTAGTGAATGCCGCTGATGGTCCTATGCCACAGACAAGAGAACATATATTATTAGCTCGACAAGTTGGTGTTCCTGCTTTGGTCGTTTATTTAAACAAAGTTGATCAAGTTGATGATGCAGAGCTTTTAGAATTAGTTGAGTTAGAAATTAGAGAGTTACTAACAAGTTATGAATTCCCAGGTGACGACATACCAATTGTAAAAGGTAGTGCTTTAGCCGCTCTTGAGGGAAGAGATGAAGAGATAGGGGTAAATTCTATAAATGCTTTGATGGCAGAGGTGGATAAATATATACCTCAGCCAGAGAGACCAAAAGACCAGCCTTTTTTAATGCCCATAGAAGATGTATTTTCAATTTCTGGTAGAGGAACAGTTGTAACTGGCCGTATTGAAAGAGGGGTAGTTAAAGTTGGAGAAGAAATAGAAATTGTTGGATTAAAAGACACAACAAAAACTACCTGTACTGGTGTTGAGATGTTTAGAAAGTTATTAGATCAAGGTGAAGCTGGAGATAATGTAGGAGTTCTTTTAAGAGGAACAAAAAGAGAAGAAGTCGAAAGAGGACAAGTTTTATCTGCCCCAGGTTCTATCAAGCCGTTTAAAAAGTTTAAAGCTGAAGCTTATGTATTGACTAAAGAAGAAGGTGGAAGACATACACCTTTTTTTAGTAATTACAGACCACAGTTTTACTTTAGAACAACAGATGTCACAGGGTCAGTAGAATTGCCATCAGGTACAGAAATGGTAATGCCAGGCGATAACATAGCAATGACTGTTGAATTAATACAGCCAATAGCTATGGACGAAGGATTAAGATTTGCAATAAGAGAAGGTGGTAGAACTGTTGGCGCAGGAGTTGTGTCGAGCATCGAATCATAGTTATTTAGGAGTATAGCTCAATTGGTAGAGCACCGGTCTCCAAAACCGGGGGCTGGGGGTTCGAGTCCCTCTACTCCTGCCATGTTTTTTTATTTATGTAAAATTTTGACTTAATTAAAAAAAAAGATATATTGACAAACGTTTAGGAAGGATAGATATGTCTAAAACAAGTCCTGCTCAATTTGTAAGGCAGGTAAGGCAAGAATTAAAAAGAATAACTTGGGCTACTAAAAGAGATACTGTATTTGCGACAATAACAGTTTTACTTATGGCTGTTTTGGCATCCGTATTCTTTTTTTTAGTAGATCTATTGTTATCAAATATAGTTGAATTTGTATTAGGATTAGGCACTTAGTCATGAATTATAAATGGTATGTTGTACATGTTTACTCAGGTTCTGAAAAAAGAGTAAAAGAAACAATAGAAGAACAAATGAAGTCTAAAAATATGGAAGAGTTTATTGAAGATATTCTTGTGCCGACCGAAGAAATTCTTGAAATTAGAAAAGGAGCAAAAGTAAAAACTGAAAAAAAATTTTTTCCAGGATATCTATTAATTAAAATGAATATGACTGATGAAAGTTGGCATTTTGTCAAATCCCTTCCAAAAGTCACAAATTTTCTTGGTGCAAAGGGTAAACCAATCGCATTAAGTTCAGTTGAAGCTAAAAGGTTAATAGAACAGATAACTGAAAGAGTTGAGA
>CACOVB010000035.1 GCA_902630555.1 uncultured SAR116 cluster alpha proteobacterium
TCATTAACAAAATCATTAAAAAATGCACCTGAATTTTCAATTTTTGAAAATGAAGAAAATGAATTAAGCTCTTTTGGCTTTTTCTTTAAACAACATCCAATAAAAAAGGTGGACTCTATTTATGATAAATTTGAATTTAAAAAATCTGATTTTTTTAATAATAACAATGATTTAACTAGAACGTCTACAATCTATAAATTTATTGGGATTGTTAAACAAATTTTTAAAAGAAAATCACAAAATGGTAATTTATATGGAGTTATTGAAGCTTCTGACGCCGAGGGAATAGTTGAAATTTTTATGGATATAAAAGATATTTATTTTATAGAAGAGAATTTTGAAAAAAATCAAATTTTTGTTTTTAATCTTGAAATTAGATTAGATAGAAACTCTGGAATTAGGATAATTTGTCAAAGTATATATAAACTTTTTGATAATGTTTCTAAAAAAATTAATTCTTTAGATCTTTATATTAAGGATAAAAGTTGTTTAAAAAGTCTTAAAGATAAACTGAGCAATGCTCATACTGGTAATTCAAATATTAATATTTTTTTAAATGTGTATCATAAAAATAATTTGGTAAGAGTTACCCTTAATGAAAACATAAAAATTAATGATTTTTTTATAAATGAAGTTTCAAGAATACCCTTTTTAGAAAAAATTTTAATTAAATAAAATGTTGATAATTAATTAAAAATAAATTATTAGAAGATAAATTGTGTAATGCTTTGGTTTAAAAACCCTCCGGTGCTACTTATAAAGTATTACTTAACATTAACCGGTAAAGGATAAAATATGACTATACCTACATTTACTATGAGACAGCTATTAGAGGCTGGAATTCACTTTGGTCACCACACACGGAGATGGAATCCAAAAATGGAAGAGTTTATTTTTGGAGAAAGAAATAAAATTCATATAATAGATTTAGAAAAAACCGTTCCTATGCTTTATGCCGCATTAGAAATTATACATGAGATCGCAAAAAAAGGCGGAAAAATTTTATTTGTTGGAACTAAAAGATCTGCATCAGAAATAATAGCCTCATCTGCAATAAATTGTGGTCAATTTTATGTTAACCACAGATGGCTTGGTGGAATGCTTACTAACTGGGAAACTGTGTCACAATCAATCAAAAGACTTAAAGAATTAGAAAGTAAAATTGAATCAGGTGAAGTTAATAATCTTACAAAAAAAGAAAAACTAAATATTGAGAGATCTAAAGAAAAATTAGAATTAAATCTAGGAGGCATTAAAAATATGCCAAATTTGCCTGATGCAATTTTTATAATTGACATTAATAAAGAATCTATAGCTGTACAAGAGGCAAAAAAATTAAATATACCAGTTATTGCAATCTGTGATACCAACACAGACCCTAGTAATATTGATTATCCTATTCCAGGAAATGATGATGCTGTGAGGTCAATTTCTTTATATTGTGATCTTATAGGATCTGCAATTCTAAGTGGAATGGAAGAAAACCTTGCAGAATCAGGTGTTGATATTGGAAACTCTGACGTTAATGTTGACGAAGATATTCCAAGTGATAAAGAAATAGAAACAATACAAGATAATAATGAAAAAGAATCTGTTGAAAATGAAGATAATAAAAATCTAAATCTGGATTCACAAAATAATTCTGTTTCGAATTAAAACTATTTATGGAGTAGGTGCTAAGATGAGTTTAAACGCTAATTTAATTAAAGAATTAAGAGAGAAATCGGGAGCAGGTATAGTTGATTGCAAAAATGCCTTGTTGCAAAATGACAATGATATTGAAAAGTCAATTGACTGGCTTAGAAAAAAAGGTTTGTCTGTTGCTGCAAAAAAAAGTGGAAGAGTTGCTGCTGAAGGTTTAGTTGGTGTTCATATAAATAATAATCAAGCATGTTTAATAGAAATAAATTCTGAGACGGATTTTGTTTCCAGAAACGAACAGTTTCAAAAATTCGTAAATGATTGTTCCAAAATTGCTACAACTACTGATGGAGATTTAGATAGTTTACTTAAATCAAAGTTTATTGAGGGTGATAATACTGTTGAAGATGAATTAACTAAAAATATTGCCACTATTGGAGAAAATTTAAACATCAGGAGGATTGAAAAAATTACTTTGGATAGTCCTGGTTCCATTGTTTCTTATGTCCATAATTCAGTTTCAGAAAATTTAGGAAAAATAGCTGTAATTTTATCTTTAAAATCAAATGCTAATCAAAATAGTCTAGAGAGCATTGGAAAAAAAATTGCAATGCATATAGCTGCTTCAAATCCTATTTCATTAAATCTGGATGGATTAGATCCTAAAATCGTAAATAAAGAAAAACAAGTGTTAATAGAACAAGCTATTTCATCTGGTAAACCTAAAGACATTGCAGAAAAAATGGTTGAAGGCAGAATTAGAAAATTTTGTGATGAGGTCGTTTTATTGGAGCAAACTTTTGTTATCGATGGAAAAACTAAAATAAAGGATATATTAAAACAATATTCAAGTGAATTAGGGACTGATGTTACCATTGATTCATTTAAAATGTTAATTTTAGGTCAAGGCATTGAAGTTGAGGAAAAAGATTTTGCAGCCGAAGTCGCGGCTACTGCAAATCAATAGAAAGTTAGATTTTGAAAAAATTATATTGGAAAAGAGTACTAATAAAATTGTCTGGTGAAGCTCTAATGGGCAATAATGATTTTGGAATTTGTCCAGATATGCTTAATTCTGTATCTAATGAAATAAAAGATGTCGTTGATCTCGGAACAGAACTTTGTCTTGTGATCGGAGGAGGAAATATTTTTAGAGGAGTTACAGGAGTTTCAAAAGGGATGGATAGGACAACTGGTGATAATATGGGAATGTTAGCGACAGTAATGAATTCTTTAGCACTTCAAAATTCTTTAGAAAAATTAGGGATTCCAACAAGAGTACAATCAGCTTTACCTATCTCAGCAGTTTGTGAACCATACATTAGAAGAAAAGCTTACAGACATCTAGAAAAAAATAGAGTTGTAATTTTTGCAGCTGGTACTGGTAATCCATACTTTACAACTGATACAGCCGCTGCATTAAGGGCATCAGAAATGAATTGTAATGTTTTAATAAAATCAACATTAGTTGATGGTATTTATTCAGCTGATCCAAAAAAAGATAAAAAAGCAAAAAGATATAACTCATTAACATATATGGATGTTTTATCAAAAGATTTAAAAGTTATAGATGCATCAGCTGTATCACTTGCAAGAGAAAATAATATTCCAATAATTATTAGTTCAATTTTTGAAAATGGTAACCTTTTAAAAATTTGCAAAAGCAATGATGGTATTTATACAATTGTAAATTAAAATAGGATTTTATAATGAATGATTTTAATGAAAATTTGATTAACCAAAAAATGGATAAGGCTATAATTTCTTTTCAAAATGATTTAAATGGCATAAGAGCGGGTCGAGCCTCAATTAATATGTTAGATACTATTAAAGTTGATGTTTACGGTAATAAAACATCTCTTAATCAAGTTGGTAATATTAGTGTTCCTGAGGCAAGATTAATTACAATATCAATTTGGGACGCCAATAATGTTTCAATAGTAGAAAAGGCCATTAGAGAAAGTAATTTAGGTCTTAATCCTATGACAGAGGGTAATTTAATAAGAGTACCAATTCCTGCTTTATCAGAAGAAAGAAGAAAGGAATTATTAAAAGTTGCAGCTCAAATTGCAGAAAATTCTAAAATTGCAATTCGAAATATCAGACGAGACATTATAGACGATATCAGAAAAAGTCATAAAAATAATGAAATTAGTGATGATGCAAAACATCAAAATGAAAATGTGGTTCAAAAAGTTACAGATGATTTTATTAATAACATAGATAAAATTTTTCAAAAAAAACAGTCTGAAATTTTAGATACTAACTAAATGAAACCAAAACATATTGCAATTATAATGGATGGAAATAGAAGATGGGCAAAATCTAATAATTATTCTCTTTTAGAAGCTTACGAACAAGGATTAAAAACACTTAATGATACAATAAACAATTTTATTAAATTAAAAATAAAATATTTAACAGTCTTTGGCTTCTCTACAGAAAACTGGAGTAGATCAAAAAAAGAAATCTCTTTTTTAATGAAATTATTTGATAAATTTTTAGATAAAGCAATTTCAGAAGCTGAAGGAAATGAAATCAGAATAGAATTTATTGGTGATCTAGAAGTTTTTAGCAAAAAAATAATAGAGAAAACTTCTTTATTATCTACATTAACAAAAAAAAAAAAAAAGCTAACATTAACTATTGCAGTTAATTATGGTGGCCGTCAGGAAATTTTGATTGCTGTTAAAAAATATTTAACTGATCATTCAAATAAAAATTTTAAAAGTTTAAAAAATATGAATGATTTTGAAAAATATTTGTTCAATTATAAATTCCCTAATATTGATCTCTTAATTAGAACTGGTGGTGAAAAAAGATTATCAAACTTTATGCTTTGGCATCTTGCCTATACAGAATTAATATTTTTAAATCAAATGTGGCCAGATTTTAATTTAAATTTATTAGATAGTTCTATAAATGAATTTATTTCAAGAAAAAGAAAATTTGGAGGAATGTGAGAATTAATTTTCAAAATGAGTTTAGTAAAAGATTAACTACTTCATTAATTTTAATCATTTTGTTAATTGGAGTTTTTTCTATTGGAAATATTGGGATCTATTTAATGGTTATGGTTTTAAGTTTTTTTTCTTTTTCTGAAATTTTTAAATTAAGCAAAAGCAAGGTAAGACTTCATTATTATATTACATTTCTTATACTTTTAAACTTTTTTATTACAAAAAGTGGGTTATTAAATCTATTTGATCACCTTGTATTAATAATTTTCTATACTTTAAGTTCTTTAATTATAATTTGCAGTCTCTTTCAAAAATCTAATATTCACTTTTCAATATTGGGTTTTTTACTAAACTCAACTTTTTTTTCAATTATTTACTTAATTTCAAATCAAAATTTAGAATACAAATTGATTTTCATTATTGTTACCATAATTTCACTTTGTGATGTTTTTGCTTATTTAATAGGGAAGAGATTTGGAAAATCCAAAATTTTTCCAAAAATTAGTCCTAATAAAACAATAGAAGGTTATATAGGAGGTGCTTTTTGTTCGTTATCTTTTTTTAGTTTAATTTTTTTATATTTAAATTTAAAAGATTTAAATTTGATTTTATACGTAATTATAATAATAGTTGCATCATTTCTTGGTGATTTGTACGTATCTTTTTTTAAAAGGAAATTAAATATTAAAGATTTAGGAAAAATTTTCCCTGGGCATGGTGGGGTCTTAGATAGAATTGATAGTTGGTTATTTTCATTTCCTTTAACATTTTCAATACTACAATTTATTTAAATGAGTTTTTATTAATGACATTTAAAAAAAACATAATTTTATTAGGCGCAACGGGTTCAATTGGAACATCAACTTTAAATCTAATTAGGCATAAGAGAGAAATATTCAATTTAATCGGGATTTCTGCATATAGAAAAACAGAAGAGTTAAAATTAATTTCGGAAGAATTTAATGTAAAAAATGTTTGCTTTTTTAAAAATCATAATGATGTTGTATTCGATAAAAATATAAAAGTTATGAAAGGGCTTGATGGTCTTCTTGAATTAGCTTCTTTAAATTGTGATATTGTAGTTTCTGGAATAGCAGGATTAGCTGGACTGATGCCTGCTTATGAAGCATTAAAAAATGGAAATCATATTGCTATAGCAAATAAAGAACCTATTGTGGTTGCTGGTAATATATTAAAAGAATGTTCAAAAAATAATAATGTTAAGATATTACCAGTTGATTCAGAACATAATTCAATATTTCAATGTTTTGATAACAATCAACGTGAAAGTATTAGTCATATAACTTTAACAGCTTCAGGTGGGCCATTTTTAAACAGACCTCTTAAAAGTTTTAGTAATATTACTGTTGAAGAGGCACTAAAACATCCAAATTGGGAAATGGGTAAAAAAATTTCAATTGATAGCGCAACATTAATTAACAAAGCTTTAGAGGTGATAGAAGCTGGTCATTTTTTTGAATTAAATGCAAATCAAATTCAAGTTGTAATTCACCCAGAATCAATAATTCATGGTTTAGTACACTATAAAGATGGATCAGTTTTGGCAAACTTAGCTCTACCTGACATGATCAGTCCTTTATCAGTAGCTATTGGTTATCCTGAAAGATATAATCTAAACTTAGCTAAATTAAATTTACTTGAAATTTCACAGTTAAATTTCTTAAAAGCTGATTTAAAAAAATTTCCAGGATTAAATTTTGGTTGGCATGCATTAAATGAGCCCAATAATTTTTCTATAGTTTTAAATGCATCTAATGAGATTGCCGTAGATTTATTTTTAAAAAAAAGAATAAAGTTTACTAGCATATTAGAGATAATAGACAAATGTTTAAATGAACAAAAATTTAGTTCTGCAAACAATCTAGAAGAAATTCTAGAAATAGATAAAATGTCACGTATTTTTGCAAAAAAAATCTCGGAAAAGTTTTATGTTTGATAATACATTTTTTATATCATTAATTGGATTTTTAGTCGTTCTTACACCATTAGTTTTTATTCATGAATTAGGTCATTATTTAGCTGCAATAAAAAATGGCGTTATAGTTGAACAGTTTTCTGTTGGGTTTGGCCCAGAATTAATTGGTTTCACTGATAAAAATAATACTAGGTGGAAAGTTTGTTTAATTCCTTTCGGAGGATATGTAAAAATGAAAGGAGAATTACTTGTCAATAATGAAAATTATAAAAATAATTATGTTAATAAAGGATATTTTAATAATGCAAGTTTATTTGCTCGCTTATTGATAGTTTTTTCAGGTCCGTTAGCAAATATCGTATTGGGAATTCTGATTATCACAACATTATATTCTTTTCATGGAAGATATGAAGTTAAACCTGAAGTTAATCAAGTAATAAAAAACTCTCCAGCCGAAAGATCAGGATTAAAACCAAATGATCAGATAATAAGTATTAATAACAAAAAAGTTTATAATTTTGAAGATATTAGAAAAATAGTAGTTCAGAATCAGGATTCATTAAGTTTTGAAATTTTAAGAAACGAACAAATTTTATTTTTTAATATAAAACCAGAAATATTAAATTCTAAAGATTTAGAAACAAAATCTTTTAAAATTGGTATTATCGCATCAAGTCCAATTTTAGTTAAACATGATTTTATTTCTTCTATTTATTATGGATTTAAAGATACATTACTCTTAACTTACGAATGGATAAAAGGATTTATAAAATTAATAAGCTTAGATGTAGATAAAAAGGATATTGCAGGGCCAATTGGAATTGCAAAAATTTCAGGTAATGCAATTTCTTTAGGACTTCCTAATTTTCTTTTTCTGATGGCTTTATTATCCATTAACCTTGGTTTAATTAATTTATTACCTATACCAGCCTTAGATGGCGGATATATTTTAATGTATTTTATAGAATTTATTTTAGGGCGGCCAATTAATCAAAAAATACAATTTAAATTAATCCAGATAGGAGTATTTTTTTTAATGTTATTAATGCTAGTGATAACATTTTTTGATATTCAAAAATTATTTGTTTAATTTGAATTAAAATTGATATAATGGTTATTTAGCTAAGAGGGAATGATGAAAAGTAAAAACTCTTTTTTAATAAT
>CACOVB010000036.1 GCA_902630555.1 uncultured SAR116 cluster alpha proteobacterium
TCATGAATATTTGTAAAAATTCCAACTAATTGAGGTGCCAATTTTACAAATGGCCCATCATAAAAAATATCATCTGAAGAAAACATGCCAGATAAAGATGTTAATAAAATTAATACAAAAATTGAAAAAATAGATAAAGAACCAAGTGGATTATGTCCAAAAAACAATTTTTCTTTATTTTTAAAATAATTGAATAAGGAATTCTTGTTAAGATTGAAATTTTTAAACTTTGAATAGTGCCCGCCAAAAAAACCCCAATAAATTCTATATAAAATTAAAAAAAATAAAGTTATTCCTGAAATTTCATGAATATAGAAATATGAAAATTTTCCTGATATAATTGATATAATTATTGTTATGATTAACATTAAATGAAATATTCTAATGTTTAAATCCCAAATCATAGTTTATTATTAAATAGATTTTGAAATAAATATATTAAAAATGCAAAAAAACTGGTCCTTTAAAATTTTGAATAGTTTTAAAAAACTAAGTGAATTAGATGACGACTTGAAATATATAATTAACAAATATGACCTACCAGATTCACGTAAGGAAAGTAACACTTTTGAAACTTTAATGAGAATAATAATTGGCCAACAAATTTCTCGAAAAGCAGCTGAAAGTATATATCAAAAACTTAGAGAAAAAAAAATTACTACATATAAAAACTTTTTGAACACTGATGACAAATATTTAAAAAATCTTGGTTTGTCATTTAGAAAAATTGTATACATCAAAGACTTAGCAAAAAATATTTATGAAAACAAAATTAACTTAAATGAGTTTAAAAAATCGTCTTCAGAGGTTGTATATAATTCTCTTATAAAAATTAAAGGTATTGGTAAATGGACAATTAATAATTATCAATTGTTTGTATTAGAAGATTGTGATGCTTGGCCTGGTGGTGATTTAGCTGTTCAAGAAGCCATTAAAAATTTAAAAAATTTAGATATAAGGCCTGATGAAAATGAAGCAAATAATATAGCAGAAAAATGGAAACCTTTTAGGGGTTCTGCTGCTTTGTTATTATGGCATTACCACAGTAAAAAAAATGATTAAATACGACGAAATCAAAAACATTATCAAAATAATTGAAGAGTGCAGTGCTGTTGCATTAACTTTTTATAAACAAAAAAACCTTGAAGTATCTATTAAAGATGATAACTCACCTGTAACAAAAGCAGATTTAGAAATTAGTAGAATCGCAACTAATAAACTGTCTGAAATGTTTCCTAATGATAAAATAATATCAGAGGAAAACATAACTAATTTAAATGAAGTTGATATGATGAAATATTGGCTTATTGATCCTATAGATGGTACTAAAGAATTCATAACTAAAAGTGGTTTTTTTACAATTAATTTTGCATTAATATTAAATAACAAACCTGTTTTTGGAATTATATGTCAACCAACAACTTCTTCTATTTGGTTTAATAATAATAATAAAGCATATAAAATTAAAAAAACATATAACATTTTAGATGCTAAAGAATTAAAACCTAAAACTATCAATTACAGTAAACTCAACATGATTTGTAGTTCTACAAACTTAAAATCAGGTTTAAAAAATTGGTTGAATATGATTGATCCATTAAAAATTTCTGATATGGGATCAAGTCTTAAATTCTGTTATCTTGCGGAGGGTAAATATGATGTTTACCCAAGATCGATACCTACCATGGAGTGGGACACAGCTGCAGGACATAGTATTTTAAAAGCAAGTGGTGGTAATATTTTTACTACAAATGGATTAGAATTATATTATGGAAAAAATAATTTTAAAAATGATTACTTCATAGCTTTTAGTAATTATAAAAACTTTCCATTATCTAAATATTTTTTAGCAAATATTGAAGATTATAAATTTTATAAAAAAAGAATTGAAACTGCATCAAGCTCCTTAAAAAATGGAAAACTTGTTGTTTTCCCTACTGAAACAGTTTTTGGGTTGGGAGCCATCGGCACTAATGAAAAAGCTATATCTGCAATTTATGCAGCAAAAAATAGACCACAAAATAATCCACTTATTGCTCATTTTTCTTCCCTAGAACAAGTAAAAAAATATGTGATTTTTACAGATCTAGCTAATAGACTAGCTACTAATTTTTGGCCTGGGCCTCTTACAATGGTTCTAAATATTAATGAAAAAAATCGATTTTCAACAATTTTATCAAGAGGGAAAAATACACTTGCAGTAAGAATTCCTTCTCATCCAGTAGCTTTAGACTTAATATCAAAATGTGAAACTCCTATATTAGCGCCTAGTGCAAATAAATCTGGGGGCATTAGTCCAACTTCTGCAAAACATGTGAAACAAGACTTTAAAAAATTAAATGGTCCAACTTGGGAAATTTCTGATATTTTAGATTTTGATGGATGTGAAGTTGGTATTGAATCTTCTGTTGTAGATTGTAGAAATGAGCTTCCTGTAATTTTAAGAGAAGGATTTATTACTCTAAAAAAAATAGAAGACGTTATGGGTATCAAAGTAAATAATAAAAATTTCACTGATGAACTAATATCACCTGGGATGTTACAAAAACATTATGCTCCTAAAACCAAAGTTTTATTAAACCAAAAAAAATATATAGTTGGTTCAGCTTGTTTAGGTTTTGGTAAACTTCCAATAGCTTTTAGAAATTGTAAACATTTTTTCAATTTAAGCTTGTCTGAAAATTTATTTGAAGCTTCACATTTACTTTATGAAGGGTTAAGATATTTAGATGAATTTGATTTAAAATTTATTCAAGTTTTACCTATTCCTAGCACAGGAATTGGAAAGGCTTTAAATGATAGATTAAAAAGAGCTTCTTTTAATGAATGATTATAAAAATAAAATAACTTCTTTGAATTTAAAATCTAAACCTATTTTTGATATTGAAGATCATCTTAAATATACAAAAGATTGGAGAGGACAATATATTGGAGATGCAATAGCAATTTTAAAACCCCATGATAAATATGAGGTATCAAAAATTTTAAAGTTTGCTAATGATAATGAAATTTCAATTGTTCCCCAAGGTGGAAATACAAGCCTTTGTGGTGGTGCAACTCCTCTTAAAAATTCCTTTTCAATTATCATAAGTACAGAAAAAATGAATAATATTATTTTTATAGACAAAGAATCAATGACAATAACCTTAGAGCCAGGAGTTATTTTAAGTATCATTCATGAACAAGTTGAAAAGAATGATCTTTTTTTTCCACTTAGTCTAGGAGCTAAAGGCTCATGTACAATTGGTGGAAACTTATCTACAAATGCAGGGGGTATAAATGTCTTAAAATATGGTAATACAAGAGATCTATGTTTAGGTTTAGAAGTTGTATTACCTAACGGTGATATAATGAACTTGTTAAAAATGCTTAAAAAAGATAACACTGGTTACGATTTGAAAAATATTTTTATTGGTGCTGAAGGAACTCTTGGAATTATTACAGCTGCTACCATGAAATTATTTCCAAAACCAAAATTAAGTATTACTTCTTTTGTTGAAACGGTCTCTATAAATAATGCAATAAAACTTTTGAACCTTTTTGAACAAGAATTAAAAAACGAACTGGAAGCATTTGAACTTATGCCAAAAGTTTTTTGGGAAGTAGCATCAAATAATACAGATAACTTGTCACTTCCATTTAATAAATTGCCAGAAATGGGTGTTTTGTTAGAATTAACAACAACATCTACAAATGATACTTTGCTTAATAATGAAGGAACAACATTTCTACACGAAAAACTTGAACATCTTCTATCTAAAGCATTAGATGAAGAATTGATTGAGGATGCAATAATTTGTAAGAATGATTTAGAAAGAAATAAATTATGGGAAATTAGAGAAAATGCCGCTGAAAATGAAAAAAAAGAATTAATAAATTCTCATGCCAAAAAATGTCTTAAACATGATATTTCTTTGCCAATAAATAATATAGAAAAATTTCATCAAGAGACTCAAAAAATGATTTCCACAAAGATAAAAAATACAAGAACAATTTTCTTTGGTCATTTAGGAGATGGAAACTTACACTACAATATATTTGGAAATGGCAAAGGAGATGATGGATTTGAAAACCAATCCCAAAATATAACTGAAAACTTGTACAAAATTATTGAAAAATTAAATGGTTCTTTTTCTGCCGAACATGGCATTGGTCAATTAAAAAAAGATAATCTAAGATTTTTCAAAGACCCGGTAGCATATAATTTAATGAAAAATATAAAATATATGATTGATCCAAATAATATTATGAACCCTGGAAAAATTCTAATTTAAAGTGTTCATTATTTAAAAATTTTAGCTATTATAACTATATGAAATTTATAATTTTAATATTATCTCTGTTTCTTTTCTCAGTATCTTCTTATTCCCAAAATAATGCCAAAAGCAATGTTGAATTTACTAGTGACAGTTTAGAAGTTGATGAAAATAAAAACTTAATGATTGCTAAAGGTAATGTAATCATTAAATCTGAAAAAGAAACAATTAAAGCAGATAGTGTTCAATATGATAAATCTTTAGACAAAGCAACAGCGTCTGGAAATATATCAATTATTAGTAATGATGGAACAATTATTGAGACATCAGAAATAATTTTAACAAATGAATTTAAAGATATATTAGCATTAACCTTGTTTACTAAATTTAAAGATAATTCTAAATTAAAAGCTTCAAAACTCTCAAAAACATCAGATAGAAGTGTATTTTTAAATGGAGAATATACTCCATGTGATTGTGATTTTAAAAATGGAGAAAAACCAGTTTGGCAACTTAATTCAAGTGAAGTAACTCACGATAAATTAGAAAAAATGATTTATTTTAAAAATGTTTTATTAAAAATCATGGATTATCCTCTTTTTTATATACCTTATTTGAGTACCCCTGATCCATCAGTGAAAAGGAAAAATGGTTTTCTCACACCTTCAATTGGTTATTCAAATAGAAACGGCCTAGAAACAACAATACCATACTACTTTACAACTGAAGATGAAAGTTGGGACTCTACTTTTACAAACTACTTTAAAGGAAAAAATGGATATATAAATCAAGTAAATGTTAGAAAAAAATATACATCTGGTTTCTTGGAAACAAATTTATTTCAAGGTCAAGTAGATACTAATCAAGAAGATGAGGATCAGGTTTTTGCAGGAAATTTATATTTTGATGGGAAACTTGAAAGTAATTGGAACATTAATGCTTCAGGGAAATATTCAGATCAAGATACTTTTATGAGGAGATATAATTTTGACAATTCTACAAAATATAAAAATTTTATAAAAACAAATAAAATTTCAAATAATTCCTTTTCTGAAATTGAATGGTATAAATATACAAATCTAGAAGTTGATTCAAAAAATAATCAACCAAACCTCCAACCATCTATAAAACATAAAGGATTTTTTAACGATAAAAACATTAACTCTGAAATTTCTTTGAATGCCCATGAAATCAAGGATGATGAAGGCTATGATATTCAAAGATGGTCAGGCTCCGGAATATTAGAACATAAAGTTAACAATAAATTTATAGATTTAATGTTAAGTGCAGAAACGGGACTTGATCTTTATGCTATTAAAAATAGACCATCTACAGACACTAATAGTAACAAATATCTGGACAGATTGTCATTAGGTGTAAGTGTTCTATCAAAAAAAGATTTTATTTTTAACATTGGTCAACATGATTTGTTAATAACGCCAAAAGTACAAATCGTTTCAATGCATAGTACAAATAGAAAAAATGATGTTCCTAATCGTGACTCTTCAGATTTTAGAATTGACCATGCTAATTTATTCTTAATCAATCAATACCAAGGTAGAGATAACATCCAAACAAATCAAAGATTAAACATTGGTATTGATAATGATATCGATACAGATATTGGATCTTTTTCACTTTTCTTTGGACAAAGCCAGAAAATTGGTGGAACAAACCAAAATATTATAGATACTACTTCTGATAGACAATCAGATTTTATAACTGAAATCCAATGGATGAGCTCTAAAAAATTTAATTTGTATTATAACGCACTTTTAGATCATCATAACTTAGAAACCAACTATACAAGTATAGAATTATCAGGAGAGTATTCCAATTTTTCCTATAATTTAATTCATAGGTCTGTAAATAAAAATTTGATAAGTGATAATTCTGATAGAGAAGAAATTCAATTTTCTATTGGTAAAAAAATAGATAATTGGAAAATAAGTTATACTAATAAATATGATTTGAATAACAATGATTCAGAATTAATCGAAGAAGAAATACTTTTAGATTATGTTGGTGAATATATGTTCCAAGATTGTCTATCTTTAAAACTCAGTTATAAAAATAAAGATGGAGCACCAGACAGAGATATCCTACCAGAAAATTCAATTTTTTTAACACTTAGTCTTAAAAACTTAGGAGATTATGGGTTAAATTCTTTATTTTAATTATTTCATTATTGATAATGCAGTTGGTGATAAGTTATGTACGACTATAGTATTCCTATCAATTAGTTTTTCAACTTTTGGTGCAATATTGTTTATCCATTCATCACTTTCATAAACATCTTTATACAATTTTTGTTTATGATCTAAATTTTTAAATCTTCTGATCCATATATATAGATTTCTATCTTTTAAGGTCTCCATTTCACGTTTTTCATTACTTAGATAAAACCTATCAAAACTATTTTCTGTAAAACTACCATGAATTACCATTCCTTTAGAAACTTGAAATGGAATGATAATATTTTCCATGAGTTCTAACCATTCAGTCATTTTTCCTGGAAAAACTTGGTATATTCTTAATTCAAAAAATTCACTCATAAGTGATCCTTCATATAAATTATTTATTAAATTTACAATTTTAACTTAAAAAATCAATTTTTTATATAAGATAATTGTAGGGAGTTAATTATGGCAACTTATGAATGTAATAACTGTGGAATGTCTGTTAATGCCACATGCGGAAAATGTGATGGAAAACTGTTAAATGATACGCTAGAAATTGAAAATGGTTCAGTGCAAATATCAAAATGTCCAAATGGAGATGGAAAAATTAAATCACCTTTATGCTGTGGATAAGACATGACATGCACTTTATAGAATTTTAAATTTTCTCATGACAGAAATTTTTGGTTTTCTATTCTTTGGAATAATTATAATTTCTATAATTGTAATAGTTGTGAATTTTGTAAAAAGAAATCACAATAAAACTATAATTAAAGTGAAAAGTCCGACTGATAATAAAATTAAAAAAGAACTTAATAAAATAAAAAAATTATATGAAGATGGATTAATCACAAAAAAAGTTTTAGAAGAAAAATAAAAGCAAATTTTAAAATAATACAAATAAAGAATTCAACAAAAAATGAAATGTCT
>CACOVB010000037.1 GCA_902630555.1 uncultured SAR116 cluster alpha proteobacterium
ATATTTCTTACATGCTAGAATGTTAAAAGATTGGGGTTTTCTTGGTCTTGCATCAAAAATTTATGATGAATCAATGGGAGAAATGAAACATGCAGACTGGATAATAGAGAGAATACTGACTATAGAGGGATTACCAAATTTACAAGATTTAGGTAAATTAAAAATAGGTGAAAATGTTCCAGAGATGTTTAGTTCAGATTTAAATCTTGAAATGACAAATCAATCATGCTTGAAAGAAGCAATACCTATCTGTGAACAAAAAAATGATTTTGTAACTTCTGAAATGTTTAAAAAAATACTTGAAGATACAGAAGAACATATTGATTGGATAGAATCGCAACAGTATCTCATCGATAATGCAGGATTAAAAAATTATTTACAGGAACAAATTTTGGAAAATAAAAAAGACTAAGCTATTTCGATATTATTGGACTTTAATAGAATTTTGTCCTTGATGTAACCCATACAACTTCCACATTGTGGCTTACATCCGAGAGCCTCGTGAACATCGGATGCTTTAGTTGACCCTCTTTCAATGGCATCTTCAATTTCTTTTTCGGAAATGTTGTTACATAAGCAAATTATCATCTTATAACTCTAGTTGATATTGATAATGATTGTCAATGTGAGATTAATTATTATTAACATTTTGTATTGACAATATTGCAAAATTGTTGTTAATGATAATCATTATCATTATATGGTTTGTAATGATTATTAATTACAATAGAGGATTTTATGTTAAAAATTAATAAATATAGTTTGATAAAAAATGCTGCGGTTTTAGGTGTAGCATCTTTATCGCTTTCTTTGATAGCGACCTCAAGCTCTTTTTCTGATGGGCATATTTATGGTGAAAATAACCCAGTTACAGTAAAAGGTTATAAAGGTTCTAAAACTGATTCGACAGCATATACAGGTCAAATGGCTAGACAACTTCAACATAATAGTTTGAAGAAAATTGTTTCTAAAGGAAACCCAAGTGATCCAACAAGTAATACCTTAAATAAAATGCTAAATTATTTTGAAAATAAAGACAAAACTAAGTCAATGGCAATTCTTGATCCAAAAAGTTCATCTAAGTTTCCTGTAAAACAAAAAATGGTTGGAGAAATATCAACAGGTTCAAACTTAGCTGGAAAAGCTGATGGAAGGGTTCAATTATCTTGGCCAAACAATATGACAGGTGCTGATGTTATTAGATTTATGATTAAAAAAGCTTCCAAAATTTCTGGTGGTGTTGATATGAAAAATGGTATGAATTATCCACAATTAATTTCAAAATATACCATGGGAGCTGTACTTTATCATCAAGCTTGTGACAATTATCTAGATGAGAAAATGACAGCAAGTAATAAACCAAATGATAAACCTTATAAAAAAGGTGCCTATTACACCGGCAAAGAGCACAGTTGGGATGAAGCATTTGGTTATTGGGGCGCTGCAGCACATACAATGACATTGTCAGCACAACAAAGTTATGATGTAGCAAAAAAGAAAGATCTAAAAGCTGCTGATTTTAATAAAGACGGAGTTGTTGATCTATATAAAGAAATGACATATGGTCATGCCTACTATGCTGCCGCATTTGATAGAGGTGGCAAAACAGATTATCTTAAAACTGTTACAAAAGCATTTATTGATGGCAGAAAAATCATAACAAATGCTTATGGTGAAAAATTATCTTCATCGGATTTAACAAAGGTTCAAGATTTAGCTCAAGTGATTTGCTCTAATTGGGCACAGGTCATTGCTGAAGCAGTGCACAAATATGCAGGTTCAGTCTATAAAGATCTAGGGGCTGTCGAAAAAGCAATTTCTTCAGGCTCTGGCATGGATAAAGCGATGTCAAAATATCTAAAACATTGGGGAGAGTTAAAGGGATTTGCAATGGCTTTACAATCCGGTGTTGAAAATAAAAGTGATACTTTTAATAGGTTAAACAGAATGATGGGCTTTGGTCCATTAATGCCAAATCTTTCACAAGTCGTTGGTATTGACTCCTCAGGAAATTATCTCAAGGATCAAGGCTCATCTATTGGATATTATAAACTTCATATGATAAAAATCCAAAAACTTATGGCAAAAGAGTATGCTCTAAAAGCTAAGTCAAATGATGTTACAGGTGGAATGGCTTCCTTAATAGAAAAGTTAGGTCCAAAAAAATCTGCTGAAAATGACTAAATAAATATTTATGTAAGACATCTACTTCCTGATGTCTTACATAATATTAAGATAAGAAAATGGATATTGAAGTATTAAATTTTATACCAGATAATTTTATAAATCCCCAAAAAAGAATTTTTTTGGGGTATCTTTTATCTGGTTTTTTTATTGCTTTTTTATGGTTATATTGTTTTAGAAAATATACATTTTGATAAAAAAATATATTTTTCGAAATCATCATTTGTTGATTATTCACTTTATGTTTTTAATTCATTAATTATGATCATATTTTCACCAATTCTTTTATCACAGCTTGTAATAGCCACATTCATTTTCGAATTTATGTATGCTCAAAATATTATTGAGCCAATTTCAATAAATTATTTAAGCATATTTTTACCAATAATATTTACAATATGTTTTTTCATTGTTGACGATTTTTCAAAATTTCTTGTTCACATGTTAATGCATAAAATAAAATTTTTGTGGTGTTTTCATAAAATTCATCATTCTGCTGAAGTTTTAACTCCAATGACTGTATTTAGAACTCACCCCATTGAAGGTGTTATATTTGTTTTAAGAAATGCAATCTCACAAGGTGCAGTTATAGGAATATTCTTTTTTATATCCTCAGGAGAATTATCTTTAGTAACTGTGTTAGGTGCTAATCTTTTTTCTTTTATTTTTCATCTTTTAGGATCAAATTTAAGACATTCTCATATAAGTATATCTTACGGTAAATTAGTTGAAAAAATTTTAATTTCACCAGCTCAACACCAAATACATCATTCAGTTGACAAAAAACATCATGATAAAAATTTTGGAGTTACTTTCGCTATTTGGGATTATTTTTTTAATACTTTAGTTTACTCTCAGAGTAACCAAAAAATTAAATACGGCTTATTAGATGAAGAAAATTATTCAAGGAACAATATTTTTAAAATTTATCTTTTTCCTATCATCGAGTGTTTCACTTTAATTTTAAATTCTATTTTTAAAAGTTTTAAGTGTATTTATGGATATTTATTAAATTTAAAAGCCCACAAATTAAACAAAAATAATAAGGTCTTACAAAATGAAAATAGTTAATGTTTTAACGTTCTTAATTCTTGTTTTTTGTAGCTTAAAAACAGCTACTTCTAAAGAACTTAACATATATTCACATAGACAGCCCTACCTTCTTCAACCATTTTTAGATGCTTATAAAAATAAAACTAATATTAAGTTAAATGTTGTATATTCTTCAAAAGGTCTAGCACAAAGATTAGCGTCTGAGGGTAAAAATACTCCAGCTGATTTAATTTTAACAGTCGATATTGGAAGACTTTATATTTATAAAGATAAAGATTTGTTAGCTAAGATTAATTCTAAAATATTGAATGATAATATACCAAGTCATTTGAGAAGCAAAGATGGGACTTGGTTTGGACTATCGAAAAGATCTAGAGTTATAGGAATAGCAAAAAATGAGTTTTCTAAAGGTGAGGTTTCTACCTATGAGGATTTAGCAAATCCCAAATTTAAGGGTAAAGTTTGTTCAAGACCAGGTAGTCATGTATATAACAGAGCACTAATGGCATCAATGATAGCAAATAATGGTTATGATAAAGCTTTAGTTTGGGCAAAAGGACTAATAAATAATCTTGCTAAAAGACCGCAAGGAAATGATAGAGCACAAATTAAAAGTATATTTTCTGGTGAATGTAAAATAATAATCATCAACCATTATTACTATGGTAAACTTACTTATTCAGATAATGATGATCATAAGAAGTGGGCAAATGCAGTAAAAATAATTTTCCCAAATCAAAGTAAAAATGATCGAGGAGCTCACATAAATATTTCAGGAGGGGGTGTTGCAAAACATTCAAAAAGAAAAAATGAAGCAATAAAATTTCTAGAGTTTTTAGTCGGTGAAGAAGCTCAAAAATTATATGCGAATGTTAATTATGAATATCCAATAAATGATAAATTTGAAAGACCAATTAAATTAAAAAAGTTAGGAAATTTTAAAGAAGATAAATTATATATTGAAGATATAGCGAAATTAGCACCTAAAGCTCAGGAAATTATTGACACAGTTTATTGGTAATCAGAAATGATCAAAAAAATAATTTATAGCAGATCCACCTAATATAAGCCAAAGCAAACCTTTAATTAAAAAAAAAGTAAAAGCACTATAGCCTATAATTTTAAGTTTTTTTTTTGAATTAGACTGTTTGTCCACCATTGATTGCTATTTCTGTTCCATTAACATAAGAAAAAGACTCAGAGCACATTGAATATATAACAGATGCAACTTCTTCAGGTTTTCCAAATCTACCCATTGGTATTTTATTTACAAGATGTTGAGAATCTTTTGTTATCATGCTTGTTTCAATTTCTCCAGGAGCAATAGCATTAACACGTATATTATATTTACTTAGATCTGAAGCCATTTCTCTTGTAAGTGATTTTAAAGCTGCTTTTGAGGTTGCATATGCTGGGCCGGCAAATTCATGAACCATATCACTGGCTATAGAAGTTATATTGATAATAACTCCATTAGCTGATTGTAAATTTTCTATTAAATTTTTGGATAATATTATAGGTGCAAAAAAATTAACATTGAAAACCTTTTGCCATAAGTCAACATTTGTTTCGTTGAAATTAAGTCTCTTATTATCATTATTTTTTGGAGATATAGCTGCATTATTTATAAGTGCTTTGACTGGTCTTCCATCTAATAATTTCTTTAAATCTTGAATTTTCGTATTCAAGTCATGTAGATTTTCAAGATCTATCTGAATGTGATCCCTTTTACTTTTTTCCCATGGACATTGAGGTGCAACCTCAGATCTTGAGCAAGTTATTACTCTCCACCCCTTTTCCCAAAATCTTTTTGATGTAGCGTGACCTATACCACGACTTCCACCTGTTAAAATAACTATATTTTCATCCATAAAATTCTCTTGATAATGATTATCATTATCACACACTTTTAAATGAGTTTAAAGTATAAAATTTATTTTTTAATTTTTTTTCCAAAAAGCTCCAATCTGTGATCAACTAACTCGTAACCCATCTTTAATGCAACTTGTCTTTTCATTTCTTCAAGCTCTTCATTTTGAAATTCGATTATTTCTCCTGTTTCAACATCAACAAGATGTTCATGATGTTCACCAGCTTCTTCATATCTTGCTCTTCCGTCACCAATGTCTAACTTTTCAATAATCCCTGCTTCTTCAAAAAGTTTAATTGTTCTATATACTGTCGCTATTGAAATAGTCTTATCTTTTACAACAGCTCTACGATACATCTCCTCAACATCTGGATGATCTTCAGCATCTTCTATAACTTCAAGAATTACTTTTCTTGGTAAGGTCATACGTAACCCTACTTTCAGACATTTATCGTATAATTTGGCCATAATTCAATTCTATAAGAACTAATATTATAATTATTTCTATTACAAGCAATATTTATTTATATAAAAATTTTTCTGGTTTAAGTATCAAGTTTAAAAATATAATTGGTATAATCCCAACAAATACTATTAATAAGGATGATAAAGCAGATTGTTCAAACATTTCATCTTTTGCAAATTGATAACTGTATGTTGCTAAAGTTTCAAAATTAAATGGTCTTAAAATTAGGGTAATTGGTAATTCTTTTACAATGTCAACAAAAGACAATAATGCTCCAATTAATATAGAAGGTTTAATTAATGGCAGAATAATTTTAAAAGTAGTTTTTTCAAATGATGTGTTCAATGTTAAACTAGCTTCTACTATATTTTTTGGCAATCTTAGAATACCTGAATTTATAGAGTTAAAACCTATGGCATTAAACCTTGCAATATATGCTATTATTAAAGAAAATATGCTACCTACAATTAAGAAATTTTCTAATACAGGAATATTTTGTAAGGAACTAAAAAAATATGTAGTACCTAAAGCTATAATAACACCCGGAAATGCATAACCACTTCCAGCAATAATTGCCAAAAATTTAAGATAGTTGTTTTGATTTTTATAATTTATTGTAAGTGATAACAAAATCCCAATAAATATAATTAAAAAAGAACTAATTCCACCAACAAATACTGTATTGATAAAAATGTTAATTAAAACATCATAATTATTAATATCAAAACTTGATATACTTTGGTTGATTAAAATTGTGACTGGTAAAATAAACCCAAATGTCAATGGGATCAAACATATAAAAATAGGAAATAAACTTTTTCCTTGAGTTAATTTTATCTTAAAATTGGATATACTTTTAATATTTGTATCATCATATCTTTTTTTATTTCTTGAGATTAATTCTATTGTTAATAATATAACAATGAAAGTAAAACTTAATACGGCGAGTTGAGTTGCTGAATTAAAATCATTCATACCAAGCCAAAGATTAAAAATACCTAATGTTATTGTTTCAATGGCAAAAAACTCAACAGTACCAAAATCTGAAATAGTTTCCATAAGAACAAGAGAAAATCCTCCAATTATTGCAGGTCTTGCAATTGGAAGAGCAACATTAAAAAAAATAGAATTACCTCTTAATTGAGCAAGCTCATATAAACTAACTGGAGTTGAAAGAAACGAAACTTTAGATAAAAAATAAACATATGGATATAATACAAATGACATAACGAGAATAGAACCTTCCATTGATCTTATATTTGGAAAATAATAGTCAGATTTGTTTTCCAATAAAAAAATATCTCTAATGAAAGTTTGTACTGGTCCACTAAAATCTAAAAAGTCAGTATAACAGTATGCAACGATATAGGCTGGTATTGCTGCTGGAAGTAAAAGTGCCCATTCTAAAATTTTTGAAAATAGAAAATCGTATCTTACTATTACCCAAGCTGTTGTCAGTCCTAACAACAAAGAACAAAAACCAACACCAAATAATAAAGTAATAGTATTAATTATGTATATATTTAACTTTGTTGATAAAAGGTGATTCCAATTATAAAAATTAAAATTAAATGATGAAAATAAAATAATAAAAATTGGGCTCAAAA
>CACOVB010000038.1 GCA_902630555.1 uncultured SAR116 cluster alpha proteobacterium
TTATCTTGAGGTATTTTAACTTTATTAGATACAGCATTTATTATCCTTTGATTAGCTTGATGAGGAATAAGCCAATCTAAATCATTTATATTCATATTACATTCTTCTAGACACATTAAAAGTGATGAGGACAATTTTTCAACTGCATGTTTAAAAATTTCTTTTCCATTCATTCTGAGAAAGCCAGTACTTTTATTTTTCGAAACACCTCCATCAGTGCTTAAAAGATCATAATATTCACCATTAGTAAAAATTTTAGATGCTAAAACACCCCATTGATTGTTTTCAATAGTTTCATTTGTTACAATTTTCTTTTCTAAAACAACAGCTCCAGCACCATCTCCAAATAGAACTGATGTTGATCTATCATTCCAATCTAATATTTTAGACATACTATCTGCACCAATAACTAAACATTTTTTTCCATGAGTATCTTTAAGCATTGCAACTCCAATAGAAATTGCATAAATAAAACCCGCACAAACTGCTTGAACATCAAATGAAATTGCTTTGCATCCCAGATTTCTTTGAATTTTAGATGCTGTAGAAGGGAAGGTATTATCTGGTGTAGTTGTTGCAAGAATTATCAAATCAATATCATTGGGTTTTAAACCAGCGTTCAAAATAGCTAATTCAGCAGCATTAGTTCCCATGTCTGAAGTTAATTCATTATCTTCAACAAAATGTCTAAATTTTATACCAGTTCTTTTTCTAATCCATTCATCTGAAGTATCCATGAACTTTTCCAAATCATAATTAGATACCTTTTTTGTTGGAAGATAAGAACCAACACCTGTTAATAAAATTTGAAACTTTGAATACATTAAATGAGATGTTTTGTTGTTATAGATAACTTTTTCTTCAAGTCGTCAATAAAATTATATTTTGCCATATCATAAGCAACACCTATAGCATTTGCAAACCCAAAAGAATCAGTTCCTCCATGACTTTTAACAACAACTCCGTTTAGACCTAAAAATACTGCGCCATTATACTTTCTAGGATCCATGTGTGCTCTAAATCCTTCTAATGATTTTTTTGCTAAAAAATAACCTAATTTAGAAAAAATTGATTTTTTTAATGACTCTTTTAGAGAATTTGTAAAGAAACTTGCAGTTCCTTCTGCTGTTTTAAGAGCAATATTGCCTGTAAATCCATCAGTAACTATTACATCAACTAAACCGTCAGTTATTCTGTCACCTTCAACATAACCACAATAATTAATAATTTTATTTAAATTTTTTAGAGTTTCTGAAGCTTCTTGTATATAGCTTAAGCCTTTAATTTCTTCTTCACCAATGTTAAGTAAACTTACCTTAGGATTTTTTATACCTATTACAATTTTAGCAAAGGCTTGTCCCATTAAAGCAAATTGTATTAAATTGTTTTTATCACATTCAATATTTGCACCTAAATCCAGCATGCAAACTTCACCGCGTTTCGTTGGAAAACATGCTGCTATAGCAGGTCTATTAATATCCGAAATTGTTTTTAAAAAAAGTTTTGAGAATGCCATTAAAGCACCTGTATTGCCAGCTGAGACCATCGCACTTGATTGATCTTTTACTGATTTTATAGCGAGTGCCATTGATGTATTAGCACCTCTCCTTATTACGTTACTAGGTTTGTCATTTGGTTTGATGAATTCCATTGTATGAACTATTTCTGATTCAGATAAATTATGCATACCACCTATTAATGGGTATAAGATTTTTTTATTACCAAAAAATATAAATTCAATATCAGGATATCTTACCTTAGCTTCAGCAGCACCTTCAACTACAATTTTAGGTGCATGGTCTCCACCCATTGCATCTAATGAAATCTTAATTTTTTTCAAAAAAACTCCAAATCATATTAAATGATGACTTTTATCAGTTAGAATGAAACATTGCAACATAGTATTTTATAAAAGACTTATAGAAAAATCAAAGTCTCCGTTAAGCATTTTTTTATCTTCAATCAAATGAAGTTGTTTATTAATACTAATAATATTTTTTGACAATAATAAGATTAAATTTTTCTTTTGTTCTTTATTTCGAAATATATTGTTTTTAAAGGCTAATACTAAAAACTTTTCATCTTCACTTTTAAAAGCTTTAACATAAATTTTTTGCCTTCCCATATATGAAGATATTAATTTTTTCATATTATTTGCAACAGACACATCTCCAGCACCTAACTCTCTTAATGAATAATCAAGGTCTTTAAAAACAATATCAAATATCTTTTGTGATAATTCACTGCCCTCATTTTTTATTTTTGATAATCTATGTACAACAATGATAGTGATTAATACAAGCATATCAAATCTTCCATCAATTGTGTCAGGAACACTATACTTAGTATAAAAGATTTTATTTCTAGAAAAATTTACAATTTTCTGATAAATATCATTTGATACTGTTTCATATTTTTTTTTTTTAAAAAACATAAATTAAAATGGCTTTAAAATTATTTAATCTTCATCTTATATTGCTCTTAGTATCATGTAGCTTATCTTTTGACAAAGAAATTATAGATCATGGACCAATATTAAAATCATTTGAACAAATTAACATAAAAAAAGGAGAAACTTCAAAATCTTTTGTTATAAAAAAACTTGGCCCTCCTTCATTTGTTAATCCATATGATAGAAAAAATGTTTATTATATTTCTCATAAAATGAAAAAAGAAATTGGAAATGTTAACCAATTTGAAGAAGCTAGTTTTTTAGAAATTTTTTACAATGAAAATGATAAAGTTATTGAGTTTAGCTTTAAAAAAGAAAATTTGCCTAACAATGTTAGTTTGAGTAAATTAAATGAAAAATCTTTTGAAGGTGATAGAATATCATTCGAGGTGTTAAGAAATATTTTAAGTAATTTAAGAAGAAAAAATGAAAATTAAAAATGTTTGTATGCGTCTATATTTATAAGTCTATTATTTGATGTAACCTGTCCATTTTTTCCATTTTTAACATAGCCAATATTTGTAATTTGTAATCCGTGGAGTTTTGCAATTTTATTGATTTTTTCTTTATAAACAGGTGGTGAAGTAAATAAAAGTTCATAATCATCTCCTCCAATTAGTGCAGCATTCAACCTATCTTTATAAGACAACAAATCGATGTCAGAAATAGGTAAATTTTTTATATCAATTGCAAACTCAAGATTTGACAATCTAGCTAAATGCCTGCAATCTTGAACAAATCCATCCGATATATCAATCATTGATGTTACAAAATTTCTAACAGAAGAAGAAAACTCTACCCTAGGTTGTGGCAAATAATATTTTAATTTAGCAATTGAATATTTTTTATCATTTTTCATTAGATTTAGCAGTCCAATATTTGACAACCCTAACACTCCTGTTACGTATACAAGGTCATTCACCATTGAATTTGATCTACTTATACATTGTCCACTTGGTACAGTTCCTATAATATTAATTGTTATAGTGATTAATTGAGACGAAGCTGTTAAATCTCCACCAAGCAATTTAATTTTATATTTTTTTTGATCTTCTTTTAACCCTTTTACAAAATTTTCAATGAAACTTTTTGATTTTGCTTTAGGTAAACTTAATGATAAACTATAAAATTCAGGATCAGCTCCCATTGCAGCTAAATCAGATAGGTTTGTTCTTAATGCTTTTTTCGCAATTTGATCGGGTGGCTCATTGCCTTTGAAGTGAATTTTTTCAACAATTGTATCCGTTGAAACAACATAATCTAAGTCTTTTTTTGGTTTAAAAACAGCTCCATCATTCGATAAGTATTGACTTTCAATTGATGAAATTGGCACAAAATATTTTTTGATTAGATCAAACTCATCCATTGATTTATTATTCACTTTTTAATACATTATTTAAAAAACCATTTGCAAAATCTGGTTCTCCACAAAAATTATTAAACAAACTTACATATTCATTAATAATTGTTTTTTTATCAAATTTTTTAAAAAATTTAAGTTCAAAAATAGATAATCTTAATATATTAAGTTCATTTTTTCCTAATCGACCAATTTTCCAATCTTTTGATAAATTTTTTTCTATAATTGTATCATAAGCATCTGTATTTTTATCAAAATTTTCTAACAAATCTGATAATAAATTAGTATCTAATTCTTTTAAATCTAATTTTTCAAGTAAAAATTTCTTATAATGTAATTCGTAAATTGATATAGACTCAAAAATAGGCTGATCATTAAATTGATGTAAGTATAAAATTTGTATAGCAGCAATTCTAGATGCAGTTTTTTTTCTAATGGATTTGTGTCTAATATTATTAATCAATTTTTATCAACTTTTTTATTATAATTTTTTATTTTTATTAATTCGTAACACGCTTGGGCTGCTTCTTTTCCTTTATCTAGAGATCTTTTTAAAGCTTGATCGTAATTGTATGCTGTAATTACACCATTTCCTAACGGAAAAGAATGTTTTAGAGCTATATTCATTAAGCCTCTATTAGTTTCATTACTAACAATTTCAAAATGATAAGTTTCACCTTTTATCACACAACCTAAAGCAATGAAACCTTCATAAGTAAAACTTATATTGTTAGAGATATTAATCTGAAAATTTAACACTTGAGGTATCTCTAAAGCACCTGGAACTTCAATTACGTCAAAAAGAATTGAATTTTCTTCTAAAAAAATTACTGCTGATTTTAATAAATTTTCAGATACATCTTTATAATATTTAGAGATAATTATCAAAACTTTTTTATTTATCAATCTAATCTCTCCCAATCAACAATGGAAAGATCAAAACCCTTTAATCCAATAGCTTTTTTCTTAGAATTTGATAATAAAATCATTTTTTTTACACCTAAATCAGATAATATTTGAGCTCCAACTCCATATTGGCGAAGATTACTTTTATCTTTTGTGTCAATTTCTTCATCAACTTTTAACTTTTTACTAATGAAATCTTTGTAAGAATCATTGATGATGATAACTATACCACTATTATTATTATCAATTTTCTTCATTGCTTTATAAATTAAATTATTTTGACCATCTACATTTAAATCTTCTAAAAGATCTACAATAGGATTAAATGAGTGGACTCTGACCATGGTTTTATCTTTAGAAGTTATAACTCCTTTAATTAAAGCTATATGTTCTACTTCATCTATTAAACTTTTATAAACTATTATTCGCCATGATCCAGTCACTGAACTATTAAATGGTTTTTCATATGTTCTTATTAATAAATTTTCATTTTTTCTTCTATAAGAAATTAAATCTGCAATCGTGCCAATTTTTAAACCATGCTTTTTTGCAAATTTTTTCAGATCTGGCAACCTTGCCATTTCACCGTTATCTTTCATTATCTCACAAATAACACCAGATGGATTTAATCCGCAAATTTTTGCAATATCAACTATAGCTTCAGTATGACCTGCTCTAATTAGAGTTCCCCCATTTCTTGCAATTATTGGAAAAACATGCCCTGGCGTGGTAATGTGGTTTTCATTATTTTGTTCATTTATTGCAGTTTTAATCGTGATTGATCTATCTGATGCAGAAATTCCAGTAGTAACACCATGTGTTGCTTCGATTGATTGAGTGAAAGCTGTATCGTATCTAGATTCATTTCTTCTTTCCATCAAAGATAATCCTAATTTATCAGATTGTTGCTTGGTAATTGCTAAACAGATTAAACCTCTTCCATGTGTAGCCATAAAATTTATTACGTGGGAATTTACAAAATCACCTAGAACACAAAGGTCACCTTCATTTTCTCTATTTTCGTCATCAATTAATATAAAAATTTTACCTTGTGAAGCATCCTTAATAACATCTTCAATACTTGATACGTGCATATTAATTATCTTTCCGTTTTTGATAATTAACTAAATACCTAGAAAGTAAATCAATTTCAACATTAACAAAATCATTAACTTTTATATCTCTTAAATTTGTATTATCCCATGTAAAAGGTATAATATTGACATTAAAATAATCATTCTTAACATCATTTACAGTAAGCGAAACACCTTCAATAGTAATTGAACCTTTAGAAGCTATATATGGTGAAATTCCTTTATTTAATTTTATGAATAAAATTTTGGAACCCTCTTCCTCAATAATATTTTGTAATTCAAGAACAGTATCAACATGACCAGTGACAAAATGTCCTCCTATTTCATCTCCAACTCTCAATGCTCTTTCTAAATTTACAAGACTCCCAATTTTCCAATCAGAAAGATTTGTTTTATTCATTGTTTCCTTACTTATATCAAATGTTAAAACATTTTCCTTTCTTTGTGTTAAAGTTAAACAGACACCCGAACAAGCAATTGAACATCCAATTTTAATGAGATTATCTGATTTCTCAAAATCCTCTAAATTAATTTTTGTGATTTCTATATCTACTGAATAAATATCATTATAAGTTATGTTTTTTACATTGCCTAAAGCTGAAATTATTCCTGAAAACATTTATTAATTAAACCTCCTTAATTCATAAATATCATTATCAAAAAATTTTATGTCAATAGCTTTCATACTTATACTATCTGATATTTTTTTTAAACTTAAATTGTTAACAAAAGGTAATCCATCATTTCCTATAATTTTATTAGATCTGAAAAAAGCAATTTGATCAACTAGATTAGCTTTAATCATTTCACTACAAAAAGTTGTCCCACTTTCAATTAACAAATTCTTTATTCTTCTATTTGCTAAATCTTTTAAAATTAAGTTAAGAAATTTTTTTTTGTTATTAAAATAAACTAGATCTATATTTTTGGGATATTTTTTTATTTTACTTTTATCATTTGAGGAATGATATACTATTAAATTTTCTTTTTTTGCATTTTTAAATATTGAATAATTTTTATTTAATTTTAATCCTCTATCAATAATAATTTTCAAAGGACTATATTTCTCTAAACCATTTAATCTACAAGTAAGCATTGAGTCATCTTCTGCAATTGTAGAATTAGTAGTCAAAATCCCATCTGATTGAGCTCTTATCATGTGTCCAAAATTTCTAGACAACTCATTACTAATCCATTTAGAATTTTTATTTTTAAGTGCAATTTTACCATCTAAACTTATGGC
>CACOVB010000039.1 GCA_902630555.1 uncultured SAR116 cluster alpha proteobacterium
TTAAGTTTTTCTTCATTAGTTCCAGTTATTACCAATTTTGCACCTAATGAAGACATTTGAAAGGCGATCTCTTTTCCAATACCTCCAGTAGAACCAGTTAAAAAAACTGTTTTATTTTTTAATGAAAACATGTTTCCTCCTAATTTTAAATTTCAAACTCTTTTAAATCTTCTATCGTTTCTATATTATAAACATTGAAATCTTTAGAAAATCTTTTGAATAATCCAGATAAGACTTTGCCTGAGCCACATTCTAAAACTTTGTTAATTTTTTTATTAAGAGCATACTCCATAGTTTCGTTCCACCTAACTTTATTAGTAACTTGATTTATAATATTTTCTTTTAATTTAATAGGATTATTTTCAGCAACTGCAGTATAATTACATATAATTGGAAGATCAGGATCATTAAATGTAATATCTTGTAGTTCATTTTCCAATCTAATCTGCGCTGGCATCATTAAACTACAATGGAATGGTGCACTAACATTTAGTAATAATGCTCTTTTTATTGAGAATTCAGCAGACTTATCAATTAATTCTTGCACAGCTTTTGTATGACCACTTACAACAATTTGTTCATAAGAATTATGATTTGCTATTTCACAAACCCCTATCTTCTTAACCATATTTAAGAGATCATTTAATTTGCTAAAATCAGAACTTATTAAAGCCGCCATTGAACCTTCACCATTAGGAACGGCCTCTTGCATAGATTGTCCTCTTATTTTTAATAAATTAGCTGTATCTTTTAAAGATATTACGTTTGCAGCACATAGAGCAGTAAACTCTCCTAAGGAGTGTCCACAAACAAATTTAAATATTTGATTAATATTAACCTTATATTCTTCAAGAAAAACTCTTAATATTGCAATGCTAACTGCCATTAAAGCTGGTTGAGTATTACTTGTAAGAGATAATTCACTTATGTCCCCATCAAAGATTAATTTACTTAATTTAAAATTTAGAGTATTATCAACTTCATCAAACACACTTTTTGCGGCATCAAAATTTTCATAAAAAATTTTACCCATTCCTATTTTTTGAGATCCTTGGCCAGGAAATGCTAAAATATTCATAAATACCTCCTTTTTTAAATTAAATTAAAAATAAATTATTGCAAAATTTATATAAAATATTATATTGCATCCAAACTCCTTGCTGTTAATAAAAATTGATGGCTTTACTAACTGGTATATTCATAGGGAGAATTTATGCCTTTATATGAAAGTGTAATTATCTGTAGACAAGATATTACAAAAAATCAATTAGATATTATAATATCTGAATTTAAAAAAAATATTGAAAATGAAAAAGGGAAAATATTAGGTGAAGAGTATTGGGGATTAAAAAATCTAGCCTACGAGATAAATAAAAATAAAAAAGCCCACTACACTATGCTCATAATCGAAACTCTTCCTGACAAAATAAATGAATACGAGAGAAAATTACGCCTTCATGAAGACATTATTCGCTTCATGACAATTAAAATCAAAACCTTTGATGGCAAAAAATCAAAAATGGTTGATACAATCGACGATGGAAATTAAAATTAATAATATAATTTAGGTGATTTATGACACAATTGAAAATTACAAAAGAAGCGGTTAGAAGACCTTTTCTAAAAAAAAGAAAATCTTGCCCCTTTTCTGGTTCAAAAGATAAAATTGATTATAAAGATATAAAAACATTAACAAAATTTGTATCAGAAAGAGGTAAAATTATACCTTCTAGAATATCTGCAGTTTCAGCGAAAAAACAAAGAGAACTATCCAAAGCAATCAAAAGAGCAAGATATATTGGTTTGATGCCATACGTTGTTAAGTAAAGGATAATATATGAATATAATCTTATTAGAAAAAATTAAGAAACTAGGCGATATCGGTGATGAAGTTAAAGTTAAATCAGGATATGCAAGAAATTTTTTGGTGCCTAATAAAAAAGCTCTATATGCAACATCAGAAAATAAAAAATATTTTGAAGAAAAAAAGACTGAGATAAAATCTCAGAATGATAAATTAGTAAAAGACGCAAAAGAAAAATTAAAAACAGTCTCTGGACAGGAAGTAACTTTAATAAGAGCTGCAAGTGATTCTGGTCAATTATTTGGATCAGTTAGCACAAAAGACATAGTAAATAGTTTGGCTGAAAAAAATATTTCGATTTTAAAAAATGAAATAGATCTTAATAAATCAGTTAAGAATCTAACATATGAAAAAGTTACTATAAACCTTCACCCCGAAGTTTCTTGTGAAATAATACTTAATGTTGCACGATCATCTGAAGAAGCATCTACTCAAAAAAAACTTGGAAAAGCTGTAACTAGCAATTCTGAAAATGAAGATAATAAAACAGAAACTTCTAAAGAATTATCTGTTAAAGATGAAATAAAAACAGATGAGAAACCAGAAAAAATAAACCAAGAAGTTCATTTGCTAAATGAGCATAATAAATCGAAAGAAACTGAAGCTTCAACAGAAATAAATAAAACTTTAGATTCTGATACAGATGGTAAATAAGCTTTTTTTTATATAAATAAGCTTATACCTAGATGTAAAAAAAATTAATTACAACACGATGTCTTTTAAATTGTGATTTTAAACGTTTAATCTTTAGATTATTAATAAATATGTTAATATTTAAAAATGAGCGCTGAAGAAAATTCTTACAATTTAATAAATTTAAATAATAACAATAAAATTAATGCTGATGATAAAAGTTCAATGCCTTATAACTTGGAAGCTGAGCAAAGTTTTTTAGGCGCAATTCTTTTTGATAATACTACTATAGAAAATACAATGGATTTGATCAAAGATTATCATCTTTACGAACCATTACACCAAGAAATATATCAAGCATGTCTGATTCTCTTTGATAATAATAAACTGGCAGATCCAACGACTTTAAAAGGTTATCTTAAAGATAAAAATCCAAATAGAAAAATTGATATCTCTGATTATTTAAATAAACTAAAGGGTAGTGTATTATCAATTGCAAATATTAATTCTTACGCTTATGAAATTAAAAATTGCCATCTCAGAAGATGCTTAATAAGAATATCTGATGATATTAAAGAAAATTCTCTTAATATAAAAATAGATACTTCTCCAGAAGATTTAATTGAAAGAGCAGAAGAAAGTTTATTTAATTTAGCTGAAAAAGATAAAGTTGATAATGGACCGCAAAAATTTCAAGTTACTCTAAAATTAGCTACAGAATTAATTAATGACGCTTACAAAAGAGGGTCAGAATTGCCTGGCGTAGATACTGGCTTTAAAAGATTAAATGGATTTTTAGGAGGTTTAAATAAGTCTGATTTAATTGTTTTGGCAGGTAGACCTTCTATGGGCAAAACAGCGCTTGCAACTAACATTGCTTTCAAAGCAGCAAAATCAAGTTTAGAAAATAAGGAACCTGTTTTATTTTTTTCCTTAGAAATGTCATCTGAACAATTAGCACAAAGAATTTTGTCAGAACAATCTGGGATTGATTCTCACAGAATTAGGAAAGGTGATATAAATGAGAATGAATTCTCTAACATAGTTAAAACTCAAAATCTTATTCAAGAAACACCTTTTTATATTGATGACACACCTGCTTTATCAGTTAGTCAGATGGCTTCAAGAGCTAGAAGATTAAAAAGAACTGAGGGACTAAAATTAATAGTCATAGATTACATACAACTCATTCAATCTAAAAGTCCACGTGGACCTGAGTTTAGAGTGCAAGAAGTTTCTGCAATAACAAGACAACTTAAAAGTCTTGCAAAAGAGTTAAACATACCAATTGTAGCTCTATCACAATTGAGTAGAGCTGTGGAACAAAGAGAGGACAAAAGACCAATTCTAGCGGATTTAAGAGAATCTGGTTCTATTGAACAAGACGCAGATGTAGTTATGTTTGTTTATAGAGAAGAATATTATTTAGATAAAGCTCAACCAGTACAGAAAGAAAATGAAAACAGAGAAACCTTTTCTGAAAGATTTAAACGTTGGGAAGAAAGATGTGAATTAGCTCATGGAAAAGCAGAGATAATTGTATCAAAACAAAGACATGGCCCAACCGGAAATATACAAATTCAATTTGAATCTCAATTCACTAGATTTTTAGATTTAATTCAAGATAATGAAAGACCTTCTAAAGATAATTGAAAATGCAATGTATTTTAGAAATATCTCTAAAAAAAATTAATTCTAATTGGAAAAAAATAAATAAACATTCAAATTTCAAAGCTTCAGCAGTCGTAAAAGCTAATGCATATGGTTTTGGCTTAGAAGAGGTTGCAACAAGTTTAAACCAGTCAGGTTGTAACTTTTTTTATGTCGCTCAGATTGAAGAAGGTATCAAATTAAGAAATCGTTTTAATTCTGATAAAATTAAAATAGGTGTTCTAGAAGGTATGATTCATCATCCAAAAGAATATAAAAAAAATGATTTAATACCTGTAATTAATAATCTCAATCAATTAAATAATTTTATTAATTATAAAAAATTATATCCACAAATAAGAAGTATTTTGCACGTAGATACGGGCATGAATAGATTAGGATTAGATTCAAATGAACTCGACCATGTTCTAAAAAATATTTCTAATATTTCTTCTCTCAACTTTGAATTTATTTTGACGCACTTTTCAAATTCAAATGATAAAGATGATAATTTTAATTATATACAATATGAAAAAATATTAAAAATAAACTCATATTTTAAAAACAAAAAAATTAGTTTATCAAATACTGGTGGAATTTTGTTAGATAAAAAATTTATACTTGATCAAACTAGACCAGGCATTGGTATTTATGGATATGATGCTAATGGTAAAAATATAATACTTAATAAGAAAAAATTAAATTTTCCTGCTAAATTGAAAGTTCCCATTCTTCAAATAAGATACGGTAAAAAGGGTGATAAAGTTTCTTATGGTAGAACAGAAACACTCAATCGTGATAGTAAACTCGCAACTATTGGCATAGGATATGCTGATGGCATTTTAAGAATGTTGAAAAAGAATATTACTTTAATAGTAAATGGAAAACCTTGTCAAATCATAGGATCTATAACGATGGATTCATTAATTGTAGATATCACGGACGTTGACGCAAAAAATCTTAAAGTTGGTTCATATTTAGAATTAATAAATGAAGAATTATTAATTCAATGGAATAAAAGTGATTTAGGAATTAGTATATATGAATTATTCACACTAATTTCAAATCGTGTTATTAGAAAATATGTATAAAAAATTGTTCTTAAAATGATAAAAATTTTTAACTTAATAGGTAAACTATCACTAAGTACATTTGAAAACTTAGGAAAAATAACTTTATTTTTTTTTATGAGTTTTTTTTGGTTATTTAAAAAACCTTTTTATTTTAAACAATTTTTATCCCAATTTTTAGATATTGCATTTTATTCTTTACCAGTTGTTGGTTTGACAACTTTTTTTTCAGGAATGGTACTTGCTTTGCAAACTTTTTCAGGATTTGATAATTTTAATGATGAAGGAACAATATCAAAAATAGTACTAACATCTATTCTTAGAGAATTAGGCCCTGTTCTTGCGGGTTTAATGGTATGCGGAAGAGTTGGAGCAAAAATGGCTGCTGAAATAGCAACAATGAGAGTTTCTAATCAGATTGATGCTTTAGAAACTTTATCTACCAGGCCAATGCAATTCCTAATATCAACAAGACTTTTAGCATCAATTATAGCAGTACCATTTCTTGTATTAGTAGGAAACATAATTGGAGTTTTTGGAGGCTTTATTGTTGCAACTTTTAAATTGGACCTAAATCCTATCTTATATATGATATCGACTATAGATAATTTCAATTCAATTGATCTAATTCAAGGATTAATTAAGGCTCTTGTATTTGGTATCATTATTTCTATCATAAGTTGTTATTTTGGCTTTAATGCCTCTGGTGGAGCAGAGGGCGTAGGGAGAGCTACTACTATATCAGTTGTTACTGCGTCAACACTGATTTTAACTAGTACTTATTTTATTACAGCATTATTTATTTGATTATTATGAAAACAAAAAATTTAATTGATGTTAAAAATTTATCTGTTTCATTTGGAAATAACATTATTTTAAATAAAATTAACTTACATCTTTCAAAAAAGGAATCTCTCGTAATAATTGGTAAATCTGGTTCGGGAAAATCAGTTTTACTAAAGTGTCTTATGGGTATATTAAAACCGAATCTTGGATCTATAAAGATAGACGGTGTTGATATTGTAAATACAAATAGAACAGATAAGGAAAATGCTCTTAAAAACATAGGAGTAACATTTCAAAATGGAGCTTTATTTGATTCTTTAACTGTATGGGAAAATATAACTTTCAAAGAAACTAGATTTTTTGGGTTTGATAAAAAAGCAGCTAAAGAAAAAGCTCTTTCAATTATTCAAAATCTTGAATTAGATAAAAATATATTAGAATTATACCCCTCTGAATTATCTGGAGGCATGCAAAAAAGAGTAGCGATTGCAAGGGCAATATGTGATCAACCGCAAGTTCTGTTTTTTGATGAACCAACCTCTGGACTTGACCCGATAACTGGAAAAAATAATTAATGATTTAATTCATAAAACCGTAAAAAAACTAGGTGTAAGCGCTATTACAATTACACATGACATCTCTTCTATTAACAATTTGGCTAGTAGAGTCATTTTATTAGATAACAATAAAATTGCTTGGTCAGGAAAACCAAATAACATGAATAAATCAAAAAATAATATTGTTATGCAATTTCTTATTAACAAATAATGGACTTTTTAAACTTTCATTTAATAGATTGGATTATCTTAATTTTACTTTTGATCACCTCACTAATAGGTTTAAATAATGGATTTATTAAAGAGTTTTTTAATTTTTTTATTTGGACTTTATCTATATTATTTTCTTTTT
>CACOVB010000040.1 GCA_902630555.1 uncultured SAR116 cluster alpha proteobacterium
AGAAATAAATTTTTTATTAAGAATGATTGAAGATAATATTCTAGCCAATAAATTACCAATTGCAGTAGATTCAACATACCCTTCTACTCCAGTTATTTGCCCAGCAAAAAAAATGTTTTTATTAGTTTTTAACCGTAAGTATTTATCAAGCACTTTTGGTGATTTAATAAATGTGTTTCTATGAAGGCCTCCGAATCTAGCGAATTTTGCATTTTGTAAACCAGGTATATTTTTAAAAACATTTTTTTGTGCTCTATAAGTCATTTTTGTTTGAAAGCCTACTATGTTATATAAAGTGCCTAATTTGTTATCTTGTCTTAATTGTACTACAGCATAAGGTTTTTCATTAGAATGCTTGTTAGTAAGGCCTACTGGTTTCAAAGGCCCATATCTTAATGTTTCAGGCCCTCTTCTAATCATCTCTTCAATAGGCAGACAACTTTCAAAAAATGGTGTACTTTCAAAATCTTTGAACTCTGTTTTTGGAGCACTTTTAATATTCTCAATTAATTGAAAATATTCTGATTTTGTTAAAGGACAATTTATATAATCGTCACCATCGCCTTTATCATATCTGGATTGTTTCCATGCTATGCTCATATCAATGCTTTCGAAATATACTATAGGCGCAATAGCATCAAAAAAATCTAAAGATTTTTTAGAAGTTAATTTTTCAATTTCTTTAGATAATTTTTTAGAGGTTAATGGTCCTGTTGCAATAATTACGATGTCATCTTTAAAAATTTTTAAGGATGTGATTTCTTTATTAATTACTTTGATATATTTGTTAGATTTAATTTTTGTATTTATGTATTTTGAGAACATGTCTCTATCAACTGCAAGTGCACTTCCAGCAGGCACTTTGTTTATATCTGCAGCTTCCATTATCAATGAATTGGACAATCTTAGTTCTTCATGAAGAAGGCCAACAGCATTATATACGCTATCATCTGACCTAAATGAATTTGAACAAACTAATTCTGATAAATGGCCTGTTTGATGAGCATCAGTTCTCACTTTTGGTCTCATCTCATATAAATTTGTAAAAATGTTATTTAAAGACAATTGATAGGCTAATTCACAGCCTGCTAAACCTCCACCAATGATGTGAATATTTTTCATAAAACTATCAAAAAATTTTGCTTAAAAAATGACCTGTATAGCTTGATTTTATTTTACTTAATTCCTCTGGAGTCCCACACCCAACGATCTTTCCACCTTTATCACCACCTTCGGGGCCAAGATCTATAACATAATCAGCTACTTTTATCACATCTATATTGTGCTCAATAACAATAACAGTATTTCCATTGTTAACCAATCTTTGTATTACCTCAATTAATTTTTTAATATCATGAAAATGTAGTCCTGTTGTTGGTTCATCCAATATATATATTGTTTTACCAGTTCCTCGTTTAGACAATTCTTTTGATAGTTTTATTCTTTGTGCTTCTCCGCCAGAAAGGGTTGTAGCTCTTTGACCAATTTTAATATAACCTAAACCAACCTCTTTTAACGTTTCTAATTTTTCTCGGATCATTGGAACTGCATTAAATAATTCTAATCCTTCAGATACAGTAAGATCTAACACATCAGATATAGATTTATTTTGCCATTTAATCTCTAAGGTTTCTCTGTTATATCGTTTTCCATTGCACTGATCACATTTAACATATACATCAGGCAAAAAATGCATTTCAATTTTGATTACACCATCACCTTGGCAGTTTTCACATCTTCCTCCTTTTACATTAAATGAAAATCTTCCTGGAAGATAACCTCTTGCTTTAGCTTCTGGAAGACCAGAAAACCAATCTCTTATAAATGAAAAAGCACCAGTATAAGTTGCAGGGTTAGATCTTGGTGTCCTTCCAATAGGTGATTGATCAATATCAATTATTTTATCAATAAGATACAATCCTCTAATTTCATCATGAGGTGAAGGAATGCTACTTGCTCCATTTAATGATTTTGATAATGCTTTTTGAAGTGTTTCTATGATAAGAGTTGATTTACCACCTCCTGAAACACCGGTAACACAAGTAAGAACTCCTAGTGGAAAATCCACGGTAATATTTTGTAAATTGTTTCCATAAGCATTGACAACTGTTATTTTTTTATTTGCATTTATTGGCCTTCTTTTTGTCGGTGTTTCAATAAATTTAAGCCCACTTAAATAGTTTCCAGTGATACTTTTTTTATTATTTTTTATATTTTCAGGTGTGCCTTCAGCAATGATGTGCCCTCCATCTATTCCAGCACCTGGACCAACATCAACTATGTAATCAGCTGTTAACATAGCTTCATGATCATGTTCTACAACAATTACTGTATTACCCAAATTTTTTAATTTTTGTAAAGTTTCTAATAATTTTTCATTATCTCTTTGATGTAGGCCAATACTTGGCTCATCCAATACGTATAATACGCCTGTTAATCCAGAACCAATCTGACTTGCTAACCTTATTCTTTGGCTTTCACCCCCTGATAAAGTACCACTTTTTCTGTTAAGACTAAGATATCCTAGTCCAACGCTTGTCAAAAAACCAATTCTATCATTAATTTCTTTCAGGATTTGATTAGAGATTTTTTGTTCTTGAGGATTAAGCTTCGATCTTAACTTATTAAACCATTTTTCTGTTTCAATTATTGATAAGCTTGTGATTTCAGATATATCTTTTTTATCAATTTTAACTGCTATGGCTTCTTCTTTTAATCTCTTTCCTTTACAAAGAGGGCAAGCTTGTTCAGATTGAAATCTGATTAATTCTTCTTTTACCCATTTGCTATCACTTTCTTTAAATCTTCTAATTAAATTTGGAATAATACCTTCAAATACTTTTTTTGATTTAAAAACTCTTGTTCCATCATTGTAGATTATTTCAATTTTTTCATCTTTCGAACCATGTAGTAAAGATTCTTGAGTCTTTTTATCTAATTTATTAAATGATGTATCTAAATCAAACCCATAATGTTTTCCTAATGATTCTAATGTTTGCGTATATAATTTGCTAGTATTATTTGCCCAAGGAGCGATTACACCCTCTCTAAAGGATAACTTTTTATTTGGAATAATTAATTCTTCAGTAAATACATTTGAATATCCCAGACCATCACATTCTTTACAAGCGCCAGCTGGATTATTAAAAGAAAATAATCTTGGCTCAATCTCATCTATTGTAAAACCGGTTTCAGGACAAGAAAAATTTGATGAAAACACGATATTTTCATTTGTGTCATTATTTATTAAGTATAACAAACCATCAGATAAATTTAATATTATTTCAATTGAGTCTGCTAACCTTTGTTTAAGTTCTGACAACTTTTCTTCATTACTTTTATCTATAATTATTCTATCAACTAAAACTTCTATATCATGTTTTTTATATCTATCTAATTTTGGTATTTCGTCTATTTCATAAAACTCACCATTAATTCTAAATCTCTGAAAACCTTTTTTTGATAAATCTTGAAATTCTTTTCTGTATTCTCCTTTTTTTCCTCTCACAATTGGTGATAATAAATTGAATCTAGTTTTTTCTGGGTACTCAATTATTTTGTCTACCATTTGAGAAATAGTCTGACTTACAATTGGTAAACCAGTGGTTGGAGAGTAGGGTATACCAATTCTAGACCACAAGAGTCTCATGTAGTCATAAATTTCTGTGACAGTTCCAACTGTAGATCTCGGATTTTTACTTGTTGTTTTCTGTTCAATAGAAATTGCTGGAGAAAGACCCTCTATTAAGTCTACATCCGGTTTATGCATCATTTGTAAAAATTGCCTCGCATAAGCAGATAAAGATTCAACATATCTTCTTTGACCTTCTGCATAAATTGTATCAAAAGCAAGAGAACTCTTTCCTGATCCGGACAATCCAGTTATTACTATTAATTTGTTTTTTGGTAAATCTAAGTTAACATTTTTTAAATTGTGTTCTCTTGCACCTCTAACTTGCAAGTATTTGCTAGGAAGTAAATTTTTTGACATAAGTTTTGATTTATAGGTTGTATATAATTGTTATAGATTTATTATATTTAATATCAAAGTTTAGGAGCGTCAAGATGAGTGGAAGTATTAATAAAGTTATTCTAGTTGGAAACTTGGGTAGAGACCCAGAAGTTGGGGCATTACAAAATGGGGATAGGGTAGTTAGATTAAGTATAGCTACTTCAGAAAAATGGAAAGACAAATCATCTGGTGAACCTCGAGAAAGAACAGAATGGCATCGTGTTGTAATTTTTAATGAACCTGTTGGAAGAATAGCTGAACAATATTTACAGAAAGGGAGTACAGTTTATATTGAAGGACAACTTCAAACAAGAAAATGGACAGACCAAGAATCTGGGCAAGATCGATGGACAACAGAGATTGTGTTGCAAAGGTATAAAGGTGAATTAACCTTATTAGGTTCAAGAAATCAATTACCTGATAACAATAACGAACAATTATCTTCAAATAATGATCAAGAAAAACCAAAAGTTTTAGATGAACCTTTATCTATTGATGATGACGAAATACCATTTTAATATTAAATATATCTAGTATTATATTAAGAAATGTCTTACTATATATTGTGTTAAGGTTATAATTTGGAAAATAATTCAAAAAACCCCTCTAAAGAAAATATATCATCTATATCAATAAGTGATGAGATGAAAAAATCTTATCTAGACTATGCGATGAGTGTAATCGTTTCTAGGGCATTGCCAGATGTAAGAGATGGTCTGAAGCCAGTCCATAGAAGAATTCTATATGCCATGTACAAAGGTGGTTATGATTGGTCTAAACCATACAGAAAATCAGCAAGAATAGTAGGTGATGTTATGGGTAATTATCATCCTCATGGAGATTCTGCAATATATGATTCAATGGTTCGTATGGCTCAAGATTTTTCGATGAGGGTTGAGTTAGTTGATGGACAAGGAAATTTTGGTTCAGTTGATGGCGATCCTCCAGCTGCCATGAGATATACTGAATCTAGACTTTCAAAATCTGCGGAATTGTTATTACGTGATATTGATAAAGAAACAATTTCTTTTGTCCCAAATTATGATGAATCTCAACTAGAACCATCTGTTCTTCCTGCAGAATTCCCAAATATATTAGTAAATGGTGCTGGAGGTATAGCTGTGGGCATGGCAACTAATATTCCTCCTCATAACCCAGTTGAAGTTATTAATGCTTGTAAAGCACTAATTAATAATATCGATTTATCAATTGAAGATCTAATGGAATATGTTAAAGGTCCTGATTTTCCAACATCTGGGTTCATTCTTGGAAAATCTGGTATAGTTACTGCATATAAAACTGGAAAAGGCGGCATAGTAATGAGGGCTAAAGTTGAAGTTATTAGCAATGACAGCGCCAAAGATAAGATAATTATTACAGAAATACCATATCAAGTTAATAAATCTCTATTATTAGAAAAAATAGGTGAATTAGTAAGAAGTAAAACTATTGAAGGAATATCCGATTTAAGGGACGAGTCTGATAGGAATGGTATGAGAATTGTAATTGATATAAAAAAAGATACTCAAGGGGATGTAGTACTTAATCAACTTTGGAAACATACTAGACTTCAATCTACTTTTTCGATAAATATGTTAGCTCTTGATAATGGTCAACCAAAACAGATGAATTTAAAAGACATTTTATTGTCTTTTAATAAGTTTAAACAAGAAGTTGTTTTAAATAGAACCAAGTTTTTATTGAATAAAGCTAGAGATAGAGCTCACATTTTGACTGGTTTGCTAGTAGCACTAAAAAATATTGATGAAATCATCAAAATTATTCGTGGTTCTAAAGACGGCGAAGAGGCTAAATTAGAATTATGTAATAAATTTTGGAAAGCAAATGATATTGAAAAATATATTGAACTGATTGATGACCCTGATAACAGGGTTATTGATGGAACATATAAATTATCTGAAATACAAGCAAAAGCTATTTTGGATCTTAGGTTGCAAAGATTAACAGGGCTTGAATCTGAAAAAATAACATTAGAAATCAATGAGTTATCAGATAGTATTAATCAATATCTTTCAATTATTTCTAATGATGATGTCTTGAAAAATTTAATTATATCTGAATTTGATGAAGCAATAAATAAACTTAATTATGAAAGAAGAACCACCATAACTGATAGTTATGTGGATCAAGATGATGAAGACCTTATTCAAAAAGAAGATATGGTTGTAACAGTAAGCCATCGTGGATATATAAAAAGGGTTCCATTATCAACATATAAAGCTCAAAGAAGAGGTGGTAAGGGCCGTTCTGGCATGAAAATGAGAGATGAGGATATGGTTACATCGTTATTTGTAACAGATACTCATACACCTATTTTATTTTTCACTTCTAAAGGTATGGTCTATCAATTAAAATGTCACAAATTGCCAATTGCAGCACCTCAGGCACTTGGAAAAGCAATGGTTAATATGCTGCCAATTGATTCAAGTGAAAAGATACAAACAGTAATGCCGATGCCATCTGAAAAAGATAGCTGGAATGATTTACAAATTTTATTTGCTACAAAAAACGGTAATGTTAGACGAAATCAACTAAACGATTTTGTTAATATTAGGCAAAATGGTAAAATTGCAATGAAGTTACATAATGATGATGAATTAGTTTCTGTACTTCCATGTAATGCAACAGATAATTTTTTTCTAGCTACAAGACTTGGTAAAGCTATAAGGTGTGATATTAATGACGTTAGAATATTTGTTGGA
>CACOVB010000041.1 GCA_902630555.1 uncultured SAR116 cluster alpha proteobacterium
ATTGCATATGATATTTTAGATTTGATCTAGCAGCTCTAATCAAATGGCTACTTGGGACAGAATTTTTTTCAAATCTTTTAAAAACTTTTTCTTTTAATAATGGAATTATAATTTCATTTTTAAAATTTGTTTCAAACCAAAAAAGTAATCTTCTAATCTCATTTTCATTTTTCTTAATCATTAACATAGGTGGGAGCATCAAATTTTGAAGATACTCTACAATAACTAGTGATCCAACTATATTTTCATTAAAAGATGTATTTAAAACTGGAAAGAAACCAGCTGGATTCTTGAATAAGTAATCTTCAGTTGGGTCAGAAAAGTTCTCAATAAATAAATCAAAATCTATTTTTTTTTCAATTAGTATAATTCTTGTAAATCTTGATGAAGGACATAAGAAATAATGAAATAATTTATTCATTAATAAAAAAAATTATTTCTCTTTAAGAAAATTATCTATTCGTTCTGCACATTTACGTCCTTCACTAATAGCCCAAACGACTAGTGACTGACCTCTTCTACAATCACCTGCAACAAAAACTTTATCAGATGATGTTTTAAAACTTATCTCATCAGCTTCAACATTACCTCTTTGGTCTAATTTTAAACTTAAATTATTAACTAAACCTTCATGTATTGGATGAACAAATCCCATTGCAAGAAGAACAAGATCAGCTTCAATTTCAAATTCAGAGTCTTCAACTTCAATCATTTTCATAGATCCATCTTCACTTTTTTTCCATTCAACTTCTACACAGATAAGTTTTGTGACTTCACCATTTTCATTACCTTCAAATGATTTTGTTAAAATTGACCATTGTCTTTCGCAACCTTCTTGATGAGAAGATGAAGTTCTTAATTTCATTGGCCAATTAGGCCAAGTTAATTGTTTATTTTCGTTAACTGGAGGTTGAGGCAATAATTCTAACTGATGAACAGATGTTGCACCTTGTCTATTCGAAGTACCAACACAGTCAGAACCAGTATCACCTCCCCCAATAACAAGTACTTTTTTTCCTTTAGCTGAAATAAGAATATCTTTTGAAATTGTTTTTCCAGCCACCATATCATTTTGTTGTGATAGAAAATCCATTGCAAAATGAATACCCTTTAAATTTCGACCTTTAACTTCTAAATTTCTTGGAACTTCACTACCAATACATACGGAAACAGCATCAAAGTTATCAATTATTTGGTTAGTAGAAATAGTATTACCTATTTCACTGTTAGTTTTGAATTGAACACCTTCTGATTGCATTTGTGCCATTCTTCTATCAATTAATTTTTTTTCCATTTTAAAATCAGGGATACCTATTCTAAGAAGACCACCAATTCTTTCATTTTTTTCATATACTACAACACTATGTCCTAATCTTGCTAATTGCTGTGCACATGTTAATCCAGCTGGTCCAGAACCAATAATTGCTACTTTTTTATCAGTATGTTTTTTTGGGAGTTGGGGTTTTATCCAACCTTTTTCCCAACCATAATCAACAATTGAACATTCAATAGTTTTTATTGATACAGGATTGTCTGTTAAATTAAGTGTACACGCAGCTTCACATGGGGCAGGACAAATTCTGCCAGTAAATTCTGGAAAATTATTGGTTGAATGTAATGTGTCTAATGCTTTTTTCCATTCATGCTTATAAACCAAATCATTCCAATCAGGTATAAGGTTATTAACGGGGCATCCTTGATGACAATAGGGTATCCCGCAGTCCATACATCTAGAACCTTGTTTAGAAACTTCTTCATTAGTTAATGGAACAATAAACTCCTTAAAATGTTTAAGTCGATCTTTGGGATCTTCATAATTTCTCTCTTTTTTATCAATTTCTAAAAATCCTGTTGGATTACCCATTTTATTCTCCTGCAACCTTACTCAAATTATCTTTTTTATAACTTGTAAGAACACGTTTAAATTCAGTTGGCATAACTTTTTTAAAGTTAGAAACCTCCTTATCCCAATTACTTAAAATATCCTCACCTTTTACGCTACTTGTCATCTTAACATGATTTTGTATTATTTTTTTTAATCTAATCTCATCAAAATCTAACAAGTTTTTATCAATTAATTCTTCATTAAAATCATCATTTAAATTTGCTCTTTTTAATATATCTACTTCTACCATAGCCATATTGCATTTTTTTATAAATTCATCGTCCTTATCATATATATATGCAACACCTCCAGACATTCCAGCCGCAAAATTTCTTCCAGTTTGACCTAAAATAACAACTACACCACCTGTCATGTATTCTGCACCATGATCACCACAACCTTCAACAATGGCCGTTGCTCCAGAATTTCTGACAGCAAATCTTTCACCAACTACGCCATTAATATAACATTCACCTGAAATAGCACCATAAAGCAGAGTGTTTCCAGCAATAATATTTTGATCAGAAATTAATTTGCTATTTATATTTTTTTTGATTGATATGATCCCACCTGACAACCCCTTGCCAACATAGTCATTAGCATCACCAGATAGATTTAATGTTACTCCTTTGGCTAACCAAGCACCAAAACTTTGACCAGCATTACCAGAAAAATCTATATTTATGGTATTTTTTGGCAACCCTTCATGACCATGTTTTAAAGCAACTTGTCCTGATAGCATTCCTCCAACTGTTCTATCTATATTGAAAATATTGTATTTTAAATTAACTCTTTTTTTATTTTCTAAAGCATCTTTGCAATCTCTAATGAGAGTATGATCTAAAACTTTCTCTAAATTGTGATCTTGATTCTCATTATTATAAATACTTACATTCTCTTTATTTTCTATTTCAAAGATTACATCAGATAAGTCAAGATTATGAGCTTTCCAGTGATCTTTTGCCACTTCAAAATCTAAGTACTTTCTTTGACCAATTAGGTCATCAAGCTTTTTAATTCCAAGCTCTGCCATGATTTCTCTTACTTCATTAGCTATAAATACAAAAAAGTTAACCACATGGTCAGGTTGACCTGTAAAATTTTTTCTTAATTCTGGATCTTGAGTTGCAACCCCTACTGGGCATGTGTTCAGATGACATTTTCTCATCATTATACATCCCTCAGATATTAATGCTGCAGTAGCAAAGCCAAATTCATCAGCACCCAGAATTGCTCCAATCACAACATCTTTACCTGTTCTCAATCCACCATCAACCTGTACAGCTATTCTTCCTCTTAAACCATTTGTTACTAAAGTTTGATGAGTTTCTGATAAACCTATCTCCCAAGGACCTCCAGCATTTAGAACTGATGTTAATGGACTGGCTCCTGTTCCACCATCATGCCCTGAGATTGTAACATGATCAGCATGTGCTTTACTTACTCCAGCGGCTACAGTGCCAACACCTACCTCAGAGACAAGTTTTACGGAAATCCTGGCTTCAGGATTAACATTTTTTAAATCAAATATAAGTTGAGCTAAATCTTCAATTGAATAAATATCATGATGAGGCGGTGGTGATATCAATCCAACACCAGGAGTAGAATGTCTAACTTTAGCGATAAATTTATCAACCTTATGTCCAGGCAATTGACCTCCTTCACCAGGTTTTGCACCTTGAGCCATTTTAATTTGAATATCCGTGGCATTAACCAAATACTCAGTTGTCACACCGAATCTACCAGAAGCAACCTGCTTAATTCTTGATTTCATTGAATCACCATTTGGTAGTTCTTTAAACCTTGATGGTTCTTCACCACCTTCTCCAGTATTTGATCTTCCACCTAATCTATTCATAGCAATAGCAAGAGTAGAGTGCGCTTCTGTTGAAATAGAGCCTAGAGACATAGCACCAGTTGCAAATCTCTTTACAATTTCAGATGTTGGTTCAACCTCATCAATGTGTATTGGTTTATTTATATTTTTAAACTTAAATAAACCTCTGAGACTTTTAAAATTTTCTGTTTGATTGTTAATCTTATTAGAATATTTTTTAAAAATAGAATAATCGGCACTTCTAACTGCATGTTGAAGCATACCAATTGTTTCAGGTGTCCATACATGGTTTTCACCGTTTAATCTAAAACTAAGATCACCACCTATATTTAAAACATTATCATATTCAAAATTATTTTTAAATGCTTCCAAATGTCTTTCTTCAGTTTCACTTTGAATTTCATTAAGGTTTACACCCTCAATTCGGGTTGCAGTACCGGTGAAAAATTTTTCAACTACACTTGAACTAAGACCTACTGCATCAAAAATTTGAGCACCACAATAAGATTGAAATGTAGATATTCCCATTTTAGACATAACTTTAAGCATGCCTTTATTAAGAGCTTTAATATATTTTTTTGATGCCTCATCCTCTAAAACGTTAATTTTACTTTTTGAGATAATGTTTGATAAAGTGTAAAAGGCGAGATATGGATTTATAGCTTCAGCTCCATATCCAGCAAGAAGACAAATATCATGAACCCTTCGAGCTTCACCAGTTTCAACAACAATACCAACGTCAGTTCTTAAACCTTTTTTTATAAGGTGGTGATGAACAGCTCCTGTTGCTAATAATGCGGGTAAGGCAATGTGATCTTCATCAACGTTTCTATCTGACAGAATTAAAATATTATAGTCATTTTCACTAACAGCTTTTTCAGCCTTGCTACATAATGAAGAAATTATGCCATCCAAATCAACTGTATTTTTGTCTTTTTTATAGCAAATACTTAAGGTTAAGGTTTTAAATGATCCGGTTAAATGATTTTCAATTCTTCTTATTCTCTCTAGATCTGTGTTCGTTAATATGGGTTGATCAACTTCTAATCTTTTTTGTTTACCACCAGATGTCAGATCAAGTAAATTAGGTCTAGGGCCAATAAAACTTACCAAAGACATCACTAGCTCTTCTCTTATAGGATCAATAGGTGGATTAGTTACTTGAGCAAAATTTTGAAAAAAATAATCATATAACAATCTACTCTTGTTAGATAATGCGGCTAATGGGATATCTCTTCCCATTGACCCAATTGGATCTTCTCCAGATTTGATCATGGGTTCAAGAAAAAATTTTAAGTCTTCTTGTGTATAACCAAAAGCTTTTTGTAGATTTAAAAGTGACTTCTCATCTGGTGTCATTGGTCCGATCTCTTTGGGAACATCAGATAGTAATATTTGGTTAGACTTTAACCATCCACCATATGGATGTTTTCTTTTCAAATCATCTTTCAAATCTTCGTCAGATATTATTTTATTTTTTTCTAAATCCACCAAGAGCATCTTCCCTGGTTGTAATCTCCATTTTTTTACAATCTTTTCTTCTGGGATTTCAGGGAGGACACCTACTTCAGATGCCATAATAATCAAATTATCATCAGTAACTATATATCTCGCAGGTCTTAATCCGTTTCTATCTAAGGTCGCAGCAATTTGTTTTCCATCGGTAAATGCCATTGCGGCTGGACCATCCCATGGTTCAATAAGTGCTGAATAATACTCATAAAAAGCTTTTCTCTCAGCGTCCATGGAGTCATTATCTTTCCAAGCTTCAGGAATCATAAGCATCATTGCGTGTGGTAGAGAGTACCCTCCCATAACTAATAATTCTAAAGCATTATCAAATGTTGAAGAATCAGATGGTGAATTTTCAATTATAGGCCAAAGTTTATCTAAATCATTACCGAGTGTTTTAGATTTCATACTATGTTTTCTGGAGTTCATCCAATTGATGTTTCCTTTAACTGTATTAATTTCGCCATTATGACATAAATATCTAAATGGTTGAGCCAAACGCCAGGATGGAAAAGTGTTTGTTGAAAATCTTTGATGGAACAGAGCTATTGCAGTTTCAAATTTAGTGTCTTGAAAATCAACATAAAATTTAGATAAATTTGGAGCTAATACCATTCCCTTGAATACAATAGTTCTAGTAGAAAGTGATACGATGTAGAAATCTTCCCATTCTAACAAATTACTTTGATGAATTTTTTTATGGACAGTTTTTCTTATAACGTACAGCTTTCTCTGAAAATGGTTCTCATCTTTACATTTGTTGCTTCTTTGAATAAAGAATTGTTTAATAATAGGTTTATTATTTATAACAGATTTACCAAGCACAGTATCGTCAGTTGGTACATCCCTCCAACCAATGAATATTTGACCTTCATCTGAAATGGCTTGTTCAATAGCTTTTTGAGCGATACTTGATCTTGTTATGTCATTTGGTAAAAAAACCATACCAACAGCATAATCACCTAACTCAGGTAAAGAAATTTTCTGCCTTTTAAAATAATCTCTAAAAAATTTATCGGGTAATTGTATAAGAATTCCTGCTCCATCACCTGCTAATGGATCGGCGCCAATTGCTCCACGATGATCTAGTTTGTGGACAATATCAAGGGCTTGATGAACAATTTCATGTTTTGGATCATTATTGATATCAGCAATAAATCCAAAACCACAGGCATCTTTTTCAAAAGATGGATCGTAAAGACCTCTTTTTTCGGGAAAGCCAATTCTTTTAAATTAATTTCTTTTTTTGTTATTTTTTTAAAATCAGATAAACCTAATAAAACT
>CACOVB010000042.1 GCA_902630555.1 uncultured SAR116 cluster alpha proteobacterium
AAGATTGCAAGATATTTCCTAGTGTTAAATTAGACAAAGGACTTAATAAAATTTTTAGCTGGTATAAGACAAATTTCCCAAATGGAGTTCCTCCTAGATAAATGCATTACAATATCCCTAATAGTATTCCTAATATTAAAGGCAACGAAATAGCTTATGTCACAGAAGCTCTATCTAAAGGCATGTTGACAGAAGGTGATTATATGAAAGAATTTGAAAAAAAAATAGCATCTTCTCAAGGTAAATTTCATGGAGTATGTGTATCATCTGGAACCGCAGCTATTCATCTAGCTTTATTGGCATCTGGTGTAAATCATGATGACGAAGTCATTACATCAGCATCAACATTTGCGGCAACAGCAAATGCCATAATTTATACAGGTGCACGACCTGTTTTTGTAGATATTAGACTTTCTGATTTCTGTCTTAATGCAAAAGAACTCTCAAATTGGTTTTCTAAAAATACCAAAATGATAAATGGGTTTTGTATAAATTTAAAAACTAAAAGGAGAATTTCTGCAATTTTGTTAGTTCATGTTTATGGCTTTTACTCCAATAGAGAAGAAATTTATAATATTATTAAATCTAAAAATATTAAAATCATAGAAGATGGTGCTGAAGCTCTTGGATCTTTTGTTAATAGAAAACCTATAGCATATGGTGCATCAATTTTTACTATTTCTTTCAATGGAAACAAAATAATTACTAGTGGTGGCGGTGGAATGGTTTTGTGTAAAAATAAAAAAGTAGCTGATAAAATAAGATATTTAGCTAATCAAGCGAAGTCTAAAAATTATGACTTTATACACAACGAGGTAGGTTACAACTATAGGCTAAGTAATGTAAACGCTGCTATTGGATTAGCACAATTTGAAAAATTAGACGAGTTTGTTCAAAAAAAAAGAAATACTTTTAAAAAATATAAAAATTTTTTTAATAATACTAATATTGGCGAGATGGTAGAAGAAAGTGCTGAGGTTCACTGTAATTATTGGATGCCTCTTTTAAGAATAAAAAAATCAAAAAAAATAAATATTTTTGAAATAATTTATAAAATGAACCAAATAGGAATACAATTGAGACCCATTTGGAAACCTCTTATTTTAAATAAAGCTTTCAAACAATTTGAAACTACCAGTCAGTTGAAGATATCAAATGATTTATTTAAACGCACAATTTGTTTACCAAGCTCGACCTCTATTTCGTCAAAAGATATAAAAATAGTTTGTGAAAAATTATTATATTATTCAATAAACTAATAAAATATATAGAATGTTTCATAATTAAAGCATATAACTTGAATGTATAATAAGATATTTTTTACATTCCACAAAAATTTAATTGCTAAAGAATTAGTAAAAAATATTTAATTTGGAGAAAGGAATGACTATTTCACCAAGCGATAATCATAAAAATATAAGATTATTATTTTTTGGAAGAAATGAATGTAAAGCATCAGATTTAATTTTAAAGAGACTTAAAAAATATGATTTTGATATTACATATTTTAAATCAAAAATTCGCAATGAACAAATTCCAAGAAAGATTTTACAATGGGAAGGTGAATATATATTGAGCTTTAGAAATTTGTTTGTTATACCAAATTTCCTTCTCAAAAAAGCAAAATTTTTTCCTATTAACTTTCATCCAGCTCCACCAGAATACCCAGGTAGTGGATGTGTAAACTTCGCATTATATGATGGTGTTAAAGAATATGGTGTCACAGCCCATGTTATGAACGAAAAAATTGACAACGGTACAATCATTGAAGTAAGGAGATTTCCAGTTAATAGTTTTGATAATTTAAAAACTCTTTTAACACGAACACATACTGAACTTATGAAATTATGTCTAGATTTTATTGAAATAATCCATACAAACGGTACTCAATTAATTAATAAAAAAATTATTACTTCTAAAAAAGAAAAATGGAGTGGAAAAGCAAAAAGAATTAAACAAATTACAGACCTACAAACTATATCACCGGATATATCCAAAAAGGAACTAAAAAAAATAATTAGAGCTACTTATATACAAGATTTTCCTCCAAAAATTCGAATTCATGGATTCAACTTTTACTTACGATTAGATGAATAATAAATTTAAATTATTTTTTTAAATTTGGAGAATATTTTATGAAAAGAGAAAAAATTATAATTATTGCAGAAGCCGGAGTTAATCATAATGGCGAATTTCAAAAAGCTATTGAACTCATTGATGTTGCTTCAGAATGTGGTGCCGATTACGTGAAGTTTCAAACATTTAAGGCAAATCAACTAGCTTCTGAAAAAGCTCAATTAGCATCCTATCAAAAAAAAAATATTCGAGAAAAAAGTCAAGTAGCTATGCTTAAAAAGCTTGAACTTAAATTTGAATGGCATCAAAAGTTAATTGAACATGCTACAAAAAAAACAATAAATTTTATGTCAACTTCATTCGACTTAGAGTCAACTAATTTTCTTGTCAAACTTGGAATGGAGATCTTTAAAATACCCTCTGGTGAAATTACAAACCTTCCTTATCTGCGCTTGATAGGAGGATTAAATAAAAAAGTAATACTGTCAACAGGAATGGCAAAATTGAGTGAAATTGAAGATGCTCTCGAAGTTTTGATTAATTCAGGGACAGCAAAAGAGAAAATTACATTACTTCATTGTACAACTGAATATCCTGCCCCAATGAATGAAGTAAATTTAAATGTCATTAATACATTAAAAAAAGTTTTTAAGGTTCCAGTTGGATATTCGGATCATACCGAAGGCATTTCAGTATCTATTGCGGCCGCTGCATTAGGCGCGCAAGTTATTGAAAAACACTTCACTCTAGATAAAAATCTACAAGGTCCTGATCATAAAGCAAGCTTAGAACCAGATGAACTAATGAAAATGATAAAGTCAATTAGAGAAATTGAAATGGCAATGGGATCCAAAATTAAATTTCCAACTCCATCAGAGCAACAAAACTTAATAATTGCCAGAAAATCAATAATAGCAAAAAAGAATATTAAAAAAGGTGAAAAACTGACTAAAGAAAATCTAGATATTAAACGCCCTGGTAATGGAATATCTCCTATGCGTATTGATAATATACTAGGAAGAAAAGCCTCAAGAAAGTTTATGAAAGATGAACTAATAGAAATTTGAAAGGTTATGAAAATATTGTTTTTGTAAAATTAGATTACAAATAATTTCTTCATTAAAAAAATTATTTAAAAATTGTTATTATAAATACAAATCCAGTATAAAGAGTTGTATTGTACAAGTATATGTAGCAATATACGATGTTTTAAAATAAATAAATTAAATTTTAAACTAAAATAGAATAGATGCTAAAATTCCTATTAAAAAAAAATTTTTCAATATTTCAAAAAATTAAGACTGAAATACAATATAGAAAAGATATTTCGAAATTCTTTAGAGAAATTAATAATTTGTATAAAAAGAATAATACCTTTTCTTTTAAGGATAAGATTATCATAGAATGTTACTGGGATAATCCAGGATATTGGTTTTCTTTAAGCTTAATAATGAATGCTCTTTCAATTGAAAAGGATAATTGTATTGCTGTTGTTTCAAAGAGTAGAAATAAATCCAATATTATAAGAAGATTAAAATTATTTGGTATCAAAAAAATTATTTTACTTGAAGATTATTTTTATGTTAATGACAAATTTTTTAATATAAGAAAAATTCGTAATGAAAAAGATTTACTTAAAACTAAACTTCCAATTGGTTTTTCAACTGATTTATTATATGATGAATTTTGTAAATTTCAAAATAGTCCTTTTGTTCAGATAAACCATTCAAAATTTGAAGAACATTTTCAGATTTTTTTAAATGTAATATTGAGTTCTGAAAAAATTTTTAACGAACTTAAGCCAAAATATCTTATTTCAAGTCACAATACAGCTGTTTATTATGGATCATTAGTTAATGCTGCAATTAGAAATAATTCAAAAGTTATAACTTTATCATTAGAAAATAATTCATTAAAATTTCTTCAATGTGTAGAAAAAAAACTTCAACATAATTTTGAAAGTGGTCCTACCCTTAAAGATTTTAATAACTTAGAACCACAAAAAAAAATATTACTTAGAAAATTAGGCAGTCAGTACATAAAAAATAGGTTCAATGGTAAAGTTAATGATGCTGGCGCAATGTTTGCTTATAATGAAAGGAAAAGACTTAAAATTAATAAAAGACAAATAAAAAAAATATGTAACTGGAATAAACAATACCCAATAATAACAATTTTCTCTCATGCTTATATGGATTATCAAAGATCTTGGGGATGGAATAATTTCATGAATTTTCTTGATTTAAACTTAAGCACAATTTCTTATTTATTAGAAAAAAAAAATATTTATATAATTTTCAAACAACATCCAGCAAATCAAATGTATAAAAAAATTAAAGAAGCTAGTAATGAATATTTTTTAAATAAATTCAAATCCCCAAATTTTTTAATTGCAGACATTGAATGGAATAACAAAGAATTAATAAAATTATCTGATGGAATTATTACTGGTAGCGGAACTGTGGGCATTGAAGCTTCGCACTTAAAAACACCAGTTTTATGTGCAAATAGAGGATGGTATGGACATACAAATTTTACAAATTATGCTAAATCAAGAAAAGATTTTTTTAAATTAATTGATAAAAAATTCTGGGAGAGTTCCAAATTATGTATTAAAAATAATAAAGAGAAAAGTGATGAATTTTCCGGTTGGTTTTACACAAATCCTGTTCACTCTAAATCTTATAAAATTCCAGATACAATAAATGGATTTAAAAATTTTAAAATTTTAAAAGAATGGGTTAGAAATAACTATGATGAATTAGATTTAGAAATTAATTGTTTAAAAAAATGGCTTATTTCAAGAGATTTTTCTTATCATACATGGAAAATAAAAAACATATATTGGAATAAACATTGAAATTTTCAAACTAAGTAAAATTTATATCGTTATGATATAGTATTATGTATAGTTCTATACATTAACTCTGCTCTTTTCCAATCTTCCAAATTATCAATGTCTAAAATTCTCCATCGTGGCAAAACCAAGCCAACACCCGTAGCCATCATATTTTTTTTATTTAACCACAAATCTTTTCTACCCCAATAAAATTGTCCTGCATCAAAAAAAGTTTTTTTTAAATCTTGAGTTCTTTCAAGTTCAAACCCTGGTGATACAAGTGAAAGATTATGGTTTCTCTCATTAAACTCAAAAGCTTGTTGTATTGGTGGTGAAAATTCTACAATTGGAAAGCAATATTTATATTGATTTTTTTTATGAATTTCAAAAGCTTTTTTGATGTCATTTGAAGTAATTAATGGAACACAAGGATAAATACAGCATACACTGTCAAAAATAAATTCTCTTTTTAAACATTCTTTTATAGCGTGTTTTATTACCGGTTGAGTTTCTATAAAATCATCAGATAAATCCTTTGGTCTCATAAAAGGAACTTTTGCTCCTAATTCGAGAGAAATTTCTTTAATTTCCAAATCATCTGTCGAAACCACAATATTAGAAAACATTTTTGAATTTTTTACAGCTTCAATTGCATAAGATATAATAGGTTTCCCACAGAAATTTTTTATATTTTTTCTAGGAATCCTTTTACTACCACCTCTAGCAGGAATTATGGCAAGATGCATTTTTTTATTAACCTAAAATTCTATAAACTAACATCACTACATGATTATTTTTATATTAAAAAATATTTGATCAAATTACTTTTTAAAAATGATTTTGTAAAGACTAATAAGTATGACTATTTCCAAACGTTAGAACCTTAATCGAATTAATTTTATTTTTTAGCCTTTAAATTTGTTCCCTTGAATATTTGATTTTCTTTATATAATAACAATAGTGATATTCTTTCATCAATTTTTTTTTCAAAAGAAAATTTTTCATGTGAAAATGAAAACTTATTAACTATTGAATAAAAACCAGTCGATACAAAAACACTTGAATTGTCAATTTTATGAGAAAAGACACCTTTTTGATGTTTGTAATCATTAGAATATGGAAAAGGAGGGTCAAAATCAACAATTGAAAGATACCCTCCAAATTTTAAGATTCTATCAATTTCACTTACTACTTTTAAAAATAAATTTCTATCAACTAAATACATAAAAAAACCTAAATGTACATAATCAAAAATTTCGTTCTTAAAATTTATGTCATCAGCAAATCCACATTTTATATTAATTTTTTTAAACTTTTTTTTTATGCTCA
>CACOVB010000043.1 GCA_902630555.1 uncultured SAR116 cluster alpha proteobacterium
AAATGAAAAAGTTTATAAAAATTTAAATGATAATGAAAAGACACATACCTTTGAAAATATAATCAATTTAGTAATGAAATATCCAATTTTATTACAAAGACCTATTGTATCAATTGAAAGAAATAAAAAAATAATTCAATCTATAATTTGCAGACCAACAGAACTCATCAAGTCAATATTTAGTTAATTTAAATGAATACAAAAATCCCATGTCCATGTTGTTCAAGTCTAAAAGGATATATTTACGTTCAATCACATTATCAGTGTTTAAACTGCAAAAGAGTAGTTGATGATTGTTGCAGTGGAGAGAACGAAGTATTTATAAATACAAATCATTTGACTGACAAAATAAATAATAATTAAAACAGCTTTCTAAATTGTCGTATATAAAGTATGAAATTTATTCTCATAATATTATCTTTTTTATTTTTTACTAACTGTAGTTATACAAATACTAAATATGCTGGCAATGAAATTGAAACCAGTTCAATTGTAACAGTTAAACCAAAAGTTATAAATGAAAGTGCTTTTGAAAATTTTTATATGTCTGAAAAGTTAGAAAAAGAATTGAATAAAATTCAATTCACCTCAACAAGTTATTTAAGAAGTAATAAAGATTGTATAGGTATTATTAGACTATCTGTATCTGGAAGTATTGATTATTACCAATTAATTAACACGCTAAAGAAACGTGCTTACGATATTGGTGGTAACGCTATAGGCGTATATGATTACAGAGAAAAAAGACGAGTTTTTGTAAATCAACAGGGTTATAAAGTTGAAACTAAAAATAAATTCAAACCAAAAACAGAATATGTTTTGGTTAAAGAAAATCAAAAAGTTGCAAAAATTACAGCCGATGTATTTAAATGTAGAAAATCAACTTAAATACTACTTAAATATTTAGGCAAATTTTCAATTAAGTTCATAGCAACAGCAGTTCCAGTAACAGCACTGCCTATCATGATAGCTCTATCACCCCATTGCATGCCTACATATATCCAACCTATAGCACTTAAAAAATAAGTTATTTGACCATGAAAAGTATAGGAAGCACTAATTAGAAATACTCCTAAAACCGCTAGTATCATTGATAACCATTTAACATACCAATCTCTGGTTCCTGTTGGAGTTGTTGGTTTGACTTCATCATATTCTGCTTGAAGCTCTTTGAGTTCTTGATTCAGTCTTTTTTTCTCGTTAGCAAGTTCCATAGCCAGCCTTCCAGCTTTTGTCATAGCTCCACTAGAAATTTCTTCTATTTTTTCATTTGCAATAACTTCAACATTTTTAGTAGGCATAAAACTCTCCGATATAATTGTTAGAATGTCTATTTAATCCTTTAAAAAAAAATGTCAAAAGAAAAATTTAACACATTTAAATCCATTATTTTCCCAAGTGCAGCAACAATTATAACGCTCGCCCATTGTGGAGTTTTTATTAAAAAAATTATGATAATGGAAATGCCAAGTAAAATTAAACTTTTATAATCATTTAAAGAAGAGGTGATGACTGGATTATAGAATGCAGAAATAAGTAAACCTACCACACAAGCATTAACACCAATCAAAAAAGCTTTTATTTTTGGAATATTTCTTAAAACTGACCAATAAGGCATAGCGCCAAAAACCAATAAAAAAGAAGGAATAAAAATCATAATTAATGAAATTATACCTATAAGAATTTTATGCTGTGACAAATCCATCGATGCTCCTAAAAACCCAGAAAAAGTAAATAAAGGGCCTGGAATTATTTGAGCTACTCCATAACCAAATAAAAAAGTATCTTTATCAATTAAATTAAAATTAACTATTTCGTTTTTTAAGAGCGGTAACACAACATGCCCTCCTCCAAAAACTAGAGATCCTACTCTAAAAAATTTGTCAGAAATTAAAATAATGTCAGAATTATAAATTTGATTTAAAATCGGGAAAATTAGTAATGCAATTGCGAATATTAATAAATAAAATAATGGCGTATAATCTATAGATAAAGATATATGTTTGGCCTTTGTTTTTTCACGAAATAAAAAATTTCCTAGAACTCCCGAAATTATAATTAGAATTATTTGATAAGTATTATTTGTAAAAAAAATTAAAATTAATGTAGTCATTAAAGTTAATAAAATTTTTTTATAATCATTTAAATATTGTTTAGACATCCCCAAAATTGCTTGAAAGACTATTACAACTACACATGCCTTTATTCCACTCAAAAGACCTTCTGTAAAAAAATCACTATAAAATAATAAACCATATGCAGATGCAATCATGATTATTGCAGATGGCAATGTAAAACCTAACCATGCAAAAAAAGCTCCTAAAGATCCTTTTCGAAGATAGCCAATACACATGCCAACTTGACTAGAAGATGGTCCTGGCAAGAAATTTGAGAAAGAAACAATGTCTAAAAAATTCTTATCATCTATCCATTTAATTTTATTTACAAAATGCTCTCTGAAAAAGCCAATATGAGCAATTGGACCTCCAAAAGATGTACAGCCTAACTTTAAAAATTCAAAAAAAATAGTGAAATAAGTTACTTTATCTAATTGTTGATTTAATTTTTTTTCTTTAACCATTATAATGATACTATCAAGGAGATAAAAATGTATAAATGTAAATTTGTTTTAATTTTATTTTTAATTTCTTTTCCATTTTTTTCATACTCTCATGAAGGAGCTACTGGGATCATTAAAGAAAGAATGGATAAATTTAAAGAAAGCAAAAACCTTATGAGAACTATAAATAAAAGCTTTAGTGAAGATAACTTTAATGTTATTACACAATCTGCAAAAAAGTTAAATAAATGGGCTAATGAAATGCATAAATATTTTCCAAAGGGAAGTGAAGCTAGTAGCTCTAATAAAAGTGAGGCTAGTGACAATATATGGTCTGATCCTGAAGGTTTTAAAGAAGCAATTGAGAAATTTCAAATTTCTAGCGCAAAATTAATCAAAATATCACAAAATAAAAATATAGATGACACCGTTTCTTCATTTAGAGAAGTGGCGGCTTCTTGCAAAGGTTGTCATCAACAATTTAGAAATTAATTATTTGAGGCTTTATGAAAGGCATAGTATTTTTAGGACAACATAATCTTGAAATACAAGAATTCGAAGACCCAACACCAGGACCAGACGAAGTTATTCTTGAAATCAAAGCATCTGGGATGTGTGGGAGTGACTTAAAAGTTTACAGAGCTGTAGATGGTCCATCTTCTTTAGGATTAGGTGGTGAAGATAAACAAGTTATTGCTGGTCATGAACCCTGTGGAACAATAGTTGAATTAGGAAAAAACGTTAATAAAAACAATTTCAAAAAAAATATGAATGTGATGCAACATCATTATAAAGGATGTGGAACGTGTGTGCATTGTTCAACAGGATGGCAACAATTATGCGTTGATGGTGTTAAAGAGGTTTACGGTGTAACTGGTCATGGGGCTCATGCAAAGTATATGAAATGTCCTGCTGATACCCTGGTAAAATTACGCGAAGATATTTCATTTAAAAGTGGTGCAGCAATTTCATGTGGTACTGGGACTGCTTGGGGAGCGATAGACAGATTATGTTTAAGATCTCATGAAACATTAGCAGTTTTTGGTTTAGGGCCAGTAGGGTTATCTGCAGTCATGATTGCTTCTAGCATGGGAGTAAACGTAATAGCACTAGATACGAATCAACAAAGATTAGACAGAGCAAAATCCTTTGGTGCAGGAAATATTTTAAATCCAATGAAGATAGATAATGTCGTTGATGCGATTAAAGATTTAACTAATGGATTAGGTGCACATTCTTCGATTGATGCATCTTCTTCATCCGAAGCAAGATCTCAAAGTATAAAATGTCTTAGAACTTGGGGCAAAGCATGTTTTGTTGGTGAAGGCGGAAATGTTGATATTGATGTTAGCAATGATTTATTAAGAAGACAAATCACCTTGATAGGAAGTTGGACATTTTCTAAGCATGGACAATATGCCTGCTCAGAATACGTTGCTGAAAAGAAATTAAAAGTTGATGAATTATTTACTCATGAATGGAAACTTGAACAAGCAAAAGAAGCTTATGAATTATTTGATAAACAATCGGATGGGAAGGGCGTAATTTATCCCTCTTAAAATATTAGACTAAATCTTTTTCTTTAAATTGTTCTTGAACATTTATTAACTTAACAAGTTTTCCTGGAAGATTAGTTTCTTTTTTACCGTTTTCATAAGTAATTTTTCCTGAAACAATATTCATTACATAACCACTTGTCTTTTGCATTAGTCTACTTCCACCAGCCGGCAAATCTTGTAACATAAATGGATCTGAGGATCCAAGCTTTTCAATATCTAATAAATTAATATCTGCTTTAAGTCCCTCTTTTAAAACCCCTCTATCATATAAACCTATGGCTGTAGCGGTGTCTGACGTTAGTCTTCTTATACTATCCTCTAGTGAAAATAATTTTTTATCACGTGTCCAATAAGATAAAAGCCAAGTTGGATATCCTGCATCTAATATAAATCCAACATGTGCTCCTCCATCACCTAATCCCATTATTGAATTTGGGTCCTTTAACATTTGATGACAAACATCAAAGTTATTATCTACAAAATTCACAAGTGGAGCATAAATAAAATTTTCACCATTATTTTCTAGCATTATTTCATATGCTAGCTCCTCCGGCGATATTTTATTTTTTTTAGCCATAAACTCAATACCATCCTCTATATTAGGATTATAATTTGGTGGAGACCCAAATCTGTACATATGCTTAAAACTAATTCTATGAATGAGTGGAAAGGTACTATTTTTTAATCTATCTTCAGAAAGTATTTGTTTTTTTATATGATCTTTTGATAATTCTAACACCCTTTCATCATGGGATAAATTTTTTAGTTTTTTAAACGTATCAGTACCAGAAAAAGGATTTTGACTTCCCTTAAGTCCGAATAATAATCCTATTGGCCTTGGCGCAACCACAGGTCTGATTGACAATCCTTCTTCCTTAGCTTCTAGAGACATCTTCATCAAATCTTTCCAAAAATCTGGTCTGTCATGTCTCTGAGTTAAACTAAATACAATTGGACGCCCAGATTTTTTTGATATTCTTTTAAGAACGTTAAATTCTGTTTCTGGATCAGGTTCATTCCAATCTGATACAATTTCCATAAATCCTGCACCAGCATCTTTCATTCCTAAGGCTATTTCTGTAAGCTCATCTTCATGCGCTCTTAACGTAGGAGTATATTCACCTTTTAAACTTTTATGACTTATAGTTCTTGATGTAGAAAATCCAAAAGCCCCAGCCAATATTGCCTCTTTTGTTATAAGACGCATTTTTTTTAAATCTTCTTTATTAGCTCTTTCATGTTTAATTGCACGTTCACCCATAACATAAACACGTAATGCTGCATGAGGTAACAAAGTACATATATCTATGTCTCTATCTCGTTTCTCTAGAGCATCTAAATATTCTTTAAAACTTTCCCATTCCCACTTTAAACCTTCATGCATAACTGGAGCAGGTATATCTTCAACTCCTTCCATAAGTTCAACAAGTTTTTCACGATCTTGAGGTTTACAAGGAGCAAAACCAACTCCACAATTTCCCATTACAACAGTTGATACTCCATGAAGAGAAGAAGGAGCTAATTGACTATCCCAAATAGCTTGTCCATCATAATGTGTATGAATATCAACAAACCCAGGAGAAACCACAAGATTTTTTGCATCAATAA
>CACOVB010000044.1 GCA_902630555.1 uncultured SAR116 cluster alpha proteobacterium
TGATTTATTTTGTAGAGTTACTGGGTATGCGGGTACAACACAAAAAGCTTCTTTAGCGCCGGGTCCAAAAGTTGATGGTAGTTTGTATAAAGTAAGATTTGACGCAAACATTTCTCCAGGCCTGAATTGGAAATTTGTTGCACCTAGTGATGAAATTCAATTAAAACCGGGTGTTGAAAAAATTATTTATTATACTGCAAAAAACTTATCAAAGGAACCATCTACAGGCACCGCATCATTTAACGTTTCGCCTCCAAAAGCAGGATCAGTTTTTATGAAAATTGAATGTTTTTGTTTTATAAATCAGAAATTAATGCCTAATGAGGAAATTAAAATGCCTGTAAGTTTTTATATTGATCCTGAAATTGACAATGATGATAATCTTAAATCCTTAAATGAAATAACTTTGTCATATACTTTTTTTAAGGTTGAATAATTAGGAATTTCAAGCCAAATTACTTTGATTTATATGAAATTTTAATTTATAAATATTCTAAGGAGTATTTATGAGCGGAGACCAAAAACATCAATATCATTTAGTGGAACCAAGTCCCTGGCCTGCAGTTGGTTCTGCAGCTGGATTTACTCTAGTTTTAGGGTTAACAATGTTTATGCATGAATATGCTTATTCCGTTTACATATTAGGTGCTGGGGTTTTAATGGTATTAGCTACAATGTTTTTTTGGTGGAGAGATGTAGTTAGAGAAGCTGAATTCCAAGGTCATCATACCCCTATAGTTCAAATAGGCATGCGTTATGGGATGATGTTATTTATATCATCAGAGGTGATGTTTTTTGTGGCTTTTTTCTGGGCTTTCTTTGATGCAAGTCTTTATCCTGATACAGGTGTTTGGCCACCCGCAGATATCACAACTTTTGATCCTTTTGATCTTCCACTAATAAACACAATGATACTTCTTCTATCTGGATGTACAGTAACTTGGTCTCACCATGCTTTACAACATGGAAATAGAAAAGATTTTATAACAGGTCTAGTTCTTACAGTTTTATTAGGTGCAGCTTTTACCGCATTGCAAGCATATGAGTATACTCATGCAGCTTTTGGCTTCACAGACGGTATATATGCATCAACTTTTTACATGGCTACGGGTTTTCATGGGTTTCATGTTCTTGTTGGAACAATATTTTTAGCTGTATGTTTATTTAGAGGAATTAAAGGTCATTTCACATCCGAACATCATTTTGGTTTTGAAGCAGCGGCGTGGTATTGGCATTTTGTAGATGTTGTCTGGTTATTTCTATTTGTCTGTGTTTACTGGTGGGGTGGCTAAAGTCTTTTAGTCAAATGAAATCAATTCAATTTCGTCCATTATTATGGCCAACATTATTTAGCATAGTTTCTTTTTTAGTTTTAATTTCACTTGGTACTTGGCAAGTTAAAAGACTATTTTGGAAAAATAATATAATTTCAAATTATACAGAAAAATTTGAAAAAAATAAGATTTTATATGAAAAATCATTTAAATATGATGGCGCACAGGAATTTAGAAGAGTCTTAATTAAAGGAAAGTTTTTAAACAATAAAGAAACTTTAATTATAGGAAAAACATATGAAGGAAATGCTGGATTTCATTTAGTTACACCAATTCTAACAAATGAAAATAAGGTTGTACTAATAAATCGAGGTTGGATTAGTGAAAAACTTAAACTACAAAAATCAAGGCCATTTACTATAATTGAAGAAGAAGTTACCATTGATGGAATAATAAGAAAGCCACAATTAAAAGGATATTTTGTTCCTAAAAATGATATAAAAGATGATTTTTGGTTTACAATAAAACCGAATGAAATTAAAAAAGCTCGTGAATTAGAGAAATATAGTTTTGAAGAAAACTTTTTTATAGATGCAATTAGAAATAAAAACAATCGAAAATTACCAATTGCTGCCCTTGGAAAACCAAATTTTAGGAATCAACATTTGTCTTATGCTATTACTTGGTATAGTTTAGCTATAACTCTACTTATAATTTATTTTATATTTCATATTAAAGAAAAAAGATTAACATTTAAGAAAAGAAGGTGATGACCGAAATTAAATATTTAAGTACAAGAGGTCAAGAATCTAATTTGAATTTTGAAGATGTTCTTTTGTCTGGATTGGCAAGAGATGGTGGATTGTATTTACCTAATACTTGGCCAAGATTTTCTAATTTAGAATTAAATGAGATGAAAAATTTAGATTATATTTCTCTTGCCGAGAAAATTATTTCGCCTTTTGTTGGCAAAGAAATTAGATCTAAATTGTATGAAATGTGTAGAGAAGTGTATAGTAATTTTAATCATGAAGAGGTTGTACCAATTAAAAAGTTAGATACTAATTTATATGTCATGGAACTTTTTTATGGACCCACTTTTGCATTTAAAGATTATGCAATGCAATTTTTAGCTCATGTATTTGATTATGTTCTGAAAGAGAAGAAAAAAAAGATTTTAATTGTAGGCGCAACTAGTGGTGATACAGGATCTGCCGCACTAGAAGCTTTTAAAAATAATACAAATGTTGATTTATTTATTTTATTTCCAAATAACAAAATTTCCTCAATTCAACAAAAACAAATGACAACAATTTTTAAAAAAGGGTGTCAATCTTTAGCTATTGAAACTGACTTTGATGGTTGTCAATCAATTGTAAAAAGTTTATTCAGTGATTTGAATTTTAAAGATGAAGTAAAGTTGTCAGCGATTAATTCTATTAATTGGGTACGATTAATACCTCAAGTTGTGTATTATTTTTATGGAGCATTTAAGTTAGGCGCACCAAATAAAAAAGTTAATTTTTCAGTTCCAACTGGGAATTTTGGAAACATCTTTGCTGGCTGGGTTGCTAAAAAAATGGGATTACCGATTAATACTCTTATTTGTGCTTCTAACCAAAATGACATTTTAACTAGATTTTTTGATTCAGGAACTATGGAAAGAAAGAGTGTAGAAGAGTCTTATAGTCCTAGTATGGATATTCAGGTTTCAAGTAATTTTGAAAGACTTTTATTTGAAATGCTGGGAAGGGATAGTGATGCTCTTAATTTTTATATGGAACAATTTGAAAAAAATAAAAAATTTAATATTGATAAATCAATGTTGGAAAAATTTAATGATGATTTTGCAAGTTTTAAGGTTTTTGATGATGGAATCATAGATGAAATTAAAAATACTTATAACAAATCTAAATACTTGTTAGATCCTCATTCAGCTGTAGGTGTAAGAGCTGCCAAAACTGCAATTTCTGAAGGAAGAGTAGATGATAAAATTCCACTAATTTCTCTAGCTTGTGCGCACCCAGCAAAATTTCCAAAAGTGACAGAAAAAAGTTTAAATTTTTCTCCAGAAAATCCTCATGCTTTAGAACTAATTTTAGAAAAAGAAGAAAATTTTAAAATTTTAAATAATCAGATCCATGAAATTAAATCTTACATCAAGAACAATATGAGATAAATATGACAGCAAAAACAATTACCTTAAGTAATGGACTTACCATCCTTTTAGATCATTTTAATTCTAATACATTATCTATTGGTTTGTGGTTGAATGTTGGAAGCGTAAATGAAAATAATAAACAATTAGGTATTGCGCATATGCTTGAACATATGGCATTTAAGGGAACGAAAAATAGAAACGCTTTTGATATTTCTAAGGAAATAGAAGATGTGGGTGGAGACATTAATGCATATACAAGTAAAGAGAATACTGCTTATTATGTAAAGTTACTTCCTAGTAATTATGAGTTAGGCATCGAAATTTTATCTGATATTTTCTTAAACTCTACTTTTCCCAAAGAAGAAATTGAAAGAGAAAGAGGAGTTATAATTTCAGAAATTGGTCAGTCTAATGATATGCCAGATGATAAGGTTTTTGATAAGTTTTACTCTTTAGCTTATCAAAATCAATCAATTGGAAAACCAATATTAGGAACAAAAGTTTCAGTTGGTGGGTTTGATAAAGATGATCTGAAAGAATTTTGTAATCAAAATTATAATCCGTCAAATTTGATAATTGGTATTAGTGGAAAATTTGATGAAAAGAAAATTATTAATCAAATTAAAAAGAATTTTAAATTTTTAAAATCAGGTGATAAAAGTACTAAACCCAAATATAAATGGAGCTCTGGATTCCATTCTGAAAAAAAAGATTTACAGCAAGCACATATAGTTTTTGGAGTGGAAGGATTGAGCAATCTAGATAAACAAAGACTAGACCTTTCTGCATTATCAATAATTTTAGGTGGTGGGATGTCTTCAAAATTATTTCAAGAAATCAGAGAGAAAAAAGGTTTATGTTACAGTATTTTTTCCTTTCAAAGTCAATTCTTGTCTTCTGGTATTTTTGGATTTTATTCTGCATGTAATCCAAATGATCTTGAAAATTTATTAGATACTTCTTTAAATGAAATTAAAAATTTGAGTAAAAACATTACTAATAATGATTTAGATAGAGCAAAAGCTCAATTAAGCTCAGGCTTTATAAGAGCACAAGATTTTACATTTAGTCGTTTAGAAAGAAATGTTAAAAGTCTTTTTACTCACTCTAAAATGTTTTCAGAAGATTATATTCTAAAAAAAATTAGCGAGCTAAAAATATCAAATCTTTTAGATTTATATGATAGATTATTCCATGAACCTAAAACTGTGTTATCTATAATTGGACCAGATCAAAAAGATTTTTCAAATTTAAATTTATAATTTTTAAATTAAGCATTCCCATGATATGGGTTTAACTTTTCCTTGACGATACCTGATTTTTCTACACAAATTTCCCATATCTTGTTGATCTCATTATTTTGAAAAATAATTTCATTTGAAGTATCTATCAAATGCCATGAATTTTCTAACATCTCATTGTTAAACTGTTTATATCCCCAAACTGAACATCCAAGAAAAACTTTATAAAATTTAGGAGGTTTATTTTTTGATATGTCTTCTAAAATTTTTAAAGAGGTTGTTAATCTTAGGTTTTTATTTATTGTTTCACTACCTTCATATTTGCATTCATTAGAATGTAATATAAATCCTTGACCGGTATGAACAGGCCCACCTATAAATACATCTTGATTAACTAATTTATCATTTACATCAAGCTTTATATTTTTTAAAATATTACTAACTTTAATGTTTTGTACTGGCTTATTAATTATAAGCCCCATGATAGCTTTTTCTGAAAACTCACATATTAAGATTACTGTTTTTTGAAAAAATGGGTCAGTTAAATTAGGCATAGAGATTAAAAGTTGACCAAAATAAGTATCATTCATATATATATTCTACACATAACATGAAATGAAAAAATAAAAATATATAAATATGAACATTTTAATAAAATTATTAAACTTAATAAAACTGTGGGTTATTTTAATTTTAGTTTTATCATCTTCATTACAAGCAAATTTATTAAATGAAAATAAGCTTAATTATAAAGCTGACCTTTTGTTTGGTAACTTTAACGACAAAAAAAATTATGTACTTGCTGGTGTTAAAGTTAAATTAGATAATAATTGG
>CACOVB010000045.1 GCA_902630555.1 uncultured SAR116 cluster alpha proteobacterium
TTCATATTAAAAGATTATATCAAATAAAAAAAAATTCAATTATCTGTAGGAACTTTTGGATTATTATTTTCATTAATAGTATCAGTTTTAATCTCTTGCGAGATTGAAGGTTTGTAATTATTTCCAGATAGTATTGCAAGCAGTATAGATGTAATAAAAAATAATGCACCTACTATAGTTGTTATTTTTGTTAATGTATTAGCAGTGCCTCTAGAAGTCATAAAGCCTCCACTTTGACTTCCGCCAATACCTAAACCTCCACCTTCACTTTTTTGAAGCAATACTAAAATAATAATTAGGAATGCTAAAACGACATGAATAATTAAAACTGTATTTTCCATATTAAATCTATTTTAAAAATTTATATTATCTGTTTAACTGCACTTTTATAAATTGCAAGAAAATCTTTAAATTTTAAGCTTGAACCACCTATTAATGCACCATGGACAGTTTTCAATTCAAATATTTTAGAACAATTTTCATTATTTACAGACCCTCCATAAATAACCTTCAAATTTTCAATGTAAGACAACTCATTTAAAATAACATTGTGAATATTAAATATTTCTTCATAATTTGGAATTATACCTGTGCCAATAGCCCATAATGGTTCATAAGCTATTATTAAGTTAGAACTTATTTTATCAGGGACACATTCTCTAATCTGATTTTTAATAAATTGATTAGTAACTTTTTTATTTCTAATTTCTAAAGATTCACCAACACAAATTATAGGAACAATATTTTTAGTAAGCAATAAAGTTGAAGCTTTTTTTACAAAATCATTGGTTTCATTGTGAAATTCTCTTCTTTCAGAGTGCCCAACAAGACAATATTTACATCCTATATCAGAAATAATTTCAACTGAAACATCTCCTGTGTAAGCACCTTTTAAATGTGCTGAACAAGCTTGAGCGCCAATTTTAATATTATGATCTGAAAGATTTTTTTTTGCGAAATATAACAATGGAAATTGTGGGAAAATAGCCATTTCAACGCGATTATCTAATTTAAAATCAAAAATAATATCTTTAAAATTTATAATATCCTCATATTTCAAATTCATTTTCCAATTTCCAGCTATTAACATAATTTAATTACCTTCTTTTTATTTATTCAAAATGTTGTAATTCATTTAGTTTTAATATAATGAATAATTATGTTAAGAGCATTAAGAAATAAATCTCAATCTTTTTTATTCAAAATTTTCCTAGTTTTAATTGTTATAGGTTTTGCTGCTTGGGGTGTTGGTGATTTAACAGGTAATAAAATTCCTCCTGTTTTTAAATCAAATGATTTTGAGATTAGTTATGAACAAATTATTAATGACTTTAATAAATCAAGGGCCACAAATACAGGTGTAATTGATGTTCAAACTGCAATTCAAAATGGATTTTTAAATAATGTATTAATTAATAATAAAGCGAAATTAATTATTAATCAAGAATCACAATATTTAAATCTCAATGTTCCCAGATTAATAATAAAAAAACAAATTTCAGAAAATGATCAATTTAAAGAAAATTTAAATAATCAAAATGTTTTCTCAGAAAAAAAATTTAACACACTATTAAGAAATAATAATATATCAGAAAACGAATATATTGAAAATCTACAACTGCAAATTTTAAATGGTAAAATCTTTGATCATATAAATGACATTAAAGGTTATAGCAAATTTTTTTCAACAGACTTTTATAAATGGCAAAATAGAAAACTAGATTTAAATTATATTTTTACACTTTATCTCAAGAAAATTGATGAACCAATAGATGAAAATTTAAAAAAATCTTTTTATAATACTTACAAAAATAACTTTAAAATTCCTATATTAAGAAACTTATCGTACGTGTCATTCAAACCAGATCTTCTTTACGATGATATAATTATAAGTGAAGAAGAAATTGAAAACTCATATAATGAAAGAATAAGTGAATTCAAAACTCCAGAAACCAGGAGCTATTTTCAATTAATTTTTAAGACAAAACAAAAAGCTGAGAATTTTTATAAAAAAGTACTGAATAACAATGATTTTATCAATCAAGCAAAGACTCTAAAGTTTAATGAAAATGATGTTAGATTTAACAAAATTTCTAAAGATGATCTAATAAAAAATATAAAGGATAAAATCTTTAATATACCAAACATAGGTCTAATTAAACCATTTAAGACTAATTTTGGTTTTCATGTCGTTCAATTAAACAAAATTAATAAAGAAAAGGTTCAACTAATTAACGAAGTTAAAGATATTATAAAAAAAGACTTACTATACGACTCAGCAATTGAAAAATTATATGAAAAGATAGAACTTATAAATGATTTAGCATTTTCAGGTAATAATTTAAATGAGATAATCAAATTATCTGAAATTAAAAATTTAAAAATAAACAAAATATCAAATATTTCAAAAAACGGTGACGTTTATACAAACCTTAAACCAAAAAAATCTAACTTAAATAAAAAGTTTGTGAATGAAATATGGAAACTTGAAGTGAATGAAATTTCAGAATTATTAGAGATAAATGAAAATGAATTTGTGCTGATAAATATTAACAATGAAATTAATGAAAAACAATTATCATATTTAGATGCTGAAAAACTTGTATCAGAAAAATTATACGAAAAATTAAAAATTGAAAATACAAAGTCAAAATCTGAAAAAAAATTTCAAAACATACAATCTGAAAATTTAAATAAAATTTTAAACTTAAAGAGAATTGATAATAAAAACTTAAGTAAAGTTTTTAATAATTATGTTATTAATAATATTTTTAAATCAAAAATTGGGGAAATCAAATCTATTGAAACACCGACTGGTATTTTAACTTTCAAAATCTTAAAAGAAAATGATAACCAAAAAATTGACAAAAAATTTGTAAACCAAATTGATAATGAATTTAAAGAAAACATGCTTTCTGATATTCAGACATATTATTTCAAAAATTTTGAAATTTTTCACAAAATAAAATCTAATTTAGAATCTTTAGATAATTTAGTTAATCCTAATCAATAATTTCAATTATTATCATCTAAAGTTACTGGCAATCCTTCTTTTTCTATTAAATTTATGATTTTTGTTAAATGATCTTCATTTTGTGTTTCTATAGTGATATCCAACTTTGCTAGACTTGCTGATAAATCCATTGTAAATCTATTATGTTCAACTCTAAGAACATTAGCACCTGAATTTGCACAAATATTTGAAATTATATTTAACTGTCCAGGTTTGTCTGGCATTGTTATTGTCATTGTTGTAATTTGCCTAGCCCTAACTAAATCTCTCATTAAAATGGAAGAGATGATTTTAGAATCTATATTTCCTCCACATAAAATAATTCCTACATTTTTATTTTTAAATGTTTTTTGATTTTCTATAATAGCAGCCAAACCTACTGCACCTGCACCTTCAACAACAACCTTTTCTGTTAATGCTAACATTGCTATAGCCTGCTCAATAGATGAATCAGATACTTGAATAACACTATCTATTTTATCTTTAATATAATTATATGGAATTAAACCAATTTCCTTTACAGCTATCCCTTCTGCAATTGTAGATCCAGTACATTTTAATTTTTTCTTATAAAATTTGTTATATAATGAAGGGTAAAATTTTGATTCAACTCCTATCAGTTTGGTTTTTGGAGATAATGAATTATTAATTATTGAACATCCAGCTAGTAATCCACCTCCACCAACTGGTACAAGTAAAAAATCTAGCTCTGATATCTGTTTTAACATTTCTAGATAAATAGTTCCTTGACCTTTTATAACTTCATAGTCGTTGTAAGGATGTACTTCAATATATCCAAACTTATCGATAAGTTCATTTACATATTTTTTACTTTCAATAAGGTCATTTCCTTCTAAAAATACATTTCCTCCAAAAGCTTTTGTTCGTCTTATTTTTGTAAATGGAGTGCCCAAAGGCATGACAATATTTGCATTTACATTTAATTTATTTCCAGAGTATGCCAATCCTTGAGCATGATTACCGGCTGACATACCAATTACTCCTTTAGATTTTTCTTTAGAAGATAAGGAAAGTAATTTCGATAAAGCACCTCTAATTTTAAATGATCCTGTATTTTGTCTGTTTTCAAATTTTATAAATAAATTACAATTGAATTTCTTAGAAATTTGTTCTGAATATGATGTTTCAGTAACCTTTAAAAATGGTTTAATTTTATTATAGGTTGATAAAATATCTTCGTAAAAAATTTTCATAAATAATCTATCCTTAAAATTTAACCTTCACATTTATATGATTATATAGAAATTTACTAGTACATTATTTAGAAATTTTACTATTAATTTACCCATTAAAGTAAACTAACTTTTGTTAGCTTAATTAATTTATAATTCAGCATTAAATGAATCAACCTTTAAAATTTTTATAAAAATGAGTCTAAAAATTTTATGGTCGGGTTAGCAGGATTTGAACCTGCGACCTTCCGTCCCCCAGACGGATGCGCTACCAAACTGCGCTATAACCCGATTTCTTATTAATATTTTTTAAGTATATTTTTTGCAATTAAGATTAAATCAGAAGTTTCTTCAATTTTTTTAACCAATGATTCATTGCTTACATTTAAATGATCTATTTCATTTTTATAATCTAGTTGATCATTATTTTTCATATGCTTAATTGCGCCTGCTATTGTATAACCTTTGTTGTGTAACAAATCTTTTATTATTTCTAAGTTAACTATATCTTGATTTGAGTAATATCTTCTTCCAGTTTGATTCTTTTTTGGTTTTATGAAGTTAAATTTTTTTTCCCAAAATCTTAATACATGTGTAGGTACTTTTAATTTTTTTGAAACATTTGAAATTGTGTAGTATGAACTAATTTCTGACATAGTTTTTTAGGAAATTTTACTTTTCATAGTTTTTGATGGATAAAATGAGATCACATTTCTAGCAGTAATTTCTTTTTCATCTCCAGTTTTTGGGTTTCTTCCAAGCCTAGAATTTTTCTTTTTAACAGAAAATGTGCCAAAATTAGAAATTTTAACATCATTGCCATTTTCAAGAGAAGATAATATTTCTTCAATTATTTCTTCAAATATTTTAGACGAATCTGATAATGAAATTCCAATTTCCGATTGAATTTTTTCTATCAAATCATTTTTTGTCCATGTTTTACTCATACTACCATATTAATTGA
>CACOVB010000046.1 GCA_902630555.1 uncultured SAR116 cluster alpha proteobacterium
TATTAATTGAAGAAAACGAATTTAAAAAAGCATTTGATTGTGTCAACAAATGTTTTGAAATTAATAAACAATATGTTCAAGGATATATAGTTCAAGGAATTATATTGGAAAGACAGCAAAAGTTTGAAGAGGCTATTAAATATTTAAAAAAAGCACTCACCATCGAAAAAAATAATATTTCTGCATTAAGAAATCTAGGCATGATATATTCACATATTGGAAACCTTGATGAGGCTATCAGTTATTTAGATAAAACTATCAATCTTGACCCTAACGATCATGAATCAAAATATATTTTGGGACAAATACAATTATACAAAAAAAAATTTAAGGAAGGCTGGAAAAATTATGAAAGTAGATGGTTATGTAAATATTTTAAAGAAAAAAAATTTTTTTCATCTAAGCCTCTGCTAACTAATTTAGATAATTTGAATAATGTATTCTTATGGTCTGAACAAGGAATTGGTGATCAAATAATGTACGGGAGTATGATTAATCAATTTTCAAAATTATGTAATAAATTAATCGTAAGATTAGATGAGAGATTGATTAAATTATTTAATAAAAAAAATCCAGACATTAAATTTATTGGAAAAAAAGATACAATCAATGATTCCGAGTTTGATCATCATATGTCACTGGTTGATTTGGGAAAGTTTTTTAGATTAAATACAAACGAATTTAAGACAACTAAATTTCCATATATTACTTACACAAAAAAATTATCTACAAAAATTAAAAATTCATTTGAAAAAAATAATCAATTTATAATTGGTATTTCGTGGACAAGTAAAAATAAAGAAATGGGTCAAGATAAAAGTATTTATTTAAAAAATTTGTTACCTATTTTAAAATTAAAAAACGTAACTTTCTTAGATTTAGAATATGAAAATTCTGAAGAAGAAAAACAACATATATATGAAAAAATTGGAACTAAAATTTATAGAATCTCTGAAATTGATTATTTTAATGACATATTAGGAGTATCTTCAATTATTAACGCTTGTGATCTCATTATAACATGTAGTAACGTTAATGCACATTTGTCAGGTGCATTAGGAAAACAAACTTTTTTATTGTTACCTATTGGAAAAGGAAGATTACTTAACTGGAGTTCAATAAATCATGAAAGTGTTTGGTATCCATCAATAAAAATTTTTCAGCAAACTAATCCGGGTAGTTGGAGCAATCCAGTAGAAAAAGTTAGAAAGGAAGTTTTAAATTGTCAAATTTGTTAAACATATTTGTGGGTTTCGATCAAAAAGAAGCGGTTGCATATCATACTTTTGTACAATCACTGATTGAAAATTCTACTATTCCTCTTAGCATAACTCCATTAGCAGAAAATAATTTAGATCATTATGCTGAAAAACATACTGATGGAACTAATCGTTTTACTTATAGCAGATTTTTAGTTCCATATTTAATGAATTTTAAAGGGTGGGCTATTTTTGCAGACGGTGATATGGTGTGTTTAAGTGACATAAAAATTTTAAAGAGATATTTTGATTCTAATAAGGCTGTAACTGTTGTGAAACATGATTATAAAACGAAATATAAAACAAAATATTTTGGACAAAAAAACGAAGATTATCCCAGAAAAAATTGGTCTAGTGTAATTATATGGAATTGTGAACATCCAAAAAACAAAATTCTTACACCTGATTTAATTGATCATAAAGAAGGTTCTTATCTCCATAGATTTAAATGGCTAGATGATAAAGAAATAGGTTCTTTGCCAAAAAGTTGGAATTGGTTAGCACTAGAATATGAAGAAAAAAATGATTTAGACCTTATTCATTATACTCTTGGAACACCATGTTTCAAAAAATATTCTAAAAAATCCTTATCAAAATTTTGGAAAAGAAGTTTTAAAAATCTTTTGGAAGGTACTGAAAAATAAAAAGAATTAATTTATGAGAAGTTTAGGTGTTGATGCAATTTTACCATGGGAGATAGGTATATTATTTATATTATTAGGACTTTTACTGATTTATATTGGAAATCGACAAAGTAAAAAAACCGATATTGATTTAAACAAATTACCATTCATAAAACCAACAACAAAAATAATTTTTGGAGGTGCAATAATTTTAGTTGGTGTAATACAATTATTTCCATTATTAAGATAAACTAATTTTGAATATTAACTTGATTTAAAAAAGATTACTCATGCGTTTTGAAGATGAATTAAAAAAACTTATTAAAGCTAAAAGAGCAGAAATTAAAAAAAAGTTTAATCGACATGTCTCTATCCAAGATTTACTGTCAGATAGATGGGAAACTGCAAATTTCTATGGTTTTGGAGAAGATGTATCTTGTTACAACAATGTTTTAATAATTGGAGACGTAAAGGTAGGCAAAAAATCTTGGATTGGACCAAACGTTATTTTAGATGGTTCATCTGGTCTAGAAATTGGAGAATATGTAACAGTTAGTGCTGGTGTTCAAATCTACACTCATAATTCAGTTGATTGGAGTATTTCAAAAGGCAAAGAACAAATTGTAAGAAAACCTACCAAAATTGGAAGTGGTGTTTATATTGGGCCAAATTCAATAATTCAAAATGGTGTTAATATTGGAGATCACGTGATAATTGGAGCAATGAGTTTTGTAAATAAAGATATACCAAACTCAACAAAATTTCTGGGAAATAAAGTTGTTAACTAAAATTCATAAAGAAGAATAAATATTATTAATTTCATTTACAATTTTTTTGACTTTCAAATTTTCATAACAAGGTAATGTTATTGAATTATCCATTAAAAATTTTGAATTTTTTAAAGGGTTTTTATATTTTTTTTTGTAATAATCGATAGAACTTAAAGCATACGTTCCAATAGAACAATCAATATTTTTTTCTCTCAAAATCTTTATTATTTTCTTTGCAGAGATTTTTTTTGTAACTATAAAAGTTGCAGATTGAACATTAAACTTAGCGAAATTTGAAATTTTTTGATTTTTAAAGCCTAATGGTAAGAGGTTTTTTTTATATATATTTAAAATGTTTAATCTTTCTTGAATAATTTTATCTAATTTTTTAAGTTGTATTGAGGCCATAGCTGCTTGTATTTCTGACATACGAAAATTATATCCATAATCTATAAAGTCTATATTTCCACTTTTATCTTTTTTTAAACCGTGAGTTAGCTTCAACTCAAGTTGATTAGCAAAATTTTTATTATTAGTAGTTATAGCTCCGCCTTCTCCAGCACAAATAATTTTTCTTGGATGAAAACTAAAACATGTTAAATCAGAAATTGACCCACACATTTTATTTCTTTCAGATGATCCAATGGCACAGGCAGCATCTTCAATAAGAACTATGTTATGTTTTTTGCAAATTTTTTTTATGTCATGTAATCCAGAAGGATTTCCTAAAGCATCAACAAAAATCACAGCTTTAGTTTTGGAAGAAATTTTGTTTAAAAGATCTTCTGGTAACATATTAAAAGTTTCTAAATTAACATCTACAAATACAGGTTTTGCTCCAAGATCTTCAACAACATTTGCAGTAGCTGGATAAGAAAAATCGGATATTAAAACTTCGTCACCAGATGTAATTTTTAAAATTTTTAAACATGTCCATAAAGCCGTTGTTGCAGAAGTTGTTGGAAAGCAAAATTTGGATTGAGTGATCTTTAGAATTTGCTTAGTAAAAGTTGAGACAGCATTTCCATTAGTGTAGATACCAGACTTGATGATATCTCTAATTTTTGGTTCTAATTCATCAAATGTTATTGATGGTCTAACTATTTGTGTTTTTATCATCATTTATTTTTTAATAATTTAAAGTAACTTATTGTTTCTTTTACAGCTATATCAAAGTTAGTTGATTGAAAATCAATAATGCCTCGTATTTTTTTAGAACATCCTCTATGTCTA
>CACOVB010000047.1 GCA_902630555.1 uncultured SAR116 cluster alpha proteobacterium
ACACTTAAATAATTTATATTTAAATCAAAAAAATTAAAATTATAAACAATTGCACCTAAAATGCCTCCGAGAAATAAGGCAGGTGAAAATGTTCCTCCAAAAAAACCAAATCCTATACAACAACTTGTTAATAGTAATTTACATATTAAAAGGAGTAATAAGAAGGAAAAATCTAAATTCGCGGTAATAACTTTAAGTAATGTACTAGTTCCTAATCCTAAAACCTCATCAATGAATAACCCAAAAATGCCACAAAGTATTCCGGCGATTACTGGAGCTTGCCAGTTTAAAATACCAAACTTCTTTGGAATTGATCCAGCATAAAGAAGTGATTTCATGAATAAAATTGCTAGAATCGCGGCAAGAGGGCCAAGAATAACAAGACCAGGTATTACTTCTGAAAGTTCAAAAGGTAATTGTTCTAATAATAGAGGAGGTGTGACTATCCCAATTTTGTAGGCAGAAAAATTTGAAATTATTGATGCGAGAGCTATTGATGTTATTGCTTTTAATGAAAAATGTCTTAATACGGTTTCGTGAGCAAATATAATCCCTGCTATAGGTGCTCCAAAGCCTGCTGAAATAGCTGCTGCTACACCACTACCAATTATAATGTCATGCTGAATTTTAGGCATAAACTTTAATCTTCTTAAAAAAGCCGATATAGTCGCTCCAAAATGGACTAAAGGTCCATAAATACCTACAGATGCACCACCGCTTAAAGAGATAAATGAAGCAAAAGTAGATGTAAAACCACCTTTCAAATCTAATGTTCCAGCTTTATGGTGGGCCGCAAGTATTGTGTCAGCAGGACCATACCATCTGGTTAAACGAGAATATTTTAATATTAAGCCCACTAATAGCGAAGCTGGAATACAAATTAAAAAAGGCAATAAATTAAGATCAAAACCAAAAATATTGGCTCTTAGGGAAAAACTGTCATTCAAAAATAAAAATTGAAAAATGTTTTTGGCAGCAATTATGAGTAATTGTGCAACTATTGAAACTATAATTCCAACAATAATAGCAGTAAAAATTAAAGCAAAGTTTTCAACTATGGAATGTTTTTTTTTTTTAATTAAGCTAATCAAATTTCTATCCAATAATCCATAATAGTTGATATGAAAAGAATTTTCAAATGACCTATATTTATGATTTTTTTAGTCTATTTAATGGCATAAATATTGCAGATTTTTTGTCGTATATATACTGGATAAGTGAATTCAAATGGCTGTAGATTATTTAAGCACGTTAAACTCCAAAGGTAGTGGATTAAACATAACTCAAATTGTTGATAGTTTAGTTGATGCTGAAAAAATACCTCAAAAAGATATAATTGAAGATAAAATTAATCAAAACACAACATCAATTTCAGCAATTGGAGAAGTAAAAAATGCTCTTTCAAACTTATCTACGTCTATAAAAACTTTACAAGGAACGACATCATTAAAACCAGTTTCAAATAGTACATCTTTAACCATAAGTATTACTGATCCATCAACTGCTAAATCATTAGATTCAAGTATTACTGTAAGCACTTTAGCTGCTGGACAAACTTTAGCTTTTTCAGGCTTTTCTTCAACTACAGCTGTTGTAGGTGCTGGAACACTTAACTTAGAGAGAGGTGATTGGTCATCTGGAAGTTTTGTTGCTAGTTCTACAGTTTCTTCTAAAACATTAACTGTTTCATCAACAGATACTCTATCTAGTTTGAAAGATAATATAAATGCATTAAATTATGACATAACAGCTAGTATTGTTGGTTCTGGTGACGGGACATTTAATTTAGTTATAAAATCTCCTACTGGAGCAGAAAATGCATTGAGAATTACAGCAACAGAAAGTCCTTCAGGATCAGGGTTGTCCTCAATAGATAATTCTTCAACAAATGGCGCAAAACAAAAGATCGCTGGAACAGACGCCTCATTAAATGTTGACGGTATTACATTAACAAGAACAACAAATAATATAACTGATCTATTTGAGGGGTATCAGGTAAATTTAATTTCTACTGTTTCATCTGCTGCAAAATTAACATCTTCTGTTGACACTGCAACCGTTAAAGAAAACTTACAAAGTTTTGTAGATTCAGTTAATACTGCAAGAAAAATTTTAAATAATAAGACATTTAGAGGGTCTTCAACTGAAGAAGCAGGAGAGTTGGCTTCAGATCCTGTAATTAATGCAGTTAAAAAAAGGATTGAAAGATTAACTTCTGATGCTCTTACAGGATTTGGTCCAAATAGTGTTCATCTATCAAACCTTGGAGTAAGAACTGAAAAAGACAATACTTTATCTTTAAATCAATCGATTTTAGAAAAAGAACTCCAAAATAATCCATCAAGCTTAGATGCAATATTTAATTCAATGTATTCTTCCTCTTCAACTTTGTTAAGTGTTTCAGGAGGTGTAAATAAACCTCCAAAAGCTGGGGCTTATTCTTTCTTGATGACAGCTTATGTTGCTGGAGCAGTAACTGGATTAGTCGATACTGATACAACACCGGAAGTTACAAGTTCTAATAACACTATACAAGTTACAGTAGATGGAGTTTCAACAGGTTCCATAACTATACCATCTTCGCATTATAGTTCACAAGGAGCACTTGCAACTGCAATTCAAACTGCAATCAATGCTGATAGTAATTTAATAGCAGTTGGTAAATCAGTTTTAGTTTCTTATGATAATGGAAGTTATACAATTAAGTCTGCATCAAAAGGTTCCTCATCATCTATAGTTTTAAATTCAATTGGAACAAATCTTGACTCATTCTTGAAGATGAATGGTTCTGTTGACACAGATAATATAGCTGCTGCTCAATCGGGTACAGCAAACTCAGCTTTAACATTAAACGGATCATCAGTTAATGCAACAAGTTCAAATGGTTTAGTCACAAGTACATCTTTAGGAAGTGCAGGTAATCTTGCAATTAATGGAGGACAAGCTGGATTAGCTGGAAGTGGACTTAATTCTAGAGTAACTATTACTTCTTCAAATGATTTGTCGGGAGTGACTTTTACTATTACTGGGACTGACATTGATGGTAATGCTTTAACTGAAAATATATCTGGACCAGAAAGTACAACCATAACAACAACAAATACATTTAGAACAGTTACACAAATATCAACAAATGCAGCAGCATCTTCTGTAGAAGTTGGAACATTAGCTACTTTTGCAGATGCTTCAGGGACAAGAGCAAGTATTACTAGTTCGGGAGGAGATGAAAGCTCTATTTCTTTTACAGTTGTAGGTACAGATATGAGTGGTAATACTCAAACGGAAGTAATAACTGGTCCGGGAGCAAGTGCAACTGTTTTAGGTTCAAAGACCTTTAGAACAATTCATTCTATTACTCCAGGGACTAATACTACAGGGAATGTTACACTTGGATTTAGTGGTATTGGAATTACGACAACTGGCGTTACTGGTTCTGCAACGCTAGATGGTGTAAGTATGTCTGCAGATATAACAAATAATATATTTTCTGTTACATCTGGTGACGCTGCAGGTATGAAAGTTCAATATACTGGATTAGGGTCAAATGCTTCAGTATATTATGGAGAAAGTATTATAACAAGAATGACAGATTATATTGATGATATCTTAAGTTCATCAAATAGTGTTCTTTCCGATAGGCTTTCAAGAC
>CACOVB010000048.1 GCA_902630555.1 uncultured SAR116 cluster alpha proteobacterium
GTGCCAGCATTAAAGGATGAAATACATTTTCAACTTCTATCTCGGGTTTAATACCTTTTTCAAAGATCCAATTAAATAATTCAACATAGGGAGGAATTATACCATGCCAAATTTGTTCAATTTCTGAGATCTCAATAGTTGTATTATGAATTAATGAAAGTTTTGTTAACCTTGTTGAAACACCTATTCTTAAACCTCCAGATAAAAGTTTAATAAATGCCCATCTTTCATTTTCTGAAAAAATTGAAAGATATTTTTTTATTAATTCAATTATAATTGTTATACTTGAACTTTCTAGTTCGTCTATAATAAAACTTAATTTTGGTAAAGTACCTTTTTGTCTATAAGGCCAAATTAGAGCTATTGTTTCAGCAAGATCGCCAACATAATCATATGATAAATCAAATAATTCAGGATCAACTTCTTTTTTAACTATTTCTTTAATTTTGGAAATGGAAATATTTTTAATTTTCAAGTTACCTGTTAAAATAGCTAATGCTAATCCTCTGTCCGGATTTTTGGTATTTTTAAAATAATGGTTTAACAGCTCAATTTTTCTGTTTCTTGATCTAGTGAGAATTAATTGATTAATTAATTGGCTAAATTCTCTCAAATTTCTTCTCCAATATCATCTCTACCTTGAATAGATAATGCAGATGCTTTTAAGCCTCTTTTTTTACACCAATGTACTAAAGCTTCTTCTCGGCCGTGCGTTACTAAAATAGTTTTCGCTGAACTATTATTTATATTTGATGTTAATTCATTCCAATCAGCATGATCTGATATTAATAAAGGTAATTCAACTAAACTCTGTTTTGCTCTTTGTTTTACTGACATCCAACCAGAAGCATGAGACAATATAGGATCCATAAATCTTCTTGACCAGGTTGATTTTAAAGCTGAAGGAGGTGCTAAGATTATCTTTCCATTAAAATCTTTTTTTTTCACCTTTAATAAGAGCTTTGGACAAATTTCCTAAACTTATTCCAGATTGAATATAATAATTACAAATTTTCTCCAATGCTCCATGTATAAAAATAGTTTCATCATATCCTTTATTTCTTAATAATTTTATTAAACGTTGGGCTTTTCCAAGAGCATAAACACCAATTAGATGTGGACGATTTGAAAATGTTTTTAGTGAATCAATTAATTTATTTATTTCAACTTCTGGATCTGGATGTTGAAATATAGGTAGACCAAATGTTGCTTCAGTTACTAATGTATCGCACGTGACAGGTCTAAAGCTTTCACAAGTATCATCTTTGGTTATTTTAAAATCACCAGTAAAATTGATTTTGTCTTTTTGATATTCAAGTAATACTTGAGCACTTCCTAATATATGCCCAGCTGGAAAAAAAGTAACTTTTACTCCATTAATATTTAACGGAGAATTAAAAGATAATTCTTGAAAATTGTTAGCACAATTTTCACCATATCTAATTTTCATAATTTCTATTGTATGTTTTGTTGCAAGAACATTATTATGCCCAGGCTTTGCATGGTCAGCATGAGCATGAGTTATGATTGCATTTTCAACTGGAAAAATTGGATCAATAAAGGTATTTATTGATACTATTTGTAAATGTTTATTAATCCAATCCATATTTTTTATATATCATTATGATACCAAAATTAAAGTCTCATCCTATTACTAAATGGTTAAATAAAAATGGTTGGAGCTACCACAAACACCAAATCGATACACTAGAAGAGGCCACAAAAGGATATGACATATTGCTAGTTGCACCAACAGGAGGTGGAAAAACTCTTGCTGGATTTATGCCGGCAATTACAGATTTAATTGAAAAAAAATATAAAGATAATTTTCTACATACGCTTTATATTTCACCACTAAAAGCACTTACTGTTGATGTACAAAGAAATTTGGTTCAACCAATAAATGACCAATCTTTAAATATTTCTGTTGAGACGAGAACTGGTGATACTCCATACGCAAAAAAAAGAAGGCAAAAGACATCGCCACCTCAAATGCTTATGACAACTCCTGAGTCTTTTGCTTTGTTGATGTCAGATGAAAATGCTGAAGATTATTTTAAAAATATTAAATTTTTAATTATTGATGAAATTCATACATTGATAAATTCTAAAAGAGGCGATTTATTATCACTTAATATAGCAAGATTAAATGAATTAGCTTCGAATTATACTAAAATTGGGTTATCGGCTACTATTAAAGATAAAGAAAATGTTTTGAACTTTTTATCTCAAAATAAACAAAAAAAAATTATCGATATTCCATCTTTAAATAAGCCAAAAGTAGAAATTTTAATGTCTAAAAACAGAATACCTTGGTCAGGTCATATGGCAACCTATTCTATCAGAACATTATATTCAAAAATTGAAAAAGCAGAAATGAGTATAATTTTTGTTAATACTAGAGCACAAGCCGAGTTAATTTTTCATAATTTATGGCTTGAAAATAAATCTAATTTGAAAATAGCTGTTCATCACGGCAGCCTTGAAAGAGAAATAAGAAGAAAAGTCGAACAGAAAATGTCCAAAGGAGAGATTGATTGTGTCGTTGCAACAAGTTCCTTAGATCTTGGAATTGATTGGGCAAAAATAGACTTAGTTATTCAAGTTGGTGCTCCAAAAGGTGTTTCAAGATTATTACAAAGAATTGGCAGAAGTAATCATACTTTAAATAAGCCATCAAAGGCTTTATTGGTTCCAGGAAATAGATTTGAATATCTTGAATGTTTAGCTGCTATAGAAGCTATAAAAGAAAACATCATAGATGGAGATAATTTAAAATCTGGTAGTCTTGATGTTTTAGCTCAGCATATATTAGGTGTTGCCTGTAGCAATCCATTTGATAAAACCAAACTTTATAAAAATGTTAAAACCGCTTGGCCTTACAGAAAACTCTCAATAGAAGATTTTACCCAAACTTTGGAGTTTGTTCAAAACGGTGGTTATTCACTTAGACAATACCAGAAATACTCTAAAATCGGATTAAATAAAAATAATCACTTTGCAATCAGAAATAAGACAGTTAGACAGAAGTACAAGATGAATATTGGCACTATTGTTGAGTCGTATATGCTTAAAGTGAAGCTTCGAAATAAAACCTTAGGTAATATAGAAGAATGGTTCATTGAAGGTTTGACTGAAGGTGATACTTTTCTGTTTGGAGGGAAAGTTTTAAAGTTTTTAAATATATCAGAGAAGGGAGTTCATGTAGTTTTAACAAAAGATAAAAGGCCTAAAATACCATCTTACGCTGGTGGAAGAATGCCTCTAACTTCTGAGTTAGCTTCACAAGTGAAAAAGTTAATAAGCAAAAAACAGTCTTTAGAGAGTTATCCTGAACAGATAAAAGATTGGTTAATTTTACAATCTCAAAAGTCAATTTTACCAATGCATGATAAAGTTTTAATTGAAACTTTTCCTAGAAAAATGGGGAATAAAAAAAGACATTTTTTAATTTGTTATGCCTTTGAAGGAAGAAATGTTCATCAAACTTTAGGTTTTTTAATTTCGAAGAGAATGCAAAGATATAATCTTAAACCACTTGGATTTGTTGCAACTGACTATGCACTCGCTATTTGGAGCATGAAAGAAATCAATGACATTAAATCCTTATTTAATGAAGATTTAATGAT
>CACOVB010000049.1 GCA_902630555.1 uncultured SAR116 cluster alpha proteobacterium
TTTTTTTTAAAACTTTTTCACTTAATTTATGTGGCACTTCAGTATCCATCATCCCATGATATAAATAAACGCTGCCTTCAAATTCGATTGGTGATTTTAATACAAGGTTATTTTCTCCATCTTTTATGAATTGGTAACTAATCTCTATATCTTCACTTAATGAAAACTTATTATTGATAATTACTTCTTCTTTTTTTTGATCAGACAAAGTGTTCCAAATAAGCTCTTTTGTAAAATCCGGCGCTACGGCAAGACCTATTAAAGAGTGAATATTTACTAATTTATTTTTTGCTAACGCTAGCATGATCCATCCCCCCATAGATGAACCAACTAGTATTTGTGGACCTTTAGTTAATTTAGTAATTATAGTTTTAGCATCTAGTATCCAGTCACTTATTACAAAATCGTTAAATTTTCCGGATGAAAGTCCATGACCTGAATAATCAAATCTTAGAAAGGAGTGATTATTTTCAACTGCCCATTCTTCGAGTGCAACAGCTTTTTGACCGGTCATATCTGATTTTAAACCTGATAAGAAAACTATTCCTAACTTCTCTCCATCAATTTTGTTGTATGCAATTGTTTGATTATAATTTGTTTTTAAAAATTTTGTCATGTATATAGATTGCATAGAATATGTTAAATAACAAAGTAATATTACAAATAGTTCCTGCCCTCAACAATGGTGGAGTTGAAAGAGGAGTTATTGAAACATCGAAATTTCTTGTTAAAAACAACAATAAATCTATTATAATTTCCTCTGGCGGAGTTTATGAGCATTTAATCTCAAGACATGGAGGAATTTTATACAAATTAGATGTTCATTTAAAGAATCCTTTAAAATGGAAAAAATTAAGAATTAAAGTAGAAGAAATAATAAAAAAAGAAAAAGTTGATTTGATTCACGTTTGCTCAAGAGTGCCAGCATGGATTACATATCCCATAGCAGAAAATTTAAAAATTCCGTTTGTTACATCTGTGCATGGTAGATTAAGAAATCAGAATTTTTTAAAAAATTATTACAATAGTATTTTAATCAAAGGTGATGTGATAATTGCAATCTCAAAACACATCAAGGATAATATTGTAAATGTTTTTCCTAATGTAAAAGATAAAGTGTCTATTGTTTATAGAGGTGTTGATTTAGAAAATTTTAATCTCAAAAATATTTCAAATACTAGGATAGTTAACCAAGCTAAACTATTAGGAGTTCGAGATGGTAGTCCTGTAATTTTAATGGCCTCCAGACCTAAAGCTTGGAAAGGACATTTAATATTTATCAAAGCTTTATCAAAAGTCAAAATAGATTATCAATGTTTTTTGATAGGTGCACTAGATGGGGATGAAAAATTCAAAAAAGATATTTATAAACAAATATCCGAACTTAATCTTGGAAATAAAGTAAAATTAACAAAATCCACAAATGATATTCAATCAGCTTTCGTGTTAAGTGATATTGTGGTAATGCCATCTATTGATCCAGAACCATTTGGTAGAATAATAATTGAGGCTCAAGCTTTAAAAAAAATTGCAATAGGTTTTGATCATGGAGGTATATCTGAGAGTATTATTGATAATGAAACAGGCCTTTTAGCAAAACCCCTAGACGTAAATGATTTAGGAAAAAAAATTGAAACTGCATTACAATTCAATAAAACTCAACGTAAAATTATAAATAATAATGCGATTAAAATTTTAAAAGAAAAATTTAGTTTAGATAAAATGTGTACTGATACTTTAAATTTGTATAAAAATTGCATAGATATATATAATTAATTATGACAAATAATATTAATATTAAATTACCAAGTGGGGATATTAAATCATACCCAAATAACATTACCCCCTCTGTTATTGCTGCAGAGATATCAATATCTTTAAAAAAAAATGCTATTATATCTAAAGTTAATAACGAATTATGGGATTTAGATAGATCAATTGATTTTGATTGTGATTTGGAAATAATTACAAAAAGCAATAAAGATTTACTTGAAGTTTTAAGACATGATGCTGCTCATGTAATGGCTGAAGCAGTTTTAGAATTATATCCAGATACTCAAATAACTATTGGCCCAGCTATTGATAATGGTTTTTATTACGATTTTTATAAAGAAGATAATTTCACTCCAAAAGATTTAGAATTAATTGAAAAAAGAATGCATGAAATTGTCGATCGAAATGAAGAAATTATTAGAGAAGTTTGGACACGAGAAGAGGCAATAAATTTTTTTAAAAAAAATAACGAAAAATTTAAATTGGAATTAATTAACGATATACCAGATGATCAAGAGATATCATTTTACAAGCAAGGAAATTTTATTGATTTATGCAGAGGGCCACATTTTAAATCCACTAAAATGCTTGGGCATGCATTTAAATTAACTAAATTAGCTGGGGCATATTGGAGAGGTGACAGTAATAAAGAGACACTTCAAAGAATTTATGGAACTGCTTTTTTTACCCAAAACGATTTAAATAACTATTTGCTAATGTTAGAAGAGGCTGAGAAAAGAGATCATCGTAAATTAGGAAAAAAACTTCAATTATTTCATATGCAGGAAGAGGCTGCTGGATCAGTTTTTTGGCATCCAAAAGGGTGGTCAATATACCTTGAAATTGAAGCATATATGAGAAGAAAACTTGCTACTCATAATTATAATGAAGTCAAAACACCACAAGTTATTGATAGAACATTATGGGAAAAATCTGGTCATTGGGATAAATTTAAAGAAAATATGTTTATGGTTGAAGGTGAGGGTAATAAAGTTCTAGCTTTGAAACCCATGAATTGTCCTGGACATGTTCAAATTTTCAAACAAGGTGTTAAATCTTATAAAGACTTACCAATTAGAATGTCAGAATTCGGTTCATGTCATAGAAACGAACCCTCTGGAGCACTTCATGGAATTATGAGAGTAAGACAGTTTACTCAAGATGATGCTCATATTTTTTGTACTGATGAGCAAATAACAGATGAATCACTAATTTTTTGTGATTTATTGAGAGATATTTATAAAGATTTTGGTTTTGATCAATTAAAAGTAAAGTTTTCTGATAGGCCCGAAGTTAGAGCTGGTAGTGATAAAGTTTGGGACAAAGCCGAAAAAGCTCTAATAGAAGCTGTTAATAAAGCACAATTAGATTATGATTTAAATCCTGGTGAAGGGGCATTTTATGGTCCAAAATTGGAGTTCGTTCTAATTGATGCAATTGGAAGAGAGTGGCAATGTGGAACACTACAAATGGATTTTGTTTTACCTGAAAGACTTGGTGCCACTTATATTGATCAAAAAGGAGAGAAGAAAAATCCAGTAATGTTACATAGAGCTATTTTAGGCTCTATGGAAAGGTGGTTAGGTATATTAATAGAACAGTACTCTGGAAGG
>CACOVB010000050.1 GCA_902630555.1 uncultured SAR116 cluster alpha proteobacterium
AAATTTGAACCCAAGAGATAAACTAAAGGCAAGATAAAAAATTGAATTAAAATCAAAAAAATAAAGCAATGTCGAAAATATAACAAGTATTAAAGTATATAAAAAAATATGCCACTTGGTTGATTTATCACCTTTAACATTTGGTAACATTGGAATATTAACTAATTTGTATTCTAACTTAGTTTTTAGAGCTAACGCCCAAAAATGTGGTGGTGTCCATAAAAATATGATCCCAAATAAAATTAATGCCTCTACACCAAAAGAACCCGTTGAACACACATATCCAATTACAGGTGGGAAGGCACCAGATGCACCACCAATAACAATATTTTGATAAGAATATCTTTTTAAAAATATAGTATAAAAAATCGCATAAAAAATTATTGTAAAAAACAGTAAAAATCCAGCTAACCAATTTATACACAACCCTAAGATTACAATTGACAAAATACTTCCAATCAAGCCAAATGCTAATGCATCTGATGGTTCAATTTTTCCTTTTGGAATAGGACGATTTTTCGTTCTTTCCATCATTGAGTCAACTTCTCTGTCATACCATTGATTGAGGACTCCGGATGACCCTGCACCCAGAGCAATAGCTAAAATACCTATCATTGATAAATAAGGATTTAAGATCGTTTCTGTTGAAAACACTCCACAGAAATAACCTATTAATGCAGTAAAAATTACTAAAGACATAACTCTAGGTTTCATCAATTGGAAAAAATCACTTATTGAAGAAATTTTATTGTCTAAAATTTCTCCATCTTTTTGTAAGATAGTTGTCAATTTAATACCACAAATTTTAATTATCTAATTTTTGGAAGATCATTAAACGTATGAAAAGCTGGTGGTGAAGACACAGACCACTCAAGGGTTGATCCTCCCTTACCCCATGGATTATTAACAGTTTTCCTTTTTCTTACAAAAGCTTCCAATATAACAATTAAGAATATAATTGCTCCAATTCCACCTACAAAAGCACCAATTGAAGCTACATAATTCCAACCTGCAAAAGCATCAGGGTAATCAATATATCTTCGTGGCATTCCAGCTAATCCGAGAAAATGCATTGGAAAAAAGGTTAAATTAACTCCTATAAATGTTACCCAGAAATGTAATTTCGCTAGAAATTCATTATATTCAAACCCAGTCATTTTTGAAAACCAATAGTAAAATCCCGCAAATAATCCAAATACAGCACCAAGGGATAATACATAGTGGAAATGAGCAATAACATAATATGTATTATGTAAAATAACATCTAATCCGGCGTTTGCTAATACAACACCTGTTACACCTCCAACTGTAAATAAAAATATAAACCCAATAGCCCAATACATTGGTATTTTAAAAGTTATTGAACCGCCCCACATTGTAGCAATCCATGAGAAAATTTTAACTCCTGTTGGAACTGCAATAACCATAGTTGCAGCTGTAAAGTACGCACGAGTGTCTACAGATAACCCGACAGTGTACATATGATGTGCCCAAACTACAAAACCAACAACACCAATTGCTACCATTGCATAAGCCATTCCTAAATAACCAAAAACTGGCTTTTTTGAAAATGTTGACACAATCTGACTTACAATTCCAAAAGCGGGTAATATCATTATATAAACTTCAGGGTGACCAAAAAACCAAAATAAATGTAAAAATAGAATTGGATCTCCACCACCTTCTGCAACAAAAAAATTAGTTCCAAAGTTTCTGTCTGTTAACAACATTGTTATAGCACCAGCAAGAACTGGAACAGCTAATAATAGTAGGAAAGCTGTAACAAGCATAGACCAAACAAATAATGGCATTTTATGCAAGGTCATACCTGGAGCTCTCATGTTAAAAATTGTTGTAATAAAATTAGCAGCACCTAATATTGAAGATGCTCCAGCTAAATGTAATGAAAATATTGCAAGATCCATAGCCATTCCTGGTGAACCAGTAGAGCCAGATAACGGAGGGTATATAGTCCACCCAACACCAACACCTCCATCAATTACAGCTGACAATAATAATAACACAAAACTTGGAGGTAATAGCCAAAAGGAGATGTTATTCATTCTTGGAAAAGCCATATCTGGAGCACCTATCATAATTGGTACAAACCAATTCCCAAATCCACCAATTAGCCCAGGCATTACAACGAAAAAGACCATTATTAAACCGTGAGCAGTTGTAAAAACATTCCATACATGCCCATCTGCCATATATTGTACACCTGGATGCATTAACTCAGCGCGCATGTAAATAGACATAGCACCACCTATAAACGCAGCAATAATAGCAAAAATTATATACATGGTTCCTATATCTTTATGATTTGTAGAATAAAGCCACCTTTTCACAAAACCTGAAGGGGCACCATGATGATGTTCTAAGTGATTAGCAGCTTTAGTGAGTGTTGCCATCAATTGTTCTCCTTAATTATTTTTTCATTATTCATTACTATTTTAATATTGCTGTTAACATTAGCAAATTTTAATTTTGCATCAGCAAGCCATTTTTTATAATCCTCTTTCGATACAGATTTTAAAACAATAGGCATATAAGCATGATTTACTCCACAAATCTGATTGCACTGACCATAATATGTTTTTGGACCCTTAGGTATCTCTGTCCAAACCTCATTAATTCTTCCTGCTATAGAGTAAACTTGAACAGCCAGTGAAGGTATGAAAAAGGAATGCATTACGTCATTACCAGTGATAAGAAATTTTATTTTAGTTCCCTCTGGAACAACTAATGGATTATCAACATCTAATAATCTTTTTTGCCCACCTTTAATTTTGTCTTCCTCGATCATATAAGAATCAAAATTTATTTTTTCGTCAGGATACTCATAATTCCAATACCATTGAGCACCTGTTACCTTCACGACCATATCATATTTTTTATCTGTCTCTTGAAGATATAAAAGTTTGAATGAAGGTACAGCTATTACAACTAAAATTAGAACTGGTATGACTGTCCATAAAACTTCTATGATTGTATTATGTGAAGTTTTTGACGGTATTTTATTAGAATTTTCTTTATATCTCCAACAAACGTAAACCAAAAGCGCCAGTACAAAAAGTGAAATTAATGTGATTACAACTAATAAAAAATTATGGAGATCCGTTGC
>CACOVB010000051.1 GCA_902630555.1 uncultured SAR116 cluster alpha proteobacterium
AAATATTTATAAATGGATAATTATTTCGAGATATCGAGGGTTTTATAGTCTTATGCTAGATGAAAGATAAATATTTCTAATATATAAATCACTCATGTCTAAAGGAGATAAAAAATGACTTTAGAAGAAAGTATTTTTACAGATCTAAAAAACGATCATAATAATTTAAAGCCAATTGATAAACATTCACACGTAAAAGGGTCTAGTTCACCTCCTCTAGTTAATTGTACAATATCAAATCTTTTGAAAAAAACAGTCTCTAAGTTTGCTCAAAGAGATGCGTTTATTTTCCCGCATCACAAACTAAACTATAAAGAATTTGACTTTATGGTTGATAAATTGGCTATTGGGTTCATAAAAATAGGGTTAAAAAAGGGAGATAGATTAGGTATCTGGTCTCCTAATCGTTTAGAATGGGTATTAACACAGTTTGCAACTGCTCGCATAGGAGTTATCTTAGTAAATATCAATCCTGCTTACAGACTCTCTGAGTTAGAGTATTCTCTCAACAAAGTTGGTTGCAAGGCTTTAATATTGGCAAAAAATTTTAAAAGTTCAGAATATCTTAACATGATACTCTCATTGGCTCCAGAATTAAGGAAATCAAAAAAAGGGAAACTTAAAACCAAAAATTTACCTCAACTTAATCATGTAATTCTCATGGATGAGGCGGATGAAATTTATTCTGGTTTATGGACGTTTGAAGAGATTTTTAATCTTGGAGGGGATAAAGAAAAACAAAAACTTATTGAAATCGATAAAACATTAAAGCCTGATGATGCCATCAATATTCAATTTACTTCCGGAACAACTGGACAACCAAAAGGAGCTACTTTATCTCACTACAACATTGTGAATAATGGAAGTTTTGTTACAGATAGAATCAAGCTTACTGAAAAAGATCGTTTAGCATTACCAGTGCCACTTTATCATTGTTTTGGCATGGTGATGGGGGTTTTAGGTGCTGTTAGCAAAGGGGCAGCTATGATTTTTCCAGGGGAATCTTTCGATGCTAAAGAAACGTTAGGTGTTTTAGTTAAAGAAAAATGTACTGCATTATATGGAGTACCAACCATGTTTGTTGCAATACTCGAAGAATTAAATAAAGCGTCAAGTGATTTATCTAATATGCGAACAGGTATTATGGCTGGAGCACTATGCCCAATCGAAGTAATGAAAAAGGTAAATGATTTAATGAATATGAAAGAAGTAACAATATGTTATGGAATGACTGAAACTTCTCCTGTGTCTTTTCAAAGTTTTGTTAACGATCCTACTGAAAAAAGATGTAAAACTGTTGGACGCGTTCATCCACATCTAGAAGTTAAGATAGTAGACAAATATAATAAAATTGTCCCAATCGGCGAACAGGGTGAACTCTGTACTCGAGGTTATTCAGTGATGAAGGAGTATTGGAATGATGCTAATACAACAAATGAAGTGATAAATGACGGCTGGATGCATACTGGTGATTTAGGTGTTTTTGATGAAGATGGTTTTTGTACTATTACAGGTCGTCTTAAAGATATGATTATTAGAGGTGGAGAAAATATATATCCAAGAGAAATAGAAGAGTTTTTATTCTTACATCCAAAAATAAGTGAGGCACAAGTATTTGGAGTTCCTGATGAGAAACTAGGAGAAATAGTATGTGCATGGATTGTTCTAAAAGAAGGATTTAAGATTGACAAAAATGAATTAGAACAATTTTGCCATGGAAAAATAGCTCATTTTAAAATACCTAAGTTTTTTGAAGTTGTTAAAGAATTACCAATGACTATCACTGGAAAACCACAAAAATTTGTAATGAGGGAAAAAATGATGGAAATTCTAAATTTAAGATAATAATAGATGATTTAAAAATGTCATTACAGACTAATCCAAATCACAAGAATTTTTTAATATATTATTGTAGACTAAATGTAGACTGAAAAACTATTAGTCTATAAAATGTTATGTAATCAGATGATTAAAATGGAATAACGAGGAGGTTCTCTCCGCCATAATCTAAATATTATTTTTAAGAGGTTAATTTTGGCAAATTCGGGTATATATTGGATAGACACCACCTTTGATTGGTGTGTGAGGTTTTTGTATATAGTTGCCGATCTTCTTGGTATTACTTATGAAGAAATTAACATTTAGTTATTTGTAATTATAGGGCCTTTATTTTTTTTTATATCTATTTTTTTAAATTATTATTTTTTAAAAAAAACAAAAAAGCTAACGAAAATAATTGAGTTGCAAAATAAAGAAATTACTGAAGGTAATGAGGTAGAGGTCCAAGAAAAAAAACAAGGCTATTTTAAAATTTTAATTATCAGTTTACTAATTATTTTTATCTTTTATTTTTTAGAGGTTAATAATTAGTGATGATAAATTTTAAATAGATTAAATGTTATTAGAAAAACAAAATCAATTAGTATAAAAAACTGAACCTCATGACCTTTTTTAACAGCTATTTTTGGCAAAAACTCTAAGGATGCAATGATAGGGTTAGTTGTTCAATTTTTAATATTATATACTTTTGTAATTATTAACTTTTATACAATTTTTTTCTATTATTACTGGACCTTTATATAAGTCAATGAAGTCTTTACGCATATTTTCAGCTCGGACTGTACATTCTTTATGTGTACTTTTTAACCCTATTTTGTCTTTTAGAAAAACACATTCCATATTAATTAAGTTGCACACAGATATGATGGCTTGAAACATAATAACCTCTTTTCTAAGTGAGTTATAACAGCTTCAAGATGATCAGGTATAATAATCAAAGTTGAATTATAAAAAAAACTAAAAATGATTAAATAAAAACCAAAAATTTTATTTAGTTGCATATTAAATACTCATTGAAAAGTTACTCAAATTATGAAAAAGTTTTATTGCATTAAAGGATCATTGCTTCTTTTCCATAAAATTTTTGTTTTACTAATATGTTTCAATAAAAGTTTTTCTTTATCACTATAAAGATATCCAGTTGTACCATTAATAAAATATCCACCATCCTCTGGAATATCTGTGAATAAATAATATTCATCTTTCAATTCATCTTTTGTAACTAGATGGGTTTTTTCTTCAGTTAAAATTTTATCCCACCATTCT
>CACOVB010000052.1 GCA_902630555.1 uncultured SAR116 cluster alpha proteobacterium
TATGCTATCTCCCCACTTATATAGATAGGTGTCTGGTTTAAATTTACCTTCAACCAGATATGGAACTTCACCTACTAATCCTGGAGTTTGAATTAATTTATTTTTTAATTCTTTAGAATTTGTTCCCTCTATAAGAGTAAATTTTCTATAATGTACAATGTTCTTATTAATTTTTTCAAGAATATCAATTAATGAATCATTTTTAGTAATTAAAAACTCACCATGTTTTAATATAAACTTATCTTTTAAAAGAAGTTTTGAAATATGCCATTTAATTTTTGAAACTTTAATTTCTTTATTGTTTAAATAATTTAAAAAAGCAGCTTCGTTAATATTTTTTTTGATAATTATTAACCTGTCATTATAAGAAATTGGTTTAGCAAAAATTGAATTTATAAAACTACCAATTAAATAAATACATGAACAAATTATTATTAATAAAAATAAAAAAAATCTAAAATTTTTAATCAATGCTGCCAAAAATTAAACTTGCATTAGTTCCACCAAATCCAAAGGAATTAGATAGAATATTTTTAATATTTTTCTTTTTAGATTTATTTGGCACAAGATCAAATTCGGAAGTACCCTCGTCAGGAGTATTTAAATTAATAGTTGGAGGAACTTCTTGATTTTGAATAGCTAAAATTGAAAAAATTGCTTCTACAGCTCCAGCAGCTCCAAGTAGATGTCCTGTCATGGATTTTGTAGAACTTATTGATAAACTATTTAAATTAGATTCAAACAACCTTTTAACAGCTTTTAATTCAATCATATCACCTAACGGAGTAGAAGTGCCATGAGCATTGATATAATCAATATCATTTGGCTTTAATTTAGCTTCATGCAAAGCTGAATTCATTGCTCTAAAGCCACCGTCACCATCTGATGAAGGTGCTGTGATATGATAAGCGTCACCAGAAAGGCCATAACCTTTTATTTTAGAATAGATTTTAGCACCTCTATTTACGGCATGCTCTTTTTCTTCGAGTACTACAATACCTGATCCTTCACCCATTACGAAACCGTCTCTATCTTGATCCCATGGTCTAGATGCTACCTGAGGATTTTCATTGAAATTAGTACTTAAAGCCTTAGCAGCGGAGAAACCTGCCATACCTATTCTGCAACAAGCAGCTTCTGATCCTCCAGCAATCATAACATTAGCTTTACCACTTTCTATAATCTTAGCGGCATCACCTATAGCATGTGCTCCTGTAGAACATGCTGTTACTACTGAATGGTTAGGGCCTTTAAAATTATATTTGATACTAATCTGTCCAGAAATCAAATTTATTAATGCAGAAGGTATAAAAAAGGGACTTATCTTTCTGGCTCCTTTAGTATTTAAAATCTCAGTTGTGTTAGCAATTGTTTCCAGGCCACCAATTCCAGAACCAACTAAGACACCTGTTTTTTCATTTTCATTAAGATTAGAAGGTACCCATTTGGAATCTTCTATTGCCATTTGTGCGGCAATTAGTCCATAAGCAATAAATCTGTCAATTCTTCTAAGATCTTTAGAATCAATCCAATCATTAATATTTAGACCACCTTCTAAATCGTTCAAAACATTAGGAACTTGACCAGCAATTTTACAAGGTAAGTCATCAGTATCAAAAGTTTCAATTTTTCTGATACCACTATATCCGTTTATTAACCTTTTCCAATTAACTTCATGACCAAGACCTAGAGGTGTTACAAGACCTATGCCAGTTACAACTACTTCACGCATTAAAAATTATTTTGAGTTCTCTTTTAAAAAATCAATTGCATCTTTAACAGTTTGAATTTTTTCGGCAGCGTCATCAGGTATCTCACAATCAAATTCTTCTTCGAAAGCCATTACAAGCTCAACTGTATCAAGACTATCCGCACCTAGATCATCAATAAAACTTGCCGTCTCAACAACTTTACTCTCATCGATGCCAAGATGTTCTACTACAATTTTTTTAACTCTATTTTCAATGTCACTCATTTGTATCCTCACTATATTAAAGATTTTGCTGTAACATATTTGATAAATTATGCCAAGAAGATAATTTAATTTTTAAAACATACCCATTCCACCATTCACATGAATTGTGGAGCCTGTTACAAAACTTGCCTCATCACTAGACAAATATATACATGCAGACGCAACATCACTTGGCAATCCGAATCTAGAAGCAGGAATATTTTTAAGAATTTGATTTTGTTGATCTTCAGACAATTTGTCAGTCATAGGTGTTTTTATAAATCCTGGAGCAATACAGTTAACTGTTATTCCTCTACTAGCCACCTCAGATGCTATAGATTTTGAAAAAGCTGCAAGTCCTGCTTTTGAAGCAGAGTAATTAGATTGTCCAGGATTTCCTGAATGACCAATTATCGAAGTGATAAATAAAATTCTACCAGACTTTCTTTTAATCATTCCTTTTATAATTTTTTGAGTTAGAAAAACGGTAGAATGTAAATTAATATTCGTTACATATGACCATTCATCTTCTTTCATTCTTAAAAACAAATTATCTCTTGTAACACCCGCATTGTTTATCAAAATATCAATTGAATATCCTCTCTCATTCAATTGATTTGATAAGTTTTCTATGTTTTGACTGTTATCTAAATTTTCAGCTTTAGACTCTCCAGTTGTAGAATATCTAACATGACCTATAGCATGTCTTCCAGGTAAATTGGATAGAACCTCATTGTTATTAAAATTATCACCAACTAGACCTTGTTTTCTAATGTTATAAAATTTTTTTCCATTATAAGAAACAATCCCTGCACCTTCTTGTCCTCTATGTTGAAGAGAATGAAGACCAAGTGTAGTTAATACTGATGCTTCTTCTGCATCAAAAATACCAAAAACGCCACATTCTTCTCTAAGTTTAGTCATTAATTCCTCAACAAAATACCTTAAATAAAATTAACAATTTTTTTCTATAACTTTAATAGAATATGTTTTGATTGGTTCAAAAAATAAGGAGTTATTTAAAAAAAGAGGAAAGTCTTTTGTTGTATAAAATAAATATATGATTCCTGATGTACTT
>CACOVB010000053.1 GCA_902630555.1 uncultured SAR116 cluster alpha proteobacterium
GAATTGCTCTCAGAAGAAAACCAACTAAATCAAAGTCACCAAAAAAGCCGAGTGGGAATTTTTTGAATGGTTATGGAAATATATCTAAAGATTTAATTAAACCAACCTTTCCTCTTGCAAAGTCAAAATATAAAAGAGACTCTTTTATAATTTCAATAAAAGTAAGAAGAGCTATTAGAAGAAAAAATTTGGACTATGTTGATAATTTATTATCATCAAAAAAACAAAACAGAAACTAACATCTCAAGAATTAGCTCAGTTGAGAGCGGAACTTGCTCATGCATATTTTATTTTTAAAAAAGATGAAAAAAGCTTAAGACAAGCAAGAATATCAATAAGTTTATCTGGGCATAAAAATGCATTAGCTTTTTGGTCTGGTGGTTTAGCTGCTTGGAGATTAGAAAATCTCACACTATCTAAATGGTTTTTTAATAATCTTTCCAATTTAGAAGATGGTCCAGAGAGTATTTTATCGGCTGGAAGTTTTTGGTCAGCAAAGGTTGCCTACCATTTAGGTGAATATAAAAATGTTAACAAACATTTATATAAGTCAATTAAACATGATAGAACTTTTTATTCGACTCTTAGTAAAGCTACATTAGGTTATCAAGATAATTATGACTTTAAATTAGAAAACATATCGAAACAATTTATTGAGAAATTGAAATCATTAAATGCCGGAAAGAGAATCTTAGCATTAATACAAGTTTCTCAGTATCATAAAGCGTCAAGAGAATTTAGAAAAATAATTTTCAACTTTAATGAAAAAGAATATCCAGAAATTATATCTTTTGCATCTAAAAATAATATGCCTGGTTTCGCTTTTAGATTATCCGCCATTTTAAGAAACGATCATAACAAAATCCTTCTTGGTGGCTTGTATCCAGTTCCAGATTGGAATTTAACATCTTTACCAATAAAAGATAAATCTCTTTTATTTTCAATTTCAAGACAAGAATCTGGTTTTAATCCTAGAGCTAAGAGTTATGCCAATGCTTTAGGTTTAATGCAAGTTTTACCTTCAACAGCTTCATTTATAATGAAAGATAGGGCATATAGAAAAAAAGAAATGTTATATAATGAAGAGAAAAATTTATATGTAGCATCTAAATATATACGATTTCTTTTAAATCTAGATATTATTAAAAATGATGTTAGTAAAATGTTAGCTTCTTATAATGCTGGCCCGGGTAATTTTAGTAAGTGGTCAAAAAACTTTTATAAAAATGAAATTGATCCTATTTTTATGATTGAAACACTGCCTGCGAGACAAACAAGAAACTATATAAAATTAGTACTCACGAATTTATGGATTTATAAAATAAGATTAAACGAAAAACCTGATTTGATATTTAAATTAGCTAGTGGAAGTATCCCAAAATACGAATTAAAAAATGATTGATAAATCAATAAAATTTTTTGGAATAAATATAGCTATATTAACAATTTCAGATAGTCGGAACTTTGATAATGATAAATCAGGATTAACTTTAAGAAAACTTGTTGAAGATTGTGGTCATACATGCATCTCAAGAGATATTGTTAAAGACGAACCTAAAGAACTTTTATCTATATTTAACAAATGGACAAATAATAAAAACTTAGATGTTATTATAACGACAGGTGGAACAGGATTAACAGGTAGAGACATTACAGTAGATGTTTTAGAAACTTATTTTGATAAAAAGATTGATGGTTTTGGTGAATTATTTAGATTTATTTCTTATAAAAAAATTGGCACTTCTACAATACAAAGTAGAGCTTTTGCAGGAACAAAGAGTGGAAAATACATATTTTGTTTACCTGGTTCTCCATCAGCCTGTAAAGACGCTTGGGAAGAAATATTAAAATTTCAATTAGATATTAGACACAAGCCATGTAATTTTGTTGAAATCATGCCTAGATTGAATGAAACATAAAACTTTAAATGAAGTACCAAACCTTTTTGAAGAAAAAAAATATCTTCATAATTCCGAAAGAGTATTGATAGGAGTTGATGAAGTAGGAAGAGGTTGTTGGGCAGGACCAGTTTTGAGTTGTGCATCATATATTTATCCTTCAGAATTTAATAATTTACCAAAAATCAATGATTCAAAAAAAATGAGTAAAAAGCATAGAAGAGAAATATTAGTATCTTCGTCAACTTTTTCTAAAAGCGCTATAGGATGTTCAACAGTAAATGAAATTGAAAATTTCGGAATAAATGCTAGTAATGACTTAGCAGCACTCAGGGCGGTTGTCTTAATGGTTCAAAATTTAAGTTTTAATACTAATAAAAATCTATTTTTTGACATATTTTTAGATGGAAATAGGACTTCAAGTTTTGATATGTTTGAAAAATTATTTGCTCCGATTAGAAATAGAATTAAAATTTATTGTATTGTTAAAGGAGATTCAAAAGTAATGTCTATAGCTCTCGCTAGTATCATAGCAAAAGAGACTCGAGATGCCATAATGTATCAACAGCACTTATTCTATCCATATTATAATTTTAAAAATAATGTGGGTTATGGAACAAAAGAGCATAGAGATATGATAATAAAACACGGAATAACCAAAATTCATAGAAGAAATTTTAAGCCTATTAATACAATATTTTGTAATTAGTGAAAAAAAAAATCTATATCTTGTTAGTTAAACTTTACTACATTATAAACTGTTGACTTGATTAAATTTTTATAATTTTATCACATTATACTAAGCAGTTATCAACAAGATATAAACAATGAATATAGAAAAAATAAAAAATACAATTATTCATGGAAACTCTCTGGAAATATTAAAAGAAATTCCTGAAAATTCTGTTGATCTCATTTTTGCAGACCCTCCATATAATTTACAATTATCAAAAGCTTTGTTGCGTCCAGATCAAACTAAAGTTGATGGAGTAAAAGAAAATTGGGATAATTTTGATAATTTTGATCATTATGATGATT
>CACOVB010000054.1 GCA_902630555.1 uncultured SAR116 cluster alpha proteobacterium
ACCTAAATATTTTTTTCTAGAGTTAAAAATTTCTCTTAAAAAATTTGTGCTTGATACACCTGGTAGTTCTACTGGATATTGGAAAGCTAAAAACAGCCCTAAATTTGACCTTTCATCTGGTGAAAGTAGAGTAAGATCAATATTATCAAGTGTAATGCTTCCATTATCTAATTCATAGCCATCTCTTCCGGCTAACATATATGAAAGCGTACTTTTTCCAGATCCGTTTGGCCCCATAATCGCATGAGTTTCTCCCTCATTTACGTTTAATGATAATCCTTTTAATATCTTTTTATTATTAATGCTTAATTCAGCATTTTTAATCTCAAGTATAGGCATAAGGCTTTACCCTACTGAACCTTCTAGACTAATTCCTATAATTTTTGAGCCTCAACAGCAAATTCCATAGGAAGTTCTTTCATGACTTCTTTACAAAATCCATTAACAATCATAGAAGTTGCTTGCTCAGCATCTAGACCCCTTTGCATACAATAAAACAGTTGGTCTTCTGATATTTTTGAAGTAGTTGCCTCATGCTCAACCTTAGCATTTGATACATGTTGATTAATATAAGGTACAGTATGTGCTGAACAGGTGTCACCAATGAGTAAAGAATCGCACTGAGTAAAATTACGTGCATTGTAAGCACCTTTTTGTATTTGAACTTGTCCTCTGTATGTATTTTGTGACTTTCCTGCCGAAATACCTTTTGAAATAATTGTAGATTTTGTATTTTTACCAATATGTATCATTTTAGTACCAGTATCCGCCTGTTGAGCATTATTAGTAATTGCTACTGAATAAAATTCTCCAATTGAATTATCCCCCACAAGTATACAAGATGGGTACTTCCACGTAATCGAAGAGCCTGTCTCAACTTGTGTCCAAGATATTTTAGAATTTTTACCTAAACATTTACCTCTTTTAGTTACAAAATTATATATTCCACCTCTACCTTGTTCATCTCCTGGATACCAATTTTGTACAGTTGAGTATTTTATCTGTGATTTGTTCATAGCAACTAGTTCGACTACAGCAGCATGCAATTGATTTTCATCTCTTTGTGGAGCTGTACATCCTTCCAAATAAGAGACATAACCTTCATCCTCAACAACTATTAATGTTCTTTCAAATTGACCAGTATTTTTTTCATTAATCCTAAAATAAGTAGATAATTCCATAGGACATTTAACTCCTTTTGGAATATATACAAATGAACCATCAGTAAAAACTGCAGAATTAAGTGCTGTGTAATAATTATCAGTTACTGGTACTACAGAACCAATATATTTCTTTACCAAGTCTGGATGATTTTTTATTGCTTCGGAAATTGGACAAAAAATTACTCCAACTTCTGAAAGTTTTTCTCTAAAAGTTGTAGCCACAGAAACAGAATCAAAAACCGCGTCAACGGCAACACCAGCTAACATTTTTTGTTCATTTAGAGGGATACCTAATTTTTCATAGGTTTTCAATAGTTCAGGATCAACTTCATCTAAACTATTTAACTTCTTTTTGGCTTTTGGAGCAGCATAGTAATAAATATCTTGAAAATCTATATCTGGGAAAGAAACTTTTGCCCAATTAGGCTTTTCCATTCTTTTCCATTTTTTAAAAGCTTCTAATCTCCAATCTAACATCCATTTTGGCTCGTCTTTTTTTTCAGAAATAAATCTTATAATATCTTCATTCAGCCCTTTTGGAGCCTTATCAACTTCAATGTTAGTGGAAAATCCATATTTGTATTTATCTGTAGTTGTTTTTACTTGGTTAATAGTTTCAGTTGTTGCTACCACTCTAATATACCTTATTTGAAAATATTAATGATCTTAGATTATTTTATATATATGTATATATAATATTGTATAACATTAATTAAAGAACCATTAATAAATAATTAATTCCTAACCTGAGGCTTTAATAAATATTTACCTTTTTGGATCCCACTAAACATTTGTTCAAGATCAGGATGATCAACTGGACCATTATCACTATCCATGATAATGTTTTGTTGAGAAACATACGCAGAATAAAATGTTTCAGAATTTTCAGCCATTAAATGATAAAATGGTTGTTTTTTTGAAGGTCTTAGATCTGCTGGAATTGATTGATACCACTCTTCTGTATTAGAAAACTCTGGGTCAACATCAACAATAACACCTCTAAATGGATATATTCTATGTTTAACAATATCACCAATGTTAAACATTGGATTTTTGGAAATTTTTTTTTTATCACTCATACCCGTCACCTAATATCAAATATCAAAAGGAAATATTTTAATATTATTAAATTAAAGAAAATATTAATTTTTTGTTTTGATTTTTAATATCTGTTTCCCATTATACATACCTGTTTTTAAATCAATGTGATGAGGACGATGTAACTCACCAGTATCCTTATTTTCAACATATACATCATTGTCAATAGCATCGTGAGATCTTCTCATTCCACGTCTTGACTTGGTTATTTTACTTTTAGGAACAGCCATTTTTTTCTCTCTACAAATTATGTTTAATGGTGGAGCTGGACGGGATCGAACCGACGACCTGATGCTTGCAAAGCACCCGCTCTCCCAACTGAGCTACAGCCCCATTAATATATATTTGTGATATAACTAACTTAGATTTACGTCAAGTAATTTATCATATATATTATGACCAAATATTGAGATATTGCTTAAATGATATTTAAAACTGTTCAAATACAAAAATGTGTTGGTTACATATTACCAGAAAATATTTTTGTTATTAAAAATGGAAAAAAAGTTAAGCTTTCTAAAGGAACTAAAATTAACCAACAAATTAAAAACATTCTTGTAAATAATGGTTTTAAACAAATTAGTGGTTTTTTACTTGGTGAAAA
>CACOVB010000055.1 GCA_902630555.1 uncultured SAR116 cluster alpha proteobacterium
TAAGAGTAATCCAATGCCTAATTTTCGTGGAAAAAGATTTACAAATGCTCACGAAACTATGATATGGGTTTCAAAAAATAAAAACTCAAAATATACTTTCAACTATGAATCCATGAAATCTCTTAATGGTGATTTACAAATGAGATCTGATTGGAAACTACCTATTTGTAATGGTAAAGAAAGATTAAAAAATGAGGATGGTGTAAAGATACATCCTACTCAAAAACCTGAAAGTTTAATAAGTAGAATTTTGTTAGCTAGCACAAATGTTAATGATACTATACTCGACCCCTTTTTTGGTACAGGAACGACTGGAGCTGTAGCAAAGAAGTTAAATAGAAATTTTATAGGCATTGAGCAAGATTTAAACTATGTAACCTCAGCTCAATATCGAATAAATAATACCAAAAAAATTCAACATGTTGATTTAATTCAAATACCTCCAAAAGGGAAGGTGAAAAGAATTCCATTTGGATCACTCATAGAAAAAGGTCTTATAATTCCAGGTGAGATTCTAACAGATTTGAGAAAAAGATGGACTGCAAGAGTGAGAGCCGATGGAAGTTTAATTTCAAGAGATAATAAAGGGTCTATTCATTCCGTAGGCGCGGCATTACAAGGTCTACCTGCTTGTAATGGCTGGACATTTTGGCATATAAATAGATCTGGTAGATTAATACCAATAGACCATTTAAGAAATACAATTAAACTAACGGCTTAAACTCTTTAATTCTAGCCTTCGTTCATGAAGTACTGGCTCAGTATAACCTGAGGGATTTGTAGTGCCTTTAAAAACAAGGTCTACAGCTGCTTGGAAAGCAAGAGAACCATCATAATTATCAGCCATTTTTTTGTAATTAGCATCATTTTCATTTTGTTTATCAACAATTTGAGCCATTTTTTTTAATGATGCGATGGCTTGATCTTTGGTAATAATGTTATGATGTAACCAGTTAGCTAAATGTTGGCTAGAAATTCTGCATGTTGCTCTATCTTCCATTAAACCTACATCATTAATGTCAGGAACTTTTGAACAACCTACACCTTGATCAACCCATCTTACAACATAACCTAAAATTCCTTGAGAGTTATTATCTATTTCCCTTTCTATATCTTCTGGAGACCAGTTATATCCAAATGCAATTGGAGGAGTAAGAATTTTTGACTGAAGGTCAGAGTTATTATTTTGATTATTTATTTTTTTCTGTTCTTCAAATACGTCAACTTCATGATAGTGAAGAGCGTGTATAGTAGCAGCTGTAGGGCTTGGAACCCATGCTGTATTTGCACCACTTTTAGGATGTTGTATTTTTTGTTCATACATATCTTTCATCAGATCTGGCATTGCCCACATACCTTTTCCGATTTGTGCTTTGCCAGATAAACCGCATTTTAGTCCTATTAAAACATTATTTTTTTCGTAAGCGTTTATCCATTCAGCACCTTTTATTTCTGCTTTGGGTATTATGGGGCCACCTTCCATGGCGGTATGTATTTCATCTCCAGTTCTATCTAGAAATCCAGTATTGATAAATACTAGACGTTCTTTAGCATGCCTAATACATTCTTTTAAATTTATTGTAGTTCGTCTTTCTTCATCCATGATACCAATTTTTATAGTATTATTTGGTAATCCAAGCATTTTTTCAACTGCAGCAAATAATTCAATTGTAAAAGCCACTTCTTCAGGGCCATGCATTTTAGGTTTAACTATATATACAGAGCCAGTTTTAGAGTTGTTCTTTCCACTTTTAAGATCAAACATGGATATCATAGTAGTAATTACTGTATCCATAATTCCTTCAGGTATTTCTTTATTTTCAGAATAAATAATAGCTGGATTTGTCATTAAATGCCCGACATTTCTAATAAGCATTAAGGACAACCCCGATAAATATAATTCCCCATTTTTTGTTTTGAAAACTTTTGTTTTATTAAGTTTTCTTACAATTTTTTTTCCATTTTTTTCAAAAGTATCTTCAAGATCTCCTTTCATTAAACCAAGCCAATTCTTATAGGCTAAGACTTTATCTTCGGCATCTACAGCAGCTACAGAGTCTTCACAATCTTGGATAGTGGTTATTGCAGATTCAAGAATAACATCTTGAAGAGAAGATTTGTCACTTGATCCAATTAAGGAATTTTTATCGAATGATAAAATAACATGAAGATTATTATTTTTTAAAAGAACTTCATAAATATCTTCATTAACTTTATGGAACCCTATGTATTTATTACTTTCTCTCAAATTTGTTTCAGTATTATCTGATAGTTGAATTGTTAACTCATTATCTATCACAGAATAATTTGTAACCTCTGTGTGAGATCCATTTGAGAGAGGAAAATACTTATCTAAAAACTCTTTAGCAAAAGCTATAACCTTTTCACCTCTTTTTGGGTTATAACCATTTCCCTTTTCACAACCATTTTCTTCAGATATGAAATCTGTACCATATAGTGCGTCATATAAACTACCCCATCGAGCATTAGCTGCGTTTATAGAATACCTTGCATTTGTTACAGGAACTACAAGTTGTGGACCAGGAATATTTGCAATCTCCTCATCTACATTTTCTGTATTTATATTGAAGTCT
>CACOVB010000056.1 GCA_902630555.1 uncultured SAR116 cluster alpha proteobacterium
CAATTGCAAGTTTTATATATTATCCACTGATCAAAAAATATATTAGTTCGTTTGAAAATTTTGGTTCGAAGGTTTTAGATTTGAATACCAATGAGATTTGCAAATTAAAAATTAATAAAGAATTAATTAACTTTGCAACAGGTGGAACAAAAGGAATACCTGAAATTACTAGAAAAATTATTTTAGAAAAATTTAATTCTAACTTTAAAAGATATTTTATTGGAAGTGCAGGTGTCGAAACTTTAATGTTAGCAAATAATGAAGTAGATTTCATTTTTCATGGTAGAGTTACTGCTTGGGATCACTCGCCTATGACTTTAATTACAAAAGAGGCAGGTGGTGAAGTTTTGATGTTTAACAATGCATCTCCATACAATGTTTTTTCTAAGGGGCCAATATTAGCCGCAAAAAACATTCAACACTGGAAACATGTAAAAAGTAAATTAAATATTAATTAATTATTTTTTTATAATATTAAATGGGTTGAATGCTTGCAAACCTGCCATTACTTCAATCCTATTAATATTAATATTTTTTGGTCTAGTTGCAACCCAGTAAATAGTTTCACCTATGTCTTCAGGTTTGATAAAATTTGTATTTTCATAAACTTTATTAGCTTTTTCATTATCACCTTTGAATCTAACTAATGAGAATTCTGTTTCAGCTAAGCCAGGCTCTATTGATGTTACATTAATCCCTTTACTAACCAAATCTGCCCTGAGGTTTAAGGAAAACTGACTGACAAAAGCTTTAGTTCCTCCATAAACATTCCCCCCTGGATATGGATATGATCCAGCCACAGAACCTATATTAATTATATGTCCACTTTTATTTTGAACCATTTTGGGTAAAACCTGCCTTGTGGCATAGATTAAGCCTTTAATGTTTGTATCGACCATTTTGTCCCAGTCATCTAAATTTGCTTCATCTGCGCCTTCTAATCCTAGAGCTAAGCCAGCATTATTACATAAAACATCTATATTTGAAAAATCTGGAGGAATATTTTCTATTTCTTTTTTTACAGCAACTCTATCAGTTATATCAAAACAAAGTGGAAGGCAATTTTCACCTAATTCTTTTGTTAGATTTTCTAGTCTATTACCTCTTCTACCAGTAATTATTACTTTCCATCCATTTTTAATAAAAATTTTAGCTGTTTCTTTTCCAAATCCTGAAGTAGCTCCAGTAATAAGAATAGTTTGTTGTAAATCATTCATTATTCAATTCCTCTTTAATTTTTGCATCGTTCCATAATTGGTGAATGTTTTTAGAGTTAATTTTAATATTATTTTTTTGAAGAGTTTTTTCAATATTTAAAAATCTTTTTTTAAATTTTTTTATTGATTTTTCTACAACTAGATCTGGATTTAAATCTAAATGTCTCACAAGGTTTACAACAGAAAATAATAAATCACCAATCTCTTCTTCAACTTTTTCTAAATTATTGTTAATCTGTAATGATTTTTTTACTTCAATTAATTCTTCTTCTACTTTATTTAACGGACCTAAATAATCACTCCAATCAAAATTCATCAAACTCACTTTTTGTTGAACTTTTAAGCTTTTTAGAAGTGGAGGTAAATTGTTAGGAATGTCATCTAATATACTGTTAAATTGATCTTTTTTATTTTGTTTTTCTTTTAATTTAATTTTCTCCCATGTGTCTTTTGGAGTATCATTTTGATTATAATTGACATCAAATATTTGCGGATGTCGTCTAATAATTTTTTTTGTAATTTCATTACAAACTTCCTCAAATGAAAACATATTATTATCTTTGCTAACTTGACTAAAAAGCACTACTTGAAGTAACAAATCTCCTAATTCTTCTTTAATATTTTTTATATCTTTATTATTTATTGCATTTTGTAACTCATAAGCTTCTTCGATTGGAAAATTACTTAATGATTCAAAAGTTTGTGCAATATCCCAAGGGCATCCATTTTGAGGATGTCTTAAAAGTTCAATTACTTTTAATAACTTATTTAGTGAATTCAGTTTATTTAATTCATTTAATTCTTTTAATGTTAACTTTTTCATACTTATTGTGTATACATTTAATATAGTAAAGTAGTATGACTAATTTAAATAATCAACCGAATACAAATGTATCAATTTTATCTAATTTTAGACGTTTTTTTCTAACAGGTCTATTAGTAACTGCTCCGATAATAATTACAATTTATGTCACTTGGCTTGTAATCACTTTTATTGATGTCAAAGTTGCAAACCTCTTGCCTGAATATTTAGATTTTAGAAAAGCGTTACCATTTCAAATTCCTGGCTTAGGTTTGGTAATTGTAATTTTTGTTATAACTTTAATTGGTGCAATTACACCAGGATTGATTGGAAGAAATTTACTAAAGCTTGGTGAAATGATTTTATTTAAAACACCAGTAATTAGAACTGTATATTCATCAATAAAGCAAATTATGGAAACTGTCATGTCCACTAATTCTAAAAGTTTTAAAGAAGTGGTTTTAGTTGAATATCCTAGAAAAGACATATGGGTAATAGCATTTGTTACAAGTTCTGTTAAAG
>CACOVB010000057.1 GCA_902630555.1 uncultured SAR116 cluster alpha proteobacterium
TCCTAGAACATACAGCTTCAACTTCTTCGAGAATATGAGTCGAAATAATAATTCCTTTATTTTTAGAGATTGATTTAATTAGTTTTCTCATTTCAAATTTTTGATTTGGGTCTAATCCATCCGTTGGCTCATCTAATATCAAGATATCAGGATCATGAATTAAAGCTTGTGCAATTCCAACTCTTCTTTTGTACCCTTTGGATAATGTTTCAATTATTTGATTTTGAACCTCTGAAAGATTTATATCTTTAAGCATTGTTTCTAATCTTTTTTCAAGAAGTTCATCTTTTAAGCCTCTCATTTTACCAACAAAATATAAAAATGATTTAACAGTCATATCTGAATAGGATGGAGCACCTTCTGGTAGATAGCCGATAATAGATTTTGCATTGATTGGATCTTTTGAAAGATCAATTTTTTTAATTTCAATTGATCCAGAATCAGCTTCAAGAAATCCAGTAAGCATTTTCATTGTTGTCGATTTACCGGCACCGTTTGGTCCTAGAAAACCGATAACCTCTCCAACATCTAGTGAAATGCTAATATCTGAAACAGCATTGATATTACCAAATGACTTGTATAAGTTTTTTGCTTCTAATAAGTTCATTATATCCTCGATGGAAGTTCAGATTTATGAAATATTTAATAAAATTTAATTTTTTTTCAAGTTAAATAAATTAAAAATTATCTAAATTTGGGAACTCTGGCTGACCAAATTCTTTTTCAAGTGCTATTCCTATCTCTATTGCCTTGCTATCATTTCCATTAGCACATAAAACCTGTAGACCTACTGGTAAGCAAGTATCACTTTTATAGTCATTACAATATTTTTGAATAGGGTAGCTTATACCACATAAGTTAAATAAGTTTCCTGGTTGAGTGTTGGCAGAAGAAAGTAAACTTCTATCATGAAGTTTTCCGTTTATTTCACAATCTTCAACCTTCATTGCTCTCATTACTGTAGTTGGAGAAATCAAAGCATCATAATCCTTAAAGAAGTCTGAAGCCATTATTTCTAATTCTTTTAATCTATTTTTGAATTTTAAATAGTCTGCCGATTTAACATCTAATCCCACCTTAGCTCTTTTAGCTGTAACAGGATCCATATTATCGCAATTCTCTAAAAACCTTTTTTCTCCAAAAGCATAGATAATCTCTGATCCTACTATTGGTGGGAAAAGATTAACTCTTTCCAAAGCTTCAGGAATATCTAGTTCAATTAAGGTAGCCCCTTTTTCTTTTAATTTTTCACAAATTTTTTCATAGGCATTTTGAACTTCTTCATCCAGATCATCTGTGAAAGGTTTACCTAATTTAGCTAACTTAAGATTACTAATATGAATGGGTCCTAAATCTTTTGCTACACCAGATCCATAAGTTTCAAATATAGTTTTAATATCTTCGAATGACCTTGCTAATGGTCCTGGAGTGTCAAGTGTAGGTGAAAGTGGAAAAATACCATCAGTAGGCCAAACATCCTTTGTAGTTTTTAAACCAGCAACGCCCGTTAAAGATGCTGGTATTCTTACGGATCCTCCGGTATCGGTTCCAATCGCAAATGGTACTAAACCAGATGCAACTGCGACTGCAGAGCCACTACTTGATCCACCTGGAATTCTATGAGTTTCTAAATCCCAGGGGTTCCATGGTGTACTTCTATGTTTATTTAGGCCAGTTGCTCCCAGCGCAAATTCGACTGTATGCGTTTTTCCTATAACAACGCATCCTAATTCTTTAAGTCTTTTTACAAGAGTCCCTTCTTTACCAGTAATGTCATCGGAATTAACTATAGATCCGTTTGTTGTCGGCATATTATTAACAGAACAAATGTCCTTTATCGCTACTGGCAAACCCATTAGAGGACCTAGGTCAACTCCTGATTCTAATAATTTATCAATAGCGATTGCGTTATTAATAGCTTTTCTTTCATCAATAAAAATAAAAGCATTCAATTTATTATTTACGGCTTTTATTCTATTTAAATAAGACGTTACAATTTGCTCACAGTTAATTTCACCTTTTCTTAATTTTTTAGCAAAAGAATTTATACTTATATTTAAAAGTGGGTCATTAGGTAGGTTAGACAATTATATCTCCTTTTAATTTTTAAATTGATCTTTCATTGATTTAAATATTCCTTTAAGTCTCGGTGAAGTCGTGCAGTCCGCTTCAAGAATAACATTTTCTTTCACATCAACAAACATTCCATCATATCTAATGGCTGGATATTTTGGATTTGCTCTTAGTTGAAGTTTTCTGTCTGACTTTAATCTTAATCTTGCAACTTTATTTCTAAATGGGACTACTATGTCAGTACCTGGTACA
>CACOVB010000058.1 GCA_902630555.1 uncultured SAR116 cluster alpha proteobacterium
TGGTGGATTAGTCGTTGATGGAGGGATAAGAGATAGGGAGGAAATAATTGAGTTTAACTTTCCTGCCTTTTCAAAGCATATGGTACCAACTCCAGGAAAAACTAGGATAAAAGTTTTATCGATTGGGGAACCAATTATTTGTTCTGGAGTGAAGGTGAGAACAGGTGATATAATTGTAGCTGATGGAACAGGAGTTCTTTGCATTCCTCTAGAAGAGTTAGAAAATGTAATTTCAAATGCTGAAAAATTTAGCTCTGATGATAATCAAGCAATGTTAGAAATGGAGAAAGGTTTAACATTTATAGAAGCGCTTTCAAAATTCAAAAAAATATAATTTTATAGTTTTTTTAAAGCTCTAGAAAAAAAATCTTTTTGCCCAAAGTTTCCTGATTTTAAAGTAATTTTAAAATTCTTTTCTGGCTCCCACATTACAGGTACACCTGCTGAAATTTCTTCACCAATTTGAAGTTCTTTAATCATTAATGCTTTTACGATGGCTCCTGATGTTTCGCCACCAGCGCATATAATTTTATTAAAATTATACTTGTAAATTTTTTTTATAATTTTTTGAAAAAGTGATTCTATTTTAGATGAAATCTTTGAACCAAACTTTTTCTGATAAAGAGATACTTTTTTAGGAAGAGCTGTTGAATAAATAAGTGGTCTTTTTTTACTATGTCTCAATATCCATTCAATAATCTCATTGTGATAATTTTCGTTTTTAATTAATTCCTCTGGTGAAATAAACAAAGAAGGATTACTTTTTTTATATAATTCAACTTGTTCGTTAGTTGTCAAAGAACAAGAGCCTGAAAGAATGATTGTGTTTCCTTTAACATTGGGTAACTTAGAGTTGCTTTTTTTAAGCATACCTTTTTTCTTGAAAACTTTTGGAAGACCTAGTGCTATACCTGAGCCACCTGTTAGAAATTTTAAATTATCTGTGCCACTACAAATTAAATCAAAATCTTGATTATCAAGAGTATCAGTAATTGCGTATTTCACATTACTTTTTTTTAATTCAGTTATTCTTTTTTTTATTGATTTAGCACCTTCTTTGATTGTGACGGAATTTATTAAATCTACTTTTCCATTTGTTTGATAGTTTAACCATCTAACGAGGTTATGATCGGTCATGGGTGTAAGCGGATGGTTTTCCATTCCTGATTCATTGAGTGGTACACCATTAACAAACATATGGCCTTGATATAATGTTCTTCCTGCGTCTGGAAACGATGGACAAGCGATGGTAAAGTCTACATTTAAGTTTTTCATAATTGCATCAATAACAGGCCCTATATTACCTTTTTTCGTTGAATCAAAAGTAGAGCAATATTTAAAAACTATTTTTTTACACTTTTTGGATTTTAACCATTCTAGAGCTTTGACACTCTCTAAAATTGCTTTTTTTATTGGAATTGTTCTTGTCTTAAGAGCGATTACAACAGCATTATACTTATTTAATTTCATTTTATTGTCAGGCACTCCTGAATACATGCCAACTGACATTCCAGCTTTTTTTAAATTATTTGCTATATCTGAAGAGCCGGTAAAGTCATCACCTATTACCCCAAGAAGCATCTGAACCTCACTAGTTTTGTTTAATTAATTGATTAACTATTTTCTTCGTTACCCAATTTTCTACATCTTTATCAAAGCTTAAATAGTGATCGCTTTTAAGATGATAATCAAAGGCTTCTTTATTTTGATAAATTTCATAAAGAAAGACTTTATTTGTATTTTTTTCATCATAACATACATCGAATATCAAGCATTTTTCTTCATTGTTTAATGAATCTTTTGCTTGTTGCAAAACTCTACTTCTAAATTCATTTACATATTTATTTTTAATTTCAAAGTCTACGGTTATTACAAACATATGAAAACCTCCTTCATTTTATTAAATCTAAAATTTGAGATGTTATCGCAGTGGTGGACATATCTCCTCCAAATTCAAATGGTCTTAACAAATTTTTATTAAAACCTTCTTCAACAGCATTCTCAATCATTAAAGCAGCTTCATTTGCTTGTGGACAATTATTTTTATCAGCAAGATACTCTAACATCAGTGATCCACTTAAAATTGTTGCAAGTGGATTTGCTTTATTTTTACCCATAATATCTGGTGCACTTCCATGGGCAGGTTGAAATAAACCATGATTATCACCAATCTCCCCGCATGACGCCATGCCCATGCCACCAACTAAGCCTCCACCCAAATCTGACAGTATGTCACCAAATATGTTTTCCATTACCATTACATCATATTCCCATGGTTGTCGGATCAAATTAAGAGCCATAGCATCGACATAACATGTATC
>CACOVB010000059.1 GCA_902630555.1 uncultured SAR116 cluster alpha proteobacterium
GAATTATTTTTATCTGATCTATGAAGAGTATTACAATGAAAAAATAAAACATCTCCAGGTTCCATTTCACAGTAAATAAGATCTAAGTGTTTTTTAGCTTCTTCAACTCTTCTTAAGTCTACGCCAACTTGGCCACTTTCTAATAGTGCATGATCAATTCTACCAATTTGATTTGATCCAGATAACACCTGCAGGCAACCATTTGTCTTAGTACATTTATCAAGAGCAATCATTGCACTAGCCATATGTGGAAAAAGACAACCATTGTTATACCAATATCCATAATCTTGATGCCACTCCCAAGCACCACCTTCAAATGGTTCTTTTGCGGTGATTTTTGAATGATAATGGTAGACTTCACCTCCTAACAAATGTTCCATGGTATCTACCATTTTATAGGATCTTGCTACAGTTCCATAAATACTATCATCTGGATGGTTCCAAGCTACCATCTTTGTTATTAATCCTTCAGAATCCTTTCTATCGTAAAGATGCTTTTTAATATTTTTATCTTTGTAAGATGCTTGTTGAAGTAAACTCGTTTCTTCTTTATCAAAAAAATTTCTAATTAAAATAAAACCTTTTTGATCAAATTCTTTTTTTTGCGCTGAATTTAAAACACTGACCATAGATAGTTAATCTTTTTTTACAGTATTCCTTTTTTCATTATACCTTCTTATAGCACTTTCTGGTATATCTTCAGTAATTTCACAAAGATCATAATTCAATCTTTTCATGAAATTTTCTGCATCTTCTTTTTCATTCCAACATTGTACCACTAGCTCTTCAGGATCTCTATAAAGAAACCAATCATCCATTTTACGTTTATTTGGTATAATTTTTATAGCATACATAATTAATCAATATGTAATTTTAAACTATTTTAAAAATAATTTTCAATAAAAATTATTTTAATCGTTATAATATGCTCTTTCACCGTGCGAACGTAAGTCTAAACCTTCAATCTCCTCTTGTTCTTCCACTCTTAAGGAAGTAAAAAGTGAAGTTATTTTTAGTGCGATATAAGTAAAAATTAGTGTCCAAACAACGGTTAAAACTACACCAAATAATTGAGCTAAAAATTGAGAATTTACTGACATCTCTTCTGCTAAACCCGCACCAGAAAAAGTTTCTAATGCAAGAAAAGATACCATTATTGTGCCTAAGATCCCTCCAACACCATGTACAGCAAAAACATCTAAACTATCATCAATTTTAAGTTTAGATCTTATTAAATCAACAGAAAAATAACATATTATTCCGCCAGACAGCCCTAAAATCAACCCTCCAGGAACTCCTATAAACCCAGAAGCTGGAGTAACAGTTGCTAAACCGGCAACCATTCCGGTTACAATGCCAACAAGTGAAGGTTTACCAAATCTAATCCATTCGATTATCATCCAAACAATAGCTGCCATGGCAGCAGAAATATGTGTTACTAAGATAGCCATTCCAGCATTTGTCCCAGCTGATAGAGCAGATCCTCCATTAAATCCAAACCAACCAACCCAAAGCATAGATGCGCCTATCATTGTTAAAACGGGACTATGCGGTGGATTAATAGAAGTTGGAAATTTTCTTCTAGAACCTATAACTACTGCAGTTACTAAGGCTCCAATACCTGCTGTAGCATGCACAACAAGACCACCTGCAAAATCTAAAACATTCCATTTTGATAAAATTCCTCCTCCCCATACCCAATGTGTTACAGGTGCGTACACAATTATTATCCACAAAGATAGAAAAATTATCACGGCTAAAAATTTCATTCTTTCAACAAAAGCTCCTATCATTAGAGCAGGGGTAATTATTGCAAATGTCATCTGGAAACCAATAAAAGTACTTTCTGGTATTGTTCCATTTATATCGTTATATTGGAGATTAGTTAAAAATATATTTGAAATACCACCTATCCAATCATTTCCTTCAGAAAATGCTAAAGAATAACATATAACAACCCACAATACAGATGCTAAGCATGCAATAGCGAAATGGTGCATCAAAACAGAGACCGCATTTCTTGATTGAACTAGTCCAGTGTAAAATAAAGCTAAACCTGGTAGTGTCATTAATAAAACTAGAGCTGTAGATGTTAGTAACCACGCTGTGTCACCAGAATTGACTTCAGCAAATGCGTAATTTGGAATAAGAAAAAAAAAACAGAATGACAATAAAAATTTCATAAAAAACTCCCCCGTGTAAAATTATACAAAATTGTTGTAAATGCTATTTTTATTGTCAGAATATATAATATAGTGTCATTAATGATTAAATTTTGAGCATTAATTATTTATGACATAATTAAT
>CACOVB010000060.1 GCA_902630555.1 uncultured SAR116 cluster alpha proteobacterium
AAAAAATTGCCCCCTAAAATTTCAGTTGGCATAGACAAAATTCTGTCAAATTATTTGTTACACAAATAGAGAATATGACAAAAGATAAGTTTTTAAATAGAAATTTTTTTGGATATGGACCAAAAAAGCCTGAATTTGTCTGGCCAGAAGGAAAAAGAGTAGCTTTATCTATAGTAGTTAACATCGAAGAAGGAGCTGAGCTTACTTTGTCATCTGGTGATGAAAAGAATGAATATATTTATGAAAATAATTTAAACCCTGTATCTGATCAATCGGTAGATTTGTGTATGGAGTCCCATTTTGAATATGGTTTAAGAGCTGGAATATGGAGAGTTTTTCACTTATTAGATCAATTTAAAGTACAAGTGACATTTAGTTGTTGTTCTAGAGCTTTAAAAAAATCTCCATGGTTAGTAAAAGAAATTATATCACGAGGGCATGAAATTTCAGCGCATAGTGTGAGATGGGAAACTCATTCAAATTTTTCAGTTAAACATGAAAAAAATATTATAAATGAATGTTATAATACAATCTTAGAATTAGTTGGAGAAGCTCCAATTGGTTGGCATACTAGATCTGCAACTTCTGTTAATACAAGAAGGTTACTGATTGAACATGGGGGTTTTTTATATGATTCTAATTCATACAATGATGATCTTCCATATTCGATAAAAAAAGATAACAATAAGTTTATAATTTTACCATATTCTTTTGATACTAATGACATGAGATTTGAACAAAATGGTGGCTTCGTTCACTCAAATGATTTTTTTCAATATTGTAAGGATACGATTGATAGATTGATCTATGAAGGGCAAAATAATATTAGTAATATGATGTCCATCGGTCTTCATCCAAGAATCATAGGACGACCGGGAAGAATAAATGCGCTTTTTTTGATATTAAATTATATTAAAGGTAATAGAATGATTTGGGTTTCGCGAAGAAAAGATATAGCTCAATTTTGGGCTGACACTAACTTATAGCTTATAAAATATAAAAAGTTCAAATTTTAGTCATTCTTTAAATCGTATTTTAATTTTCTTAACTTTGACTCTCTAAGAAAAATTTTACAGACTAATATATACTAAAATTTAATAGAAGGGACATAATCATGAAAAAAATAAAATTTTTATTAATATCTTTTATGATTAGCTTTTGGAGCTTTAACCTTAATGCTGCTGATTGGACAATGGCATCAGGTTATCCAAAAAGTAATTTTCATACACAAAACATTATAAAATTTATTGATGAGGTTAAAGCAAATACATCAGTTAACATAAGTTTAAATCCAAATGATACTCTTATAAAGCTTGATGCAATAAAAACATCATTACAAAGAGGACAAATACCGATTGGTGAAATTAGGTTTGGAATTTATGGAAATGAAGACCCAATGTATATCTTGGCAGGGTTACCATTTATTGCGCCAGATTACGCAAGTGCGTGGTTGCTTAAGGAAGTTAAACATGAATATCTTCAAAATTTGTTTAATAAAAAAGGCTTAAGAATACTTTATACTTCACCATGGCCAGGGCAAGGTTTTTATACCAAAACTCCAGTAAATGGCGTTTCAGATTTCAAAGGTAAAAAATTAAGAATTTATTCTACTGCAACCCAACAGATGGGAACTATGTTAGGTTTTAATGCAACTATTTTACCTTTCGCAGAAATCCCTCAAGCTTTTTCTACAGGTCTAATTGAGGCATTGTTTACAAGTCCTCAAACAGGTATTGATATTCAAGCTTGGGACAATACCAAACATTTTACTTATGCAGGTGCAATTTTTAGTAAAAATGCTGTTATTGTAACAAATAAAGCTTTTAATGCCTTATCAAAAGAAGATCAAAGTGGAATTTTAGCTGCCGCAAAAAAAGCTGAGCTGAGAGGATGGGAAATGAGCGCTGCTACAACTAAAGCTCAAATTGGTGTTCTTGAGAAAAATGGAATGAAAGCAAAAAATGCTCCTGATGGAGTCATTAGTAAGATGAAAGAAATTGGTCAAGCTATGATGAAAGAGTGGAGAAAAAAAGCAAGTCCTGAAGCAAATGCTGTTTTGGACCGTTATCTTGCAATGAGATAAATAAACTTAAGTGGTAGAATGAGATAATCATGAGGTCTTTTTTAGATAAATTATACTTGTTTAGTGGTTATCTCGCTGCCATTTTTTTAGCTGTTATAGCGTTAACAATAATAGCGCAAATATTAGGTAGATTCATTAATGTAACGATTGATTCAACTGAGACGGCTGGATTTAGTTTAGCTGCACTTACTTTTTTTGGG
>CACOVB010000061.1 GCA_902630555.1 uncultured SAR116 cluster alpha proteobacterium
AATGAGGCTGCAGCTTTTTTGAATAGACCAACAGCTCCACCTCAGTTAAAAAAAAGTAGTGGTGAGTTATTTAGAAAATAAATTTTTCAATTTTACTTTGAAGAAATAACGCTAATTCTTTGTCATTTAAATTTGGTAAATTTTTGTTCTGGATAAATTCACAAATTTGTAGATCAATGTATTTATCCAAGCTTTTTTTAATTTCGTAAAGGTATAAACTTTGTTTCATTGTTTGATTAATTCTAGACGCTGTCTGGAAAATTTTTGAGTTGCTTCCTTTAAACTTTATTAACAAAAGATCTGCTACAGACGAGTTTAACAGTTTACCAATCATAGGTTTCCAATACTCTTCTTTAATAGGCTCACCTCTTTTTCTAGACCAAGCTACTGCTCCAGCTGGGAATATCGCAATAACTCCATTATTATTTAAAATATTTATTGCTTCTTTTCTAATATTAACATTATTTCTCATTGCATTTTTATTATTGCTAAAATCGATTGGTAATATATTTGGTGCTAACGATGGTTCTTTTTGCAATATACCATGAGCTATTACTCTAAAATCAGAATCATATCGTGAAGCTAACCAGGAAAGTATCACTCCATCAGTCACGCCATATGGATGATTGGCTGCAATAATTAATCCTTTATTTTTATTTTTTTTTGGTAAGTTTAAATTTGGAAATTGGACCCCTAAACTATTTAGGGCTAAATCCCAACAATCATTGCCAATTTTATTTTGAACATTTTTTGTATAATTATCGTATCTTTTTTTTAAAGCAAATCGTGCAGAGCAAGTTTCAACGACTTCAATAAATAGTCTGTGATGAAGAGGCAACCAAGGTTCAGCATATGTAATTTTGACTGATTTTTTTAACATTTATTAATCTTCCATCTAATAATTTGGATTGATGGGGTTAATTTCTGGAAAAAGTTTCTCTAAATCATATGCTACTTTAAATAACTGATCTTCTCTAAATTTTCTACTAATAAATTGCACACCTATAGGTATTTTCTTTTCATTAACATGATTTGAAAAGCATAATCCGGGCAAACCCAGATAAGGAGGTGCAATTTGTGGTAGCATTGATGTAAAAACTTCATCAAAATCTTTTTCAGACTTTGTGTCTTTAAGATCTTCAAAAGGAAGATCTCCCGAGATTGGACATAATATCAAGGGGTATTTATCAAAAAAATGCGCCCATTTGCGTCCTAATGTAGCTCTATTTTGAAGTGAATCCATGAATTTTTCTATAGAGGTGTCAGGACATTTTTTTGACATTTGATCAAAAACAAATATAGCTTCTTCATCTTTTTCATCAAAAATGACTTTGCCAGAAGATCTCCTAAATTCAGCAAGCCAAAGTACAGCTTGATAATGGGCAATCTCTTCAAAGTTTGGTCCTACTACTTGATCTACAATCCAGCCCTCTTTTTCTAATTTTTTTGCTACATCTAATAGATTTAATTTAACTTCTTTAGAGATTTTCATGCCTTTAATTTCACTTAGCAATGCAATTTTCTTATTCAATGGTGGCAAATCATTTAATAAGGGTGTCCACCATGGGTCGTCATAATTTGACTGTCTCATAGCATCATACCCCAACTCTAAATCTTTAATTGACCTTGCTAGAGGACCGGAAACAGCCATTATTTGACCACCAATATATCTATCAGGAGCAGAATAGTTTATCATTGGAACTCGACCAAGACTTGGTCTAATTCCATGAATTCCACATGCATAAGCAGGATATCTTATGGAACCTGCTATATCAGTCCCATGACCTATACAACCTATACCACTAGCAGTTGCTGAAGCAGCACCCCCAGAGGATCCTCCTGGTGTTATAGTTTTATTATGCGGGTTAAAAGTATGGCCATGAAGTGAGTTATTAGTAAACCATCTAATACTGAATGCTGGGGTATTTGTTCTACCAATAATTAAAGCACCCGCCTTTTCTAAATTATCTACTACGGTACTATTTTTATGTGCGATTAAAGACTTGTTTAATCTCAAGCCATTTGTTGATGCAAAGCCGGTTTGATCAGTATTGATTTTAACAGTTACTGGAACACCAGCCAAACAACCTAATGGTTTATTATTTTTTTTATTATCGTCTAAAAGTTTAGCCTGTTTTCTTGCATATTCAAATGTTGATACTGGAATTGCATTAATCTTT
>CACOVB010000062.1 GCA_902630555.1 uncultured SAR116 cluster alpha proteobacterium
ATTTAACATAGTAATGGGCTTTATAGGCATTCAATTTTTTTATGGAACTATAGTTGCTCTTTTAATAACAATAATTTCAATTTACTTTAAAGTTATACTCCCATTGTATATTGGATCTTTTTTTGGAATGATACATGTCTTAGAATGGCACTGGTCAATAGCAACATTAATTTGTTTACCAGGATTGCTTTTCATTACTCCAAACCTATTTAGAAAAACTTTTAATATTAACACTCTAAGACAAAGAAATGAATTTAATTTTAAAAGCAGTAATAATTCAAATTATAAAAATACTATGAAGACAAATGTTAAAAATGACGAAATTATTGAAGGTGATTATGAAGTGATCAAAGATGAAGATAAAAAATAAAATAATAATCATAATTACTACTTTATTTCTATTTTCAGTTAATTCTGCAAAATCTTATGAAGTTACACTTCCAAACTTTGGATTCATTTGTATAAATAAAATAAATAATGAAAAATTCGAGTTTATTTTTTCACGAAATGACAACGACACCTCAGACATAGTTTTTCGGAGAATAAATGGAAAATTCAAATATATTGGAAATGTACTTGCGCAAAAAAGTGGTTCTTACGTTTTATGGGAAGATAAAAGTTTTTACAAAACTACAGACTTCGCATGGAATTTAGATAAAGTAACCTCAACTTTATCACCAATAATACTCAGCGTTGGATTAGACATTGAAGATAAAAGTAAAATACCAATTAAAATGACATGCAATAGTAGAAGTATTTATTATTAAAATTTTAAATCAAACATTATGTCTTGTATTTAATTTAGCTTTGAACTAAAAACTAATTGTGGGCCAGTAGCTCAGCTGGATAGAGCAATTGCCTTCTAAGCAATAGGTCAGGGGTTCGAATCCTCTCTGGCTCACCATAATTAATAGTTCTTAATGAGACCACAAACCTTTTCTTTTAAAACTAAAGTTATCTGCATAAGATTTTGGCTTAATAGTTTTAGTATTATTATTTAAAATTCTATATTTTAATGAATGAAGATCAGCATAATCAATTGCTTCTTCTTTTGAGTTAAATTTTAGAACAATTTGCTTTGAAGTATCATCGCTACCAGACCAACCCATCAAAGGATCTAAGTTAGTTTTAGAATAACTAATAAATTTTAAAATCCAAAATTTATTAGTTGCCAAGCCTGACTGCATCGCAGACTTAGTTGGTTTATAAATTATTACATCTACATTAACAGACATAATAAAAACATATTAAAAATAATTTAAATTTCAAGTAAAGATTAACCATTGATTGAATACCCGCCATCAACTGGGATTGCAGTTCCTGTAATATAATTGGATGCTTCTGATGCTAAAAATACTGCAATACCTCCTAAATCATTAGGATCTCCCCATCTTCCTGCAGGTGTGCGCTCAGTAACTCTTTGTTCTAAACCAGGAATATCTAAACGCGCTTGTTTTGTTAATTCTGTATCAATGTATCCAGGTAAGACAGCATTAACTTGAATATTTTTTGATGCCCATGTATTAGCAAAACTTTTAGTAAGTTGTACTACTCCTCCTTTACTTGCTGAATAAGCACTTCCTAATGGAGCTCCAAACAAAGAATGCATTGATCCAATATTAATAATTTTTCCAGATTTATTTTTTATAAAATGTTCATAACAAGCTTTTGAACATATAAACATACTGACAAGATTTGTATTAATAATTGATGTCCACTCTTTTAATGAATATTCTTCAGGCCTTTTTCTAATATTTGTTCCAGCATTATTTACTAAAATATCTATTTTTTGATGCTTATCTACAACTTGATTAATCATATTTTGACAAGAAAGTTCGTCATCAACATTAACCTCAATAGCCATTGATTCAATATTACTATTTTTTAATTTATTAACAGAAAGAGTATTTTTATCTTTATTTCTACCAGCGATAATTATGTTTGCACCAGCATCACCCATGGCTTTTGCCATTGCATAACCAATCCCTCCATTGCCACCAGTTATAAGAGCAACTTTTTTATCTAAATTAAAAAGATTCATACTTTACCTCATAATAAAATTTTTAATTATTATATGTTATCCAAAAAATTATAAATTTTCTTCTTAAAGACTAACAATTTATTTTTTAATAATAAAT
>CACOVB010000063.1 GCA_902630555.1 uncultured SAR116 cluster alpha proteobacterium
TTCATCTAAGCTAACCCCAGATTTGTTCTTCTCGTTTCCAGTATTTACTTGTATCATGAATGACTGCGTTTTACTTGTAGATGTAAAATATTTTGATATTTCTAATGCTAAATTTTTTCTGTCAAGAGTATGAATAACATCAAAAAAATTTAAAGCTTTTTTAACTTTATTGGTTTGTAAATGACCTATATAATGTAACTTTATATCTTTATGAATATCTAAAAGTTTTGACCACCTCTTAATCCCATCTTGTATTTTATTCTCGCCAAATAATCTGTGACCAGCTTTTAAGGCATCTTCAATTTTATTGTCAGGCTGTTGTTTTGAAACAGCAATTAAATTAGGCACAGGAAGAGACGAATAAAAGGAATTTTTGTGGCAATTTTCTATTGTTTTTATTAAATTTTGTCTTTTTGTATATATATCATTCATTTTATAACATTTTATATTGTTGCAAAATTACCACAAAAAATTAAAAATGTGACAAATATGCAAAAAAAACTATGGAAATGCCAATAGTTACTTTGTATATATATATTATTAATTTTCAAGGGGAAAATTAAACTAATATGAGTTGTTTTAACAACTTAATTTTAATAGAGAGGATTACGTTATGCGTAAATTACTTTTAACTTCTTCTACTCTAGTTGCCGCTGCAAGTATATCATCATATGCTCTTGCTGATGTATCTGTAACTGGTGGATTTGAGTGGAGATATACTTCAACATCTTCAGGTATTGCTGCCACTGATGGTGATAGCATGGGAACAGATAATACTGTAACTATCAAATTTACCAACAAAACTGACAGTGGATTAACATTAACAGGTGTCTACGATATGGATGCTGATTCTGCTGGTTCAGACATGGATGAATCATACTTACAAATTGGTGGTGGTTTTGGTACAGTCCGTTTAGGTCTTAAAGACAGTATAAACGAAAGCTTTGGTATCGGTGAACATGATCTTATTGATGAAGATTTATCTGGTGCTCCTTCAAGTAGCTCAATTGTAACTACAGCAGGTGAATCAGGTTCAACTGACGCTAACAAGCTATCATACATAACACCAAGCATGGGTGGTTTCCAAGCTGGTTATTCAATTATGGATAGTGGTACAGCTACTCAGTCTACAGATCAGACAGCTATGGGTGCATCATACACAATGCCAATTAATGGTGGTTCTGTAAATATCAGATACAATAAAGCAAATTCCGATGGAGTTGCATCTGCTGAGACAGAGTCAAGTAACTATGGTGCTAAACTTGTTATGGGTGCTGCATCTGTAATTGTTGCTCATGGTGAATCAACAATTGGTGTTGGTGGAGACCAAGGTGATAATCGTTCAGCTGACGGTATTTCCATTAGCTACAATTTAGGTGGTGGTGTAAAAATCAGCGCATCTACAATGGAAGCTACTGATGATGCAGACAAAACTGCAGCTGGCCAAGCGGAGAAGTACACTGCAAACATAGCTGAAGTTAGCTATACTGTTGCACCAGGATTATCAGCTAAAGTTACATACCTTGACTATGACTATAAGAGAGGTAATGAATTATTAACAGCAGTTGACGATTCTGGTTCAAAAACACAACTTACTATTTCTGCTTCATTCTAAGCTAGCAATTTAGTAATTACTTAAAAAGGGGTAACTTAGTTACCCCTTTTTTTATTTTACATTTATAAATATGATACTATATTTGAACAAATGAAATACATTATCATTATTATATCCATATTTTCACTTTACTCTTGTACATCAAACAACGAAACTGTTGAACAAAAACCTAAACCGGGTTTATTTAGTAAAGACGCTTCAAAAGGAGTAACTATTTCAGATTTTTTAAATAGAGATAGTCAATCAGAAAAATTTTATGTCAATTCTTTTTTATGGAGAGCTAGCTTAGATGTTTTATCATTTGCTCCATTCCAATCTACTGATGCTTTTGGAGGAATTATAATAACGGAATGGTTTAAAAAAAATGATAAACAAATAAAATTCACAGCTTTAATAAAATCTAGAGATTTAAGGTCAGAAGGAA
>CACOVB010000064.1 GCA_902630555.1 uncultured SAR116 cluster alpha proteobacterium
TCTGATTTACCCTGCAATTAGAAAATTAGAAAAATTAGGTTTAGATGTTAAAGGCCCATTTCCAGGTGACACGTTATTTCAAAAAAATAAAATTAAACAATATGATGTAGCTGTATGCATGTATCATGATCAAGCTTTAATTCCTATAAAAACTCTTTATTCAGGTAATATAATAAATACAACTCTTGGCTTAGATTTTATTCGAACTTCTCCTGACCATGGTACAGCATTAGATATTGCAGGTAAGAAAATAGCTAATCCAAATAGTTTAATTTTAGCTATCAACAAAGCAGAAGATCTTATTAATAAAAAGCATGTCAAATAATTTAGACCAGCTCAAAAGTTATGATTTTAAATTCAAAAAATCATTAGGACAAAACTTTTTATTTGATTCAAATATAACTGATAAAATTGTGAAATATTCCTTACCACTTTCAAATACCGTAATAGAGATAGGCCCAGGAGCAGGAACTTTAACAAAATCTATTTTAAAATTAAATGTAAATAAAATTATTTTAATAGAAAAAGATAAAAGTTTAATAAAATTACTTCAAAGCTTAAAAGAAAAAAATAATTCTATTGAAATTTATAACAAAGATGCTTTAAGTTTGCCAATTTGGAAATTAGGAAGTGGTTCAAGAGAAGTTATTGCAAATCTTCCTTATAATATAAGTACAAAAATTCTTATTAATTTACTAAAATACTCAAGCCAATTTAGTAAATTGACCATGATGTTTCAAAAAGAAGTTGCAAACAGAATAATTGCTAAACCAGGATCAAAGCCTTATAGTAGACTTTCTGTAATAACTCAACTTAAAACCAAAGCAAAGATTTTATTTGATATACCTGACACTGCATTTTTCCCAAAACCAAAAGTTCAGTCTAGCTTAGTACGATTTATTCCATATGAGAACAAAAAACATAACTTTGATTTTGAAAAAATGGAAGAATTAACAAGGTTTGTTTTTACAAAAAAAAGAAAAATGCTTAGAACAATATTTAAAAAAGAGGGTGGGTCTTCATTTTTAAATTCAATAAATATAGACCCCAATATTAGACCTGAAAATTTGACCTTAGAAGAATTTTGTAAATTAGAGCTTGCTTTGAGAAAACACTAAGTTAAATTTAACTTTTTTACAAAATCAGATAAATAAAGTTGTTTTGGTAGTTTTAATCTTTCAGCCTCTATAATTTTAACAATTTTTTGAAAAGTATTTTCCAAATTATCATTAACCAAAACATAATCGTATTCATCAAAATGTTTTATTTCCTTAAGTGCTTTTGACATTCTAAAATTTATTTCTTTGATACTATCACTATTTCTTCTACTAAGCCTTTTTTTTAATTCTTCAATACTTGGGGGTAATAAAAATATTTTAATTAAATTCCCTTTCATTGCTTGAGTAATTTGTCTTGTACCTTGCCAATCAATATCAATAAGAACATCAATACCATTTTCCAGCTGTTCTAAAACTTCTGATTTCAAGGTTCCATAATAATTTTCAAAAACAAGTGCATTTTCTATAAAAGAATTTTGAGACTTTAAATTTAAAAAATCTTTTTTTGATCTAAAATAATAATCTATTCCTTCAACTTCGTTTTTACGTTTTTTTCTAGTTGTTACAGATACAGAAAGATGAATGTTTTTATCATACTCAAGTAATTTTTTACAAATAGTTGTTTTCCCAGTGCCCGAAGGAGAGGATATAACTAATAAAACACCTTCTTTTTTAATTTTTGCCATAGTTTTTTAGATCCTTTATCCATAGTTTGATATTTTTTTTATGCTCTGAAAAGTTTTTTGAAAACCTATGACCTCCTTTCCCATCAGAAACAAAATATAAATAATCTGTGTTATTGGGATATAATACAGCTAAAATTGCTTTTTCTCCAGGGTAACAAATAGGTGTTGGTGGTAAACCTCTATAACGATAAGTATTAAAATAATTCTTTGATTTTAAATCTAAAGCATTCAAATTATTTCCTTTTTTATTTAAAGCATAAGCAACTGTGACATCAGACTGTAAT